>SLMS01000235.1 GCA_007133495.1 Candidatus Sumerlaeota bacterium | reverse complement strand
GCCTCAAGACGATGAGTGAGGCCCCCAACCCCGTCTTCCACAAGACCTCCGACAGGAACTTCCAGATCGTGGACGTACTGGTCGAGGTCGCCAAGGAGGTGGGGCGCTCCCCCGCCGAGGTCGCGCTCAACTGGGTCACCAAGCGGCCCGGGGTCACTTCCACGATCATTGGCGCTCGCTCGGCCGAGCAGCTTGAAAGCAACCTTGTGGCCCTGGAGTTCGATCTTCCGGAGGCCGCCCTCGCCAAGCTCGATGAAGTGAGTGCTCTGCCGAAGCAGACGCCCTACGTGTTCTTCGAAGGGGTCCTCCGACAGGCCAGCAACGGGGAGCGCCCCGTCGCCGCGGAGCCGCCCTGGTTCCGGTAGGGTCTCTCGAAAGCCCGGAACGCCGCTGCGTAAACCAGCAGGAAGAGCTTGATCCTGTTCCCGTGCGGTTTGGCATGGTGCGGAGGTGCTCTCTCTTCGCCCGGCGGAGGGAGAGCGGACTCATGTGCTACGGGGCGGCCCGATGGGCTTGTTCTACCGGCGGGACCTGGACGAACTGGACGAGCGGCTGGCGCGCAAGCAACGGCGCCGTACCTCCCGCAGACGCCGCCGCGTGACGCGACGGCGCGAGGGGCCGGGCTTTTTCGCCCGCTGGTTCATGCGTCTGGGGATGCTGGCTGTCCTGGTGCCGGTGGCGATGATGGGCGCTGCGGTGGGCGGCTTGGCCGCCTGGGTGCACAACGCCCCCCCCATCGAGGAGTTCGAAGCCTACCAGCCCCCCGAAGCCACTCTCGTTTACGACCGCTACGGCGAGCGCATGGCGGTCCTGTTCGAGCAGAAGCGCTTTGTCGTCTCGCTGGAGGAGCTGCCGCTCGCCGTCCCGAACGCATTCATTGCCATCGAGGATTGGCGGTACTTCCAGCACCTCGGCGTCGATCCCATCGGTGTCGTCCGCGCGGCGGTGGTGAACCTTACCCGCGGGCGGACGGCACAGGGCGCGTCCACGATCACCCAACAGACCGCGCGCAATCTCCTCCCGGGCATCGGCTGGGAGCGGAGCGTACAACGCAAAATCGCCGAGTCGCTCGTCGCACTCCAGATGGAGCGCCACTACACAAAGGACCAGATTCTCGAGGTCTATCTCAATCAGATATACTTGGGCAGCGGCACCTACGGCATCGAGGCGGCCTCGCGGGCGTACTTCGGCAAGTCCGCGCGCGACCTGAACCTGGAGGAAGCGGCCGTGCTGGCCGGTCTGCCGCAGATTCCCGAGCGGTTCTCCCCGCTCAACAACCCCGACCTCTCGCGGCAGCGCCGCGACATCGTCCTCGGTCGCATGTGGGTGCTCGACTTCATCAGCGACCGCGACTTTGACCGGGCGGTGCTCACCAATATCGACCTGAACCCCGACGTCGTCCCGCGAGGCGAAGCGCCGTTCTTCGTGGACGCAGTGCGGCGCGTGGTGTCCGGGCAGCCGAACTTCCCCGGGCTCCAGCTCCAGTCCGCCGGCTGGCATCTGGAGACAACCGTGGATCGGCAGGCGCAGGCGCTCGCCGAGCGGATACTGAGCGAGGGACTCGAAGCGGAGGAGCTGGAGTGGATCGCCGGCCGGCAGGAGCGCTGGCGCCGGTGGCGTTCACGCGACGAGCACTGGCAGCCGCCGGAACCGGGTCAGCGCCGCATGGGGGAGGTGGTGCGCAGCTACGGCAGCTCGATCATCGTGGAACTGCCCGGCGGCTGGCGCGGCGACCTGGCGATACCGGAGAATACCGCGCACTACTTCACCGGCCCCGGGGCGCTCGAACCGGGTGAGGGGGTGGACCTCGTCGTCGAGGCCGCCAACCACGAGCGCGGACTTTTCCGCGGCAGACTGGAACCGCAAATCCGCCTGCAGGGGGCCATTGTCGTCCTCGACACCCGCAATGGCGAAGTGCGCGCGCTTGCCGGAGGCCGTGCCTACCCCGACCCCGAAAACCACGGCTACTTCAACCGGGCGATGCTCGCGCGGCGCCAGGGCGGCTCCACAATGAAGCCGTTCTTCTTTGCCGCCGCGCTGGAGAACGGAATGAGGCCCGATTCGGTCGTGCAGGACTCGCCCATCGTCTTTCGCGACGGCTACGCGCCCCGGAATTACGAGAACCGCTTCTTCGGCCCGACTGACCTGACCACGGCGCTACGCCGCAGCCGCAACGTCCCCACCCTGCGGATGGTGCAGTCGGTGGGACTGCGGCGGGCGCTGGAGCACGTGGCGCGGTTCGAGCGCTCCGGCAACCGCAATTGGGAACTGCCAATGGAATGGCCGGTGGTGCTGGGCACGACAGGAGTGACGCCGCTGGAACTGGCCGCTGCGTACCAGCCCCTGGCCAATCGGGGCATGGCGCGTGGCCCGCGCATCGTCCGCCGCGTGGAAAACCAGGCTGGCCGGGAGATTCTCCGCGTGCCGGTCCCCCGGGATGAGCAAGTGGTCGAACCGCGCACCGCAGAAGCAATGGTGCGCATGATGGAGGGCGTGTTCCGCGACG
>SLMS01000082.1 GCA_007133495.1 Candidatus Sumerlaeota bacterium | reverse complement strand
CGCCTGCTGATCTTGCCGCTCCCCCCGCCCCGGCCCCTCCGGCAGCCGGAACCGTTCGCCTCACCGGGCGGGTTCTCCTTCCCGGCGGCGGTCCCGCCCCTGATGCAAGCCTCCTCGCCACCGCCTCCGTGTTCCGCCTCGGGCCTGCCCCCGAACAGGAGGCGCCAGAGGAAGCCACCGCGGAATCGGGCGAGGACGGCACCTTTGAACTGGACCTCCCCGGCGGCGCCGACAAGCTGATCTTCCTGCAGGCGCACCTGGACGGCTATGGCGGGGCATCCAGGTTCATCATCGGACCGGAGATGGACGTCAGCGCGTCCCCGGAACAGAGGCAAACCCAGGGGCTGGAACTCCGCCTTGCCTCCGAAGCCGTCATCAGCGGCACGCTTCTATACGATGACGGGGACCCGGCCTCCGGGTACGAAATGCACTATACGCAGACGCAGCAGGAAGGAACCGTGATGAACCTGCTGCAGTCGCCCGGCGGAGGCGTCGAGACGGACGCAGAAGGGAAGTTTGAACTGCGCGGACTGATTGAAGCCCCCGTAGCGATCACAGCCCTGCGCGCCGGCGATTTTGTCCATACCTGGACTGCCGAGGCGCCCAACGAGGCGCTCGTGCTGGCTATACCCAGTGCTGACCAAACCATCGCCGGGCGTGTCTATCGCCAGGACACCGGGTTCGCCCTCTCCGGAGCGGAAATTATTGTGGTGCGCGAGGCGAGCGCCGGCCAGATACCCGTGTTCATGGGCCGTTCCGGCGCGGCCGCGTCCAGCCTCCGCGAGGAAACCAGCAGCGACTCCGCCGGCCGCTATACATTCGAGGGGCTCCGCCCTGGCAGCTATGCGGTCCACGCGCGGCACGGGGGTGAACGCCTCCGGCTCTTCCGCGTCGAGGTGGGCGGGGAAGAGGCCATCCCGGGATTGACCGGGCAGCCAACCATCACATTGGAAGAGAGCGGAAGCCGCATTGACGCCGATATCCACCTTTACGCTGGAGACCGGATATACGGCCGCGCGGAGGAAAGTGGGACCGGCGAACCCGTCGAGGGAGTGGCCATAGAGTTGTCCAACCACGCCGGCATCGACGTGACCGATGTGTTCGGCGAAACTTTACCCGTCTATACGGCTGTTACGGATGAGGAAGGCCGGTTCTCCATTCCACGGGTGTTTCATCCGGGGCAGATCACTCTCACCGCGAGAAAGTCGGGCTACGAGGCTGCCGCCATGGAGCTGTCCGCCGGCCGCGCACACAGGATGTCCGGCGTGGGGCGCGGAGCGTTCAACCTCTACCTGCGCGATGATCGCAACGAGGTGGAGCGCGAAGCTATCTTGAAAATGAGCCGCGAGCTGACCATCTCCGGCGCCGTCCGTTACGAGGATGGCACACCGGTTACCGATGCCACGGTTGCGTTTATAGGCCGCTCGCGCGCCGAGGGGAGCTTCTCGACCGGCATGCACGGCGCCGAATGGCACCCTGTCGATCATCGCGGCGAATTCGTCATCCCCGTTCAGGAAAACAGCGAAGGCACCATCACCGCCAGAACAGATGCGATATCGAATTTGCAATCCGATCATCTCACGATAGACGATCGCCCGCTCGAAGGGGTCGAACTCGTTGTGAAGTCCCCCGCGCGTATCTCCGGCCGTGTCGTGGACGGCGAAGGCCGCGCCTTGCCGCGTGCGAGCGTGAACCTCGCCCCGCAATTGCGCACCGGCGCCAGCATGTTCACTTCCGGCGATGCTGCAAGTGTCGAAAGCGACGCCGATGGGCGCTTCCGGTTCGAAAAACTGTCCGAAGGCCGATACGGAATCTCTGCCAGGATGGAAGGCCGTGTCCCCTCGGGGCACGAGTCGTTCACCCTCGCAGCAAGCCAGGAAAAGACAGGTGTTGAGCTGACGCTCGAGTCAGGCGGCGAAATGCATCTCCGCGTTGTGGACCCCGAAGGCCAGCCCATCGAAGATGTAAACATCCATATCTATCCCGGCAGCGGGGGTGTCCCCATCAACTGGGGCTCTGGAGGCACTCAGCCGAGGACGGGTGCCGACGGGCGGTACTACTATTCTCCCGTCGGCGAGAGCCCCCTGCATGTCCATGTCAACAAGCAGGGTTACGAACCGATGTCGGCCCAGAGCCTCATGCCCGGTCCGGAAGAACATGAAATCGTACTCCCGCCACAGACCGAGCGAGTGCTCATCGTCAACGTTCTTGACGCTGAAACGGGGGGTCCTGTCTCAGGTTTCTCCGTCCGTGCCGTGAATGCACACCCCGGCGGTTCCAGCCGCCCCGAGCAACCCATCGTGGAGGAAGGGCGCTTCATTGACCGCAGCCTCACGCGCTATATTATTGTGCAGTACACCATCACCCACCAGGATTACGCGGACGGGCAGGTGCGCAGATACGTGGCCGCGGATGACTATCAGATGGAGGAGACGGTTCGTCTATACAAGGGATCCGAGGTTACCGGCCGGGTTGTGGACCGCGAAAGCGGGGAACCACTCGCCCACACGGCGGTGGAATACTATACTGGGAGCTTTTCCGCTTATGACACGGGCCGGCCCGCCGCCACCGTCCGCTCCGGCGAAGATGGCCGTTTCCGCTTCGAGCGCGTCACCGGCGGCCGCGGTACCATCCAGGTCCGCCCGCCCAGCCCCTACACCTCACGCCGGGAGCAGGTTTCCCCCGATGGCACGAACCCTCTGGACGTGGGCGATATCGAAATCGGCAGCGGCGGAGCAATTCGCGCCACCGTCCTGCGCGGGGGCAGCCCTGTGCGCGGAAGAGTCGTCAGCCTGAGTGCCTACACCGCCGGCAGCATGATCGAGCGCAGCGGCACCACCGGCGAGGACAGCAGCTATACATTCGACAACCTGCCGTATGCCACCTACACCCTGCGTGCGGGTGATGCGTCGGTCCGTGCCGAAGAACTCCGCGACGGCGACGTGCGCGAAGTCTCCATTGTTCTCGGCTCGGCATCCCTGGAACTCGACGTGCGTTACCGCGGCGAACCTGCTTCTGTGCTCGGCTCCTACAGCCTCCAGTTACAGGGCACCACACACGGCACCCGGTCCAGCTACACTCCAGGCTCCACTTCCGGCGATACCTATACCTATACGGAGCTTCCTGCCGGCAGCTATACACTCCATGTGAACCGGCAAATGCCCGCGCATTTTCTTTCCATTCAGGGTGCGGGAAACTACACACTCTCCGAAGGTGAGGAGCGGCGGGAGGTTCTGAATCTCCCCGGTGGCGAAATCCACGGCCGCATCGTGGACGCCGAAGGCGAACCCGTCCGCGGGGCCAGCCTCGTCCACCGGGCACTCGATGAAGACAACCGCCAGGGCCATCTATACAAGGACGCTTCCGCGGCAGGCGAGATCGCCGCGAACCTCCTCTCCCCCGGCCGGCACTGGTTCCGCGCCGAACACCCGGAGATCGGCAGCGCCGAGAAAACCGTGGAACTCGGGCGGGATGAACTCATTGAGGACCTCCGCCTCGTGCTCGGCGAGGAGCCCACCGGCACGCTAGTCTCCATTGCCCTCCGCATGAGCGATGGCCAGCCCGTGGAGAACGCCTGGTGCCGCGTCCGCGCCGAGGACGGCCGCGACTATACACCGTCCGGAAACCAGCAGCGCGAAGCCGACGGTGCTCTCACTATCGAAAACCTCCCCGCCGGCGAGTACAACGTCGAGGTCAGCGCCTGGGGGCACTCCGAAGGCCATCACACGGTCACCATCGAAGCCGGTCAGACTACCTATATAGACGACATTCTGTACGAGGCCGGCTCCATGCGTTGGACACTTGTCTCGGATGACGGTGCCCCCATTGCCGGAGCAGAGACGCGCCTCGTGCCCCTTGACCCTGACTCCATCGAAACCGTCCGCACCGGCCGCACCAACGACGCCGGCCAGTGGAACCAGCGCGGCCTCTACCCCGGCGAGTACCGCGCCGAAGCCACGCTCCCCGGCGGCGAGACCCTCACCCAACCCTTCATCATAACTGCTCACGAACACACAGAGGAGACCACAACCCGATAGGCCCGGAATAACGGAAACCGCACGAGGCGCCCACAATGCTGCATCACCGCGAGCGGCTCCGGCGCAGGCCAGCAGGCCTGAGCGGCTGAGCCCTCTCGCTGCTGCCGCGGCAGGAGAACGCTCCACGCGGAAGGGGGTTTCTGTGCGGAAAGTTGTTTTTGGCCCTTGACACGCGCCGCTCATTGACCTAAATGTATTATGACAATGACGGAGGCCGAGGCCCCGCCAGCATCTCTGTAAGGTTGAGACGGCGGTGGTCTCCGCCCCACGGCCCCGCTCCTTGCCCACTGTCCCGGACCGGACTTCCGGCGGGGCAGGTCCATTCGGGGGAGGCACGATGCCATGTCCAGACGCATTGCCGTAACCGTGGGGATTTCAGCGATCTTTGCCCTCGCAGTCATGCACCTGCTCCTTCGCGGAGGGGGCGTTGAGGAGGCAGCACTCCTGCCTTTGGAGGACTCGTCTGCGGAGGTGGACGTTGAAGCCATGGACACCGCGGCTGGACCTCCCGGTCGGCCGCACGCCAGCCCACATGTCATGCTTGGAGAGAGTGCGGCGGTACCGCCACCGGCATCGTCGGCGGAGGTGGAGGACGAGGAGGCTGCTCCCCGGTTCAGCGGCCGGGTGTTCCTGCCCGGCGGCGAACCGGCCCCGGAAGCCACCGTCGAGGCCTTCCCAAGCGCAATGGGTGAGGCGGCCATGGTCGCCGGGCTGGAGGAACCGCCCTTGGCCAGCACCATAACGGGCCTGGACGGACGTTTCCACCTCGCTCTTTCCCGTGCCGGGGACATGGCCGTGACCGTGCAGGCCTCAAAGGAGGGCTACGCCTCCGCCGCCGTCACGGTCTTCGGGCCGGGAATGACCCCGGCCATGCCGGAGGACATGGCGCAGACCAGCGGCCTGGAGTTGCAGCTCTCCGAGGAGGCGGCCGCTGCCGGCACCCTTCTCTATACGGACGGACGGCCGGCCGCCGGCTACGAAATGCACTATACGCGCATGCACCGGGGGCCGCACATGCTCGAAGCGGTCCATTCGCCGGGTAAGGGAGCCGTGACGGACGCGGGAGGCGGGTTCCGCCTGCGCGGTCTTGTCCGGGGCGAAGCCGTTATTATCGCCCTGCGGGATGGCCAATTCATCCACGAATGGGAGGTGAGGCTTCCGGATGAGGCGCTGGAGCTGACGATTCCCGAAGGCGGGATCACCCTTTCCGGCCGCGTCTATCGAAAGGATAGCGGCTTTGCCGTTGCCGATGCGGATATCGTTCTCGTGCGTCACACCGGGGGGCCGTGGATGGGATACGTCATGGCCAGGCGGCTTCCGCGGGGTGAGGGTCTCCGGTACGAGACCGTCAGCGGCACCGGAGGAAACTATACGTTCGAGAACCTCCGCCCCGGCATCTACGCCGTGCAGGCGCGGCACAGGGAGGAGCGCCTCGGCCTGCATAGGGTGGAGATGAGTGGGGACCCGGTCCCGCACCACTACACCCATGCCGTGGTAAGTGCGATACGGGTGCCGGAGGAAGTGGAACACGTTGCCGCGGCTATCTATCTTTACGAGGGCGACCAACTCCGCGGCCGCGTGCAGGAGGGCGAGTCCGGAGACACAATACCCGGTGTGGAAGTGACCGTGAGTGCCGGGCACCCGGGTACCCGCGACCTCTTCGGAGACCCCGCCTCTGTCTATACAAATGCCACGGACTCCCTGGGCCGGTTCTCCATTCCCCATGTCCTCCATCCGGGGGACATCATCGTGCAGGCCCGCAAGGAGGGGTACGTGCTCTACGCGGCCCAAGCGGTTGAGGAACGGAGCTATGCACCGGCGGGCGGTCCGGCCGGAGCAAGAATGGCCGGCCTCAGTCTTGCCCGGAAAGAGGACACGGTGCGGAATATCCTGCTCAAAATGAGCAGGCAGTTCTCCATCTCCGGCCTGGTTCGCTACGAGGACGGTACTCCGGTCGTGGATGCACAGGTGGCTTTTGCCGGAGAACGGACCCAGGACAGATGGTATTACCCTCTGCGGGACGCAGAGTGGCAACCGGTGGACCACCAAGGGCGCTTCACGATCCCTGTGGAGGCCGGTGCCACCGGGGCTGTTGTCGTACGCACCGAAGCAGCCCGGAACCTCTCCTCGGGCCTACTGACGGTAAAGGACAGGCCGCTGGAGGGCGTGGAGATTGTGGTGGGCAACCTCGGCCGCATATCCGGCCGGGTGGTGGACACGCAGGGCAGGGCGGTACCCCGTGCCGGCGTGACGCTGGACCCCCGATTGCGGACCGGCACCACCAGGTACGAGTCCGCCGGAGAAGTCCGAACAACAACCGGCGCCGACGGGCGCTTCCGCTTCGAAACCCTCGCAGCAGGGCAGTATCGTCTCACTGCCCGGCTGGCGGGTCGTGTCCGGTCCGATCCCGAGCAACTCGACCTGGGCCCCGGCGAAAGCAGGACCGGCGTAATGCTCACCCTGCAGGCCGGCCACGAAATCAGAATCCGGGTTGTGGACTCCCACGGCAACGCCGTCAAAGGGGCGCAGGTCGGCGTGTCCCGGGTGAGTGGCAGCCGCTGGAGCGCACCCTGGGGGCAAACGGACGGGGAGGGTCGTTATTCCTACTCCTCCGCTCCGGAAGGTCCCCTGTTGTTGATCGTTGATGCCACGGGTCACGAAAGAAAGGTGGTCAGGGACTTCCAGCCCGGCCCCGAAGAACAACAGATCAGCCTGGAGCCGCTCCCCCGGCTTTCTGCCGTGGTACACGTGGTGGACGGGGAGACGGGCCGGCCCGTGTCCGGCTTTTCCGCCCGCGCCTACGACTACCCACCCTACCGCGAACTCGAAACGGAGCCGGGGCGCTTCGTGGACCGTGATCTGCGCCCAAACACCCCCGTGCCCTATCGGGTTACTCACCCCGGCTACGCTGCCGGAGAACTCCGGCTCTACGCGGAGCAGGACGCCGGGGTGATGGAGAGAACGATTCGTCTATACAAGGGATCGGAGATCACCGGCCGGATTGTGTACCGCGGGACAGCCCAGCCTCCGGAGGACACGCGGGTGGAGTACTACGCTGGTAATCCCCTGACCGCCGGCCTCGGCGGAGCGACCGCCACTGTCCGGGCAGGCCCGGACGGCCGGTTCCGGTTCGACCGCGTCACCGCCGGTCCGGGCGTAATCCAGGTGATCTCCCCCAGCCCTTACGTTCCGCGGAGCCTGCAAGTCACGCCGGACGGCAGAACCCCTCTTGATGTTGGCGACATCGAGGTGGGCGACGGCGGTGCCGTGCGCGTCACCGTTTTGCGGAATGGCAACCCTGTAGCGGGGCAGGGGGTGATCATCGCAGGTCTCGTCATGAACATTGAATACCTCCACCGTGCCGGGGTCACCGGCGAGGACGGCAGCTATACGTTCGAGAATCTTCCCCACGCCCGCTATGCTGTCGTGGCGGGAGAAAGGTCCCTTGAAATCGCGGGGGTGCGTGACGGCGAACTGAAAGAGGTAACCGTCGCCCTGGGGTCCGCCACGCTGGAACTCGAAGCACGCCATCGCGGCGAGTCTGCCACGGTGCTCGCCAGCTACCGTCTTTCGCTCTGGAGCGCAGCCCACGGAAGCCGCGCGGAATACTCGGGCACGGACGCAGGGCAGGGGGTGCACCGGTACGAAAACCTGGGCGCGGGAATATACACCGTCGACGTGCAACGGTATTCCCAGAGTTCCCCTTTCTGGCTCACTCTCCCCGGAATCGCCAGCTATACGCTCTCCGAAGGTGAGGAGCGGCGCGAGGTTCTGAACCTCCCCGGCGGCGAAATCCACGGCCGCATCGTGGACGCCGGAGGCGAACCCGTCCGCGGGGCCAGCCTCGTTCACCGGGCACTCGACGAGGACAACCGCCAGGGCCATCTATACAAGGACGCTTCCGCGGCAGGCGAGATCGCCGCGAACCTCCTCTCCCCTGGCCGGCACTGGTTGCGTGCCGAACACCCGGAGCTCGGCAGCGCCGAGAAAACCGTGGAACTCGGGCGGGATGAACTCATTGAAGACCTCCGCCTCGTTCTCGGCGAGGAGCCCGCCGGCACGCTCGTCTCCATTGCCCTCCGCATGACCGACGGCCAGCCCGTGGAAAACGCCTGGTGCCGCGTGCGCGCAGAGGACGGCCGCGACTATACGCCGTCCGGCAACCAGCAGCGCGACGCCGACGGTGCCCTCACCATCGAAAACCTCCCCGCCGGGGAGTACAACGTCGAGGTCAGCGCCTGGGGGCACTCCGAAGGCCATCACACGGTCATCATCGAAGCCGGTCAGACCACCTATATAGACGACATTCTATACGAGGCCGGCTCCATGCGTTGGACACTTGTTTCGGAGGACGGCGCTCCCATCGCCAGAGCAGAAACCCGTCTTGTGCCCCTTGACCCCGACTCCATCGAAACTGTCCGCACCGGCCGCACCAGCGACGCCGGCCAGTGGAGCCAGCGCGGCCTTTACCCCGGCCAGTACCGCGCCGAAGCCACCCTGCCGGACGGCTTGACCCTCACCCAACCCTTCACCATAACTGCTCACGAACACACGGAGGAAACAACAACCCGGTAGGCAAAGGGAAGGGATGGCGATGCGGATGCGGCTGACGGTCCTGCTGGTTGCCGTTCTCGCGGCAATTGGGGCTGTCCTTCTGCTCTCGCGCGGCGGGGAAGTCCCCCCCGCGGCCCCCTTCGTGGAGGAATCCGTCCCCGCGGACGGGCCTGATGAGGTACCTCGCCGCGCCACAATGGAGTACGTCCCGGATGGCCCCGCCCCGGCTCTTTCCGCTGACGACCGGAGCGCGGCCGAATCCGCTTGGCAACCCCATCCAACCATGGACAGCGGTTCGTCATACTGGTCCGCCCGCGGCGGGGAGAGCACCATCTCCGGGCGAGTGCTCCGGCCTGGCGGCGAACCCGCCCACGCCGTGAAGCTCGCTTGGATGCAGCTCATCCTGAACGAAAGGGCTGTGGAGAAGTCCGGTCGCGACGTGGCCGGAGTCACGTCCCCGTTGTCCTTCGAAACGGACGGCGAGGGCCGCTTCAGCATGAGCGGCCTGTACGAGGGCCCCGTCCGCATCGCGGCGGTGGAGGGAGGGGAGATTACCGGGTACTGGCGTATATACGCGCCGGCAGGCGGCCTGGAATTGACGCTCGATGAACCCGCGCTTCCCGTGCGTCTCGAAGGCCGCGTCTATAACAAGGAAACAGGCCTTGCTGTGGATGACGCAGTAATCGAACTGGTCCCGGATGGGCCGCCGGGAATGGCACGCCGCCGGGCGGACGGGGATATGGGCCTGATGTTGCTCCTCAATACCCTCGGCGATCTCCCGCAGGAGGAATCATACAGGGAAGTAAGCGGCCCCGGCGGCGGCTATACATTCAAAAACCTCCCGGCGAACAGATACACAGTCCTGGTGACGGCGCCCGGTCTGCATCTGTTGGGTATCGAACTGCATGGCGATTCGCCGTTGGCGGGTTTTTCGGCGGTGCCCCATCTCGCCCTGCATGGCGGCGCGCCTACGGTGCACGCGGACCTTTATCTATACGGAGGCCACACGCTCCATGGCCGGTTTCTGGACGAAGCGTCTCGGGACCCCATCCCCGGTGCGGAGATCACCGTTCTGACAGGCAGTTGGCACCGGCCGGACCATCGGGAAACCGCCGTCACGGACGGCGCGGGCCAGTTCCGGTTCACAGGGCTGCCGGGGCCGGGCAATGTCTATCTTTCCGTTGCCGGCCACAGTCTCGACACCCTTCAGGCACCGTCCGCACGGGCGGTGGAGCACGACCTGGGCGGCATCTCCTTCTCCGGCTTTGTCTTCCGGCTTGAGAGCACGGAGGCAGAGCAAACCGTGGAGATTCTCAGGCGGGCGAGCCTGACGGTGTCCGGCATCGTGCGCGACCGTCACGGCGACCCAGCGCCCGGAGCCGAGGTCCACCTCGCGGTCAGCCCCATCCATCCGGGGACCTCCCCCGATAGCCAGTCCGCCCAGACTGTCACGCGCGAGGACGGCACTTTCGAACTCCCCATACCTTCCCATTCGCGGG
>SLMS01000237.1 GCA_007133495.1 Candidatus Sumerlaeota bacterium | reverse complement strand
CAACCAAACCGCGCTCGGGGGAACCCGTCAACCCAAAAGACAATGAACGAATGAACGAGGGCGCAACTCAGTAGAATGTAGACAAGTGCCAAGGCTCATGGTTCTTTGCGACCTTGGATTTCACCAACTGTTACGAGTTCCGGGGGGGCGGATCGGCGGTTTTCGGTCGCCAAGGGTTTGATGGGAGGGCTTGAGGCGGGTTGCTCAAGAACCGCTGTTTTCCAGTGAGTGAGGCGGAGTCGGAGGGGAAACCACCGGGCACCAACCGGGTCGAAGCCGGGCCCGGATCCCTGGCCGATGCGGGGTCCTTGCCGGGCAGTTTGGCTCGAAAAGTGGCCCACAGGGCACGCTGGGCACACATTTTGGGCACGCTATATGGAGAGTGCTGACAACAGCGGGGTTACGGGCTTATTCTGACGGCCTCATAATCCTTTGCTTTTGGTTTCGGGGCTGGTGAGTCTGATTGGTGGCCGAAGGTATTGTGCGAAGGTTGGGTTGTTCCGCCTGGAAAGCTTTGCCTGGTGGCGCTTTGTTACCGGTTTTGGACGCCGGGTTGGTGGGCGGTGGTTTCGAAGCTGGCGAGCAGTTCTCCGGTGTCCCGGAGAAGGCGGGGGAGGGTTTGCTCGCCGAGGTCGATGAGGTTGGCCGCGCGCATGAAGTGGAGGCTGTTGGTGGCGATGATGACCTGGTATGTTTCCGCCATTTTGAGCAGCCCCTGGTGAATCAGTTCGCTGTTCTCGTGGTCCTGACCGGTTTCGGGGCTGTCCACAAGGATGACGGTTTCCTTGGCGTGGGTCTGACCGCGGAGGCTGTCGAGCACCCCCTGGCCGTGCGAGCGAAACATCGAGCGGATGCCTTGGATCATTTCGTCGCGTGAGGAGAAGGTGCCGCCGGCGTGAGGGTTGAGGATTTCAGTTGTTATATACCTGATGGTCTCCTTGCCGCCGGTCATTTCCGGTGTGCAGAGTGCGCAGGAGGCGGCGGCCTTGAGGAGGGTGGACTTGCCCGATCCGTTGGGGCCGATGATTGCGTTGTATCCGGGTTCAAAATGGACACGGGGTCTGTCTATACCGAGTTTCCGGATTTTGGTGGAGTGATGGATACAAAGTGAGATCGAGCTGAGCATCGCGAAAGAGCCCTTCGGTTGCGTTTGATTCGAATGTGACGGGGGGCGGCTGCGAGAGCA
Source organism: Candidatus Sumerlaeota bacterium (assembly GCA_007133495.1). Lineage (GTDB taxonomy): Bacteria > Sumerlaeota > Sumerlaeia > SLMS01 > SLMS01 > SLMS01. Next base: position 1,327 of record SLMS01000237.1, on the reverse strand, counting down.
GGGTGTTTGAGGGGGCGGAGAGCCCCCTCAATTATTTAATCCTCTTCGAGCTTCACGTTGTCGGAGGTGAGTTCGTGGCCGCGGCGGATGCCGTAGTACCCGCTGATGGGTTCGGGGACGACGGCGAGGCCGCCCACGTCGGCGCCGCTGTGGCTGATGCGTGAGTTCTTGTGGAGGGCGAAGTGCAGGTGGGGAAAGCGTGTGCCGGTGGTGCCGGAGCGGGCGATAAGCTGGCCCTGTTTCACTTCGATGTGGGGTTCGCCCTGCTCGACTTCCCAGCGCAACCAGTCCAGGTGGGCGTACACGGAATGAATGCCGTGTCCATGATCGATGACCATGTACTTGCCGTAGGAGTCGAGTTCGGTGCGGTCCTGTGAGGTGAGGATGCGGCCATCGGCGGGTGCGAGGATTTCGACGCCGATGGGCATGGCCACGTCGAGGGCGTAGAAGTCGTTCGCGCTGGCCTCGTTGCCGATGGTCTGGTGGGTCCAGGAGCTTGACTCGTAGCCGTACCCGTTGCTGATGCGGTAGGTGCCCTCCCAGGGGAGTTTGAAGTCGAGTTCTTCGGGGATGTGCGCGGCGGCCTCGGGCATCTCGACCGGGAGCGGCGTCAGGTAATCCGGGTCCTTGGTGGGTTCCTCGCTGATGGGGAACTCGGTCTCGCTGCCTGCGAGCTGGGAGCGCTGAGTGGGCGTCGGCGTGGGCGTGGGCTCGGGCTGTTCTGAAGCCGCGGCCTCTGCGGCTTCGACTTCCTCGGCGGCACCCGGCGGGTAGGATACCCAGCCGCTGTGGTCCGGGGCGCATCCGGCAAGGCTGGCGGCGGTTATGGCAAGGAGGAGAAGAAGCGCGTTTCTCATGGCGGTGCTCCGCGGTGATGTGCTCTTGGGAAGCGAACCGTGGGGGAGCGCACCGTGCAAGGGGGAAATGGACTGCAGAAGCGGGCTCAGGGGCCGTGGCGCGATGGTCAGCCCAGTTCCTCCATGATGGACGCGGCCTTTCTCTGGCTATCACAATAGATCCCAGCCGCGATGACAAGGAAAATGAAAGTAAAGAAAAGTATGGCCGGAAGTGCCATGAGTATAACAGCCGCGAAGAGCAGCCACGCTACGTATAGCATAATCCCGACGAGGTTGCAGATGAGCACAACGAAAGATAGTCCGAAGGCGAGTTGGAAGCATCTCTCGCGTTTTTCAGGGCAGGGCCGGGCAGGTCTCGCGCGGACAATCGTGGCGAGATAGCCCGCTCCCAACTGCTGTGCCGGAATAAGAAGAAACATCGGAATCAGCATGGAAGCGTCGAAATCTTTGATCCACGTACCCAGTCCCCT
>SLMS01000214.1 GCA_007133495.1 Candidatus Sumerlaeota bacterium | reverse complement strand
CTGAATCGTGGCACTGGGCACACTGCGCGGTGCCAAGGTTGGCCCCGTCTATACCCTTGTCGGACCGGGTCAGGTTCGCCGGGTGAAGCGACCCGGCGCCATGGCAGCTTTCGCACTGAACCGACGCGTGATCGCGCAGCTCTGCCGGCAGTTCGTGGAAGTTGTTGTTGTCGTTTTCCACCGCGTCGGCCACGAGCGCCGGTATCTGCTCCAGGTCGTAGCCGAGCATGTCCGCAATATCGTCAAACCCGTTGTTGATCGCGGCCACGTGGGTGTTGAAACCGACGGTGTGGCAGGACAGGCACGAGGTGTCGTAGAAGGCACCGCGCTCGCCGTCCAAGTGGTTTTGAAGCTTCTGTGCGTGGCTGGACTGGAGCCAGTCCCCCAGCACGTTCAGATCAGGATTGCCGGTGTTGTCACCGTGACAGAAACCGGTGCCGCATTGCGGCGCCCGTGGCGTGGAATCGCCAAAGACGCCCACTCCCGTCCATTCCGCGGCGTAGATGCGTTTGTCATAAACCTCGATGACCTGCTTGCCCGAGGTTTCCGGTGTGAGGCGGATCGTATAGGTGCCGCGCACGTCGGGGCGGAAGGTGACCAGCTCGCCCGTGGTATCGCTGAGCTGCGCCGTGGAGCCCGAAGGCCGGCTGAACACTGACCAGTTGTAGCCGGTAATTCCGTCCTCCTTCGGCACGGCTTCCATATAGACCAGCTCGCCGATGCCGATGGTCCGCAGGCCCGAGTAGGTCTCGGTGAAGATGCCCGTCTCGTCCAGTGCTGCCTCGCGCGGGGACACGCCGCGCAGGGCGACTTCCGCAAGGAACTCAGTCGCGGGAGGAGTTGTCCCCGGCTGGGCGCGCGCTTCCAGATCGGCGCCGGAGTTCTCCACGCCAACCTGCAGGGGGAAGGAAACGTGGTGGCTGCGGTTGGAGACGTTGTCGTCGAACAGCCCGAAGGCAAGCGTGTGCCCGTTGGCCAAGTTGATGGGATGATCGCTCTCGAAGCCGGTATCGAGGGCCCGCCGGAAGACAACCGTATATTGCCCGTCGTCCCAACGAACGAAGGTTTCGACGCCCGCGCGTGCACCCGTTGGCTGGCGCAGCACACGCCGTGGCAGCAGATCGCCTGGCTGGAAAACCTCGGACATCGCCGTACCGGCGGGGACCAGTGGACCGTCCGCGACTTGAACGTCGTCCCTCAGAACCCACGCCCCCTCGATCTGCTCGAACAACTCGGTGAACTGCACGCCGTTGCGCTCCTGGAAGACCGTGTCCTCGGTAACCAGGGGACCAAGGCCCTCAAGGCGCCAAGCGTCAGCCTCAGCTTCGGGGATAGCCCAGTACCCGGTGATTCGGGGGTCGTATAGCCATGCACCCTCCAGGTTTGAGTCGGGCCGGCTGTCGAACCAGGCGTTCGCTCCACCAACCCCACTGTGCCGGTACTCCATGATATAGTCGTTGGAAGCGTGACCGACCGGGATGGAGCGGCCGCTGCGGGCTTGCCACAGGTCGAGGAAGCGTCCGGCCGCACGCTCGGCTGCCGGGTCATATTCGGGGCCGATATCCGCCCAGTTTCCATCTATCCCGTCGGTTTCAGTGCGGCTTTGGAGCAGGTAGTGGCGGATGTCGCTTCGCCCAAGGCCCGCGTCCCCAAGAATGGGGTGGGTGCGCACGTCGTCGGGGAGCGGTCGCTCTGGCATGTTCCTCAGCGAGCTGTGGCAGGCGATAAAGCACCCGAATTCGTTGAATCCCCCGGCCTGGTTTGGATCGCCGGGGATGTTATTGGTCGAGGGCGTGAGCATCAAGGAGATGCGGTCCTCGTAGTCATAACGGCCGCCGGGGGGCAGGTCCTGCTCGCTGATGCGCCCGGCTTCAAAGTCGCGCGCCGCTCCTTGTGTTCCCCACTCCTCACCGTCGAAGCGGAACGTCTGGTGGGTTATTGGAGGGCTTTCGGTGCGTTGCGACTGGTACTCCATCCGCAGATAGAAGTAGTCGTTGTCATAGGCCGCCCTCACGTCAGCGACTTTGTACCCTTCTTTGTCATAAAGATTGTCTGTCAAATCGACGATGCGCTCTCCGAAATCCCTCTGCTCCGCGTCCGAGTGGCAACTCGCGCAGGAGACTCCCCCGCGCACCGCGGATGCCCCTATATGAACGCTTTGGGCCTCCTCGTGTGCCCGGGAAGGATGGGGGTATCCTTCCACGCCCGTCAGCCATTGCCAGGAGGTGTGGCCGGGGAAGAACACGGTAACTTCGGTGGGATTGCCCCAATCCAGGTTCTCAAGCTCTGGATCGCCCCAAGCCAGGTCAGTGGTGGGAGGCGGTGTGGGAGTTGGCGTCGGGGTCGGCGTCGGGGTCGGGTCCGGAGGGTCCAACTGGGAGGGCTGAACCGGGCCGCGCAGATCGACGTTCGGATAATCGTCCGTAATCGGCCGGCCGTACACGCCGTAATACGAACGCTGCAGCATCTGCACCGTGTAGGAGGTGTTGTGAATGCCGTAGCTGCCGTCGTCTATCACCAT
>SLMS01000285.1 GCA_007133495.1 Candidatus Sumerlaeota bacterium | reverse complement strand
AGGAAAACGGCCTGACGCACCAAGAGGCGGAAAAGCGACTCCGGGAGTACGGGCCAAACGAACTGACGCAGGAACAACCCATGGGGCCCCTCATGCGGTTCATCCTGCAGTTTCACCAACCGCTTGTTTACATCCTCATCGCCGCGGCCGTCGCCGCCGGTATGCTCGGCGAGTGGATCGACGCGAGCGTCATTTTCGGCGTCGTCCTTGTGAACTCCATTGTCGGGTTCGTGCAGGAACAGCGCGCGGTCAAGACGCTTGACGCCCTGGCGAAGAGCGTCGTCACCGAAGTCAACGTCCTCCGCGACGGCAAACGCCAACGCATTCCCTCACAGCAACTTGTCCCCGGGGACATCGTCCGCCTTGTCTCAGGCGACAAGGTGCCCGCGGACCTGCGCCTTGTCGACGTGCGCGACCTGCAGTGCGACGAGTCCGCTCTTACCGGCGAGTCTGTCCCCGTCGAAAAGCAGACCGAAGCTCTCCCCGAGGACGCCGAACTCGGCGATCGGACCTGCCAGGCGTACTCCGGCTCGCTCGTCACCTACGGCCGGGGAACGGGCCTTGTCGTCGCCACCGGCGACCGCACCGAGGTGGGGAAGATCTCCGAGATGATCTCCTCTGCCGAGGAACTCGACACCCCGCTCACCCGGAAGATCACGCACTTCAGTCACATTCTGCTCTGGGCGATTCTGGCGCTGGCCCTGATCACCTTCCTTTTGGGGATGTGGCGCGGCCAGGAACTGGTGGAAAACTTCATGGCCGCCGTGGCACTCGCCGTGGCCGCCATTCCCGAAGGCCTGCCCGCCGTGGTCACGATTACGCTGGCCATCGGCGTTGCCCGGATGGCAAAGCGGCGGGCGATCATCCGGAAGCTCCCCGCGGTGGAGACGCTCGGCAGCACGTCGGTCATCTGTACAGACAAGACGGGCACGCTTACCGAAAACCAGATGACCGTCCAGAGCATCCACGCGGGAGGAGAGAACTACACGCTCACCGGCGCAGGGTACAACCCCGAGGGAACCATCGAAAAGGATGGCGAAGAAGTCTCCGCCGCCAACCTCCCGGCCGGGTTACGCGAGGCGCTCCTGGCAGGGTACCTCTGCAACGACAGCCAGGTCGTCGAGCGGGATGGCGTCTGGCAGGTGGACGGCAATCCGACCGAAGCGTCCCTGATCGTCAGCGCCCTTAAGGGCGGTCTGGACACGGAAAAGCTGAAGAGCGAGTACCCTCGAGTGGATGCGCTCCCATTCGATTCGAAGCACAAGTACATGGCCACGCTCCATCAGTATGGAGAGGAGGACGGCCGGATCGCGTTCGTCAAGGGCGCCGCGGAGATCATTCTCGAAAAGTGCGAGACCGGTCTGAACGCCGAGGGGAAGGAAGTCCCTCTCGAGCGTGAGAGCCTGGAGCAGCAAATCGAGGAAATGACCGGCAAGGGCCAGCGTGTCCTCGCCATTACAAAACTCCCCATGCCCGCAAACAAGGAGAGAATCGCTCACGAGGAGATCACCGGCAAGCTCGTTCTTCTCGGCCTTCAGGGAATGATGGACCCGCCACGGGCGGCCGCCATCGAGGCGGTTCAGGAATGCCAGCGCGCCGGCATCAACGTGAAGATGATCACCGGCGACCACGCGAAAACCGCTGTGGCCATCGCCCACCAGATCGGCTTCGCCGGACTGGACGACAAGAACAAGAAGCCCGCCTACACGGGCAAGGAACTCGAAGCTGTCTCCGACGAGGAGCTGGCCGGCATCGTGCGCGACACCAACGTCTTTGCCCGCGTTACTCCGGAGCACAAGCTCCGCATTGTGCGTGCCCTGCAGAGCGAGGGCAAAATCGTCGCCATGACCGGTGACGGTGTGAACGATGCTCCGGCCCTCAAGCAGGCCGACATCGGCGTGGCCATGGGGATCACCGGAACCGAGGTGTCCAAGGACGCCAGTGACATGGTCCTCACTGACGACAATTTCGAGTCCATCCAGGCCGCCGTCGAGGAAGGGCGCGGGGTTTTCGACAACCTGACCAAGTTTATTGTCTATATTCTTCCCACCAACCTCGGCCAGGCGGCGCTGATTCTGACCGCGATGGCCGTTGGGGCCACACTGCCGGTTTCGCCCGTCCAGGTCTTGTGGATCAACATGATGACGGCCATTTGCCTTGGCCTGACGCTGGCCTTTGAACCGAAGGAACCCGGCATCATGCGTCGTATGCCCCGCGATCCCAAGCAAGCCATCCTGACCATGGCCCTCGCCTTCCGGATGGTGCTCGTGGCGTTGGTGATGCTGGCGGGTGGTTTCGGTCTGTTCCTCTATGAATACGGTGGCGATGAGGAAAAACTCGCTGTCGCTCGAACCGCCGCGGTGAACGTGATCATCATGATTCAGGTGTTCTACCTGTTCAACTGCCGCTCATTGAACAAGTCGGCCTTCTCGGTGGGCTTCTTCTCGAACAGGTGGTTGTGGCTTGGTGTGGCGATCATGCTGAGCGCACAGCTCATGTTCACCTACACGCCCTTCATGAACGTCGCGTTCGGCACGTCGCCGACGGACTTGTTCTCCTGGGGCGTTGTGGTCGTGGCCGGCATGGCGGCTGCCACCATCGTGGCCATCGAGAAGTTCGTTCAGTACAACATAATCGGCGCCAACGGCCGCGGCCCGAATCAGGCGTCGAGCTGAACGATGCCGATCTCGATGGCGTACTTCACAAGCTCGGCGATGTTGTTCAGGTTGAGCTTCTCCATGACGTGGGCGCGGTGCGTTTCGACCGTCTTGACCGAGACGTGGAGCCGGTCGGCGATTTCCTGGTTCTTGAGCCCTTCGGCCAGAAGCTGGAAAATCTCGCGCTCACGTACGGTGAGGGTTTCATAGAGCGACTTCGTTCCCGGCCCGTTCGGGCTGCTCAGCCGCAGGTAGTCCTCTATCAGCACGCGGCTGATGGACGGGGAGAGGTAGCTGTCCCCGCGCTGGATGGCCTTGATCGCGCCGAGCACTTCTTCGGACGCGGAGTCCTTCAGCACGTAACCGCTCGCTCCGGCCTGCAGTGACTGGAGCACGTAGGCCTCGTTCTTGTGCATGCTCAGAATGAGAACCTTTGTTTTGGGCAGCCGCTTGGCGATTTGCCGCGTGGCCTCCAGCCCGTGCAGTCCCGGCATGGAAAGGTCCATCAGGACGATATCCGGAAGCGCATCGAGTGCCTTGGCGACGGCGTCGCGCCCATCCACCGCCTCCCCGATCACCTGCACGCCGGGTTCGTCCTCCAGCAGTTTGCGAAGTCCTTCACGGACGATCGTGTGGTCGTCCGCAATCAGCAGTCTGATGTCCTTGTCTTGACGCATTGGAGGAGTTACCCCTCTCCTGTTGGAATTCTCACCTTGAGAATGGTTCCATCGCCCGGTTCGGTCTCAAGGAAAAACTGACCTCCCAGGAAGTGCGCACGTTCTTTCATATTCAGGATACCGGAGCAACCCCTGGAAGCCCTGAATTGTGGCAGGTCCTCGGCGCGGAAACCGATGCCGTTGTCCCTGATTTCCAAAGCGAGCCACCCCCGTTTTTCTCTTCTCAGAGACAGCTCCACCTGCGTTGCGCCGGCGTGCTTGGCGACGTTTCCAAGCCCCTCCTGCACGATGCGGTAGGTCGCCGTCGCCAGATTCGGGTCGAGGGGTTTGTTTCCCCCCTGAAGGTCCAGCACGATATCGATCTCGTACCGCCGGGAGAACTGCTCGCAAAACCACTGGAGCGTGGGTTCGAGCCCGAGGTCGTCGAGCATCGTCGGCCGCAGGTCCAGGCTGATGGTGCGCAGGTCCTCGATAAGTTGCTTGGCCATCTCGCCCGCTTCGCCCAGCCGCTGCATCAGCTTCTCGTTCCCGGAGGGCCGCGCTGCAGAGCGGATCGACTCGAGCATATAGCGCATCGCAGTCAGTTGCTGCCCCACCCCGTCGTGCAGCTCGCGGCTGATGCGTCCGCGCTCGGTTTCCTGTGCCGTCATGATCTGGACACTTAGCTGGCTCAGGCTTTCCTGTTGTTCGCGTATGGACCGGAACGCTTCGGCGTTGCTGAGCCCAAGGCCGGCCTGTGCCACCAGGGCGCTCAGAATCTCGACGTGGGACGATTCGTACACGCGCGGGTGGAGACTCTGGACGCAGACGACGCCCTCGACGTTTCCGCCCACGGTCAGCGGGAGCATAATGGCGCTCGGCAGGAACTGCCCGTCGGGGAAATCAAAGGGGTCGGTATGGATTGCCTCCACCCGGGCGCCCCTCCGCGAAGCTCCGCCGGTCTGGCGTACGGTCGGCTCGCTACGGGAGATCACCTGCTGCAACACGGCATTCTCCCCCGGCACTCGCCTTGTCTCGCGGTCCGTCCGGAAGGACTCCGGCCCTGTCCGCACCGCAGCGAAGCTGCGCCGCAGGTCGCCCCCCGGATTCGAATACGTGGCAACGTGGAAGGCATCGAGCGGCAACACCGTGCTCACTTTGTCGAAAAGAAGGTGGTGCACCCCAGCCGGGTCACGCGTCGTCATCAAGCCCTTGGAGAACTCCGCCAGCACCGTCACCCGCCGGAGCTGCATCTGTGTCTCCTGCTCCATGCGCTCCTTGGAGGTCATGTCCACGAAGAAGGCCACCATCACCTGCCGGTCGTCGATGCGCAGCACCCGGCAGTTCAGCTGCGCAACCACCGTCTCTCCCCCGCCCGTGCGGAGCACCATCCGGCAGGACCCCTGGCCGCGCGAGCGCACGTACCCGCACCATTCTTCCACCCGGACGGTCTCGTCGCCCGGCGCGAGTTCGCGCAGCCGCATGCCTTCCAGCCGGCGCCGGCTGTACCCGAGGAGCTGCACCAGCGCGTCGTTCACCTCCTGTATTTCCCCGTCCTCCAGATCGATCACCGCCGCACCGAGTGAGGACTGCTCGAAAAGGGCGCGGAACTTCTTCTCGCTCTGATAGACGCGGGCGACCAGCTCCGAGCGCTCCTCGCCACGGCCGCGTAGCGACTCCACCGCCTGCTCGAACGCCTCCTCCCGCTCGCGCGCCATCCAGCAGACCTCAAGCGATGTCGTCAGGTGGAAGGCGAACAACGTCAGCAGGTTCAGGTCGAAACGCGTGAAGCAGTACGGGTGGGTGAGGTTCTCCACATAGATCGCCCCGCGTGCCTCCCCCCGGGTAACCAGCGGAGCGCACATCATCGAACGGATGCCCCGGCGTCGGACCGAGTCGCTTTCGCTGAAACGCGGGTCCTTGCTCGCGTCCACCGCGTGGACAGCGTGCATCTCGCGGAGGACGCGGCCGAGGATCGTCCGGCTCGAACGCGTCTGCTCGAACCGGTCTGACGAGCCGTCGGTATACAGCACCTCGTAAGGGACTTCCGGCGAGGTGTTCCTGCCCGCGGCCGGGCCGATTGCCCTCACCACCGCCACGTTCTCCATCAGGGGAAAGGCGTTGCGGAGGGCGGTGACGAACTGCTCGCAGAGCTGCTCGGGGTGGTCGGAACTCCCCAGCCCCGAGACCATGTTCATCATCAGCAGCAGGGTATTGTAAGCCCGGCTCAGTTTCGCGCCATATTGCTTGGCGTCGGGGCCCGCTGCCAGCTCCTCTGCTTCCGGCAGCCCCGCCATGCCCTGGCGCCCGGCCAGCAACTGGTCCACAGAGACCGCATGAATGATCTCAAGCAGCCCCCCGGTGCCGGAGGGGCCGACAGAAATCTCCGGACCGCCCGCCGCCGTGGTTTCCAGCAGCTCCGCGTCCAGCACGTGCAGCTCACTGTCCCCGACCTGTACCCTGTCACCCGGCAGCAGCGGCGCCTCGATCACCAGCTCGCCGTTGAGCCGCAGGCCGTTGAGCGACTGGCAGTCCCGGATGTGGAACTTCCCGTCGCGGCACTGGATTTCCGCGTGGACGCGCGAGGCGTTGAAGTCCTCCAGGACCAGCTCGTTCGCTTTTGCCCGTCCCACTCTGACCGGGAACGTATCGATGCTGAACACCTTGCGGCTCCCGTCGGGCTGCTGGACCAGCAGGGCCAGGACCGGGCTCTCCTTGCGGGGGAGAGCCTTCTTTCGCGGTTTTGCGGTTCCTTTCGGGCCGGCCATGGGGGAGTCCTCTCCGCAGGCACTAATCTTGTCTTCCAACACGGTGACATTCCATCAGGAGCGGTTTTCATGCGCAAGCGTATGAGTTACGAACACCTCGATTCGGGCCAGAAAATGCACGTTCAGTTCGAACTGGCCGAGGAAAATGGCCATTGGAGCGCCAAATTGCACCCCGCTGCCGAGGCGGCCGGGGAAGTCAAGGCCCCCACTTTCTACGGCGCCACCATGGAACAGGCCGAGCGCCAGCTACGCAAAGTCTTCGAAAGGGAGTACGAACTGGTCTCCGAATCCCTCCTTGAGGCCTGATTCGCAGGCCGGGCAGGTGGGAATCCGCTTGCAAGCGTGGCGCCTGTCTTCCGACCTTCTCGTCTCGTAAGGGCCGGGAGCTGCGAGCCTTCCCTTCCGGCCGGACGCGCTCGGGCGCGGCAGCACTCCGGAGGTCCAAGATGGGCGAGAAGCGGCCGATTGTCGAAGCTAAGGACCTGGTGGTCGAGTACGGGAAGGGCTCCCGTAAAGTACGCGCCGTGGACGGCATCAGCTTCAACGTTACCGAGGGCGAGTGCGTTGGCTTCATCGGCGCAAACGGCGCCGGCAAATCCACCACCATCAAAACGCTCATGGGGTTCCTTTTCCCGGTTTCCGGCACGGTCCGCATGTTTGGGGAGGACTGTGGCACAGTCGAGAGCCGGCGCCGGATCGGGTACCTCCCCGAAGTTGCGCTCTACTACCCCTTCATGAAGGCGCGCGAGCTGCTTGAGCTTTACGGCGGCCTTCAGGGCATGACAAAGCACGAATTGCGCGAGCGTATCCCCGAGTTGCTCAACTTGGTCGGTCTTCAGGGAAAAGGGGAAATTCTTCTCAGGAATTTCTCCAAGGGCATGCAGCAGCGGCTCGGCATCGCCCAGGCCATCATCTCCCACCCGGAGGCGCTCATTTTCGACGAGTTGTCCAGTGGCCTCGACCCCGTCGGCCGTCACGACCTGCGCCGCGTCCTCCTCGATATCAAGAACTCCGGCAAGACGATCTTCTTCAGCTCCCACGAGCTGACGGAGGTGGAAACTCTCTGCGACCGGGTCATCATGATCCACGAGGGCAGGATCGTCACCGAAGCGCCCGTGTCCGACCTGATGAAGCCGCTAAACCTCTTCGAGATCGTTTTCTCCATGCAGGATGGCAACACGTTGCCCGAGTCGGTGGAGCGCCTCGGGCCGGCCCGCGACGGCAATCAGTATCGGCTGTCCATCAACGACGTCGAGCTGTACTCACGCGTAGTGCACGAGCTGTCCCAGGCCGGCGCGGCCATTCACAGCACCTCCTCAAAGTCCCGCAGCCTTGAGGAATACTTTATCGAATTGGTCAAGTCCTCCGGCAACGAGGAGGGTGCCGCATGACCCCGGTCTGGCTGATCGCCCGGTCAGTACTGATTGAGGCGGTCCGGCGGAAGGAAATATACGCCATTGTGCTGATCTCGACGCTGCTGATCGGCGCCGTGATGACGGTGGACTTCTTCAACCTTGAAGGGTTAACGAAGTTCTATCGCGAAGTGGCACTCCAGGTCATGAGCGCCGCGACGGGGCTCACCGTCATCGTTCTCGCTGCCCGCCAGCTCCCGCGTGAGTTCGAGAACCGCACGATCTATCCGCTCCTTGCGAAACCGATCAGCCGGCTGACTTTCCTGCTGGGAAAGCTTCTGGGAGTCATGCTGGCGGCGGCGTTCTGCTACGGGCTTTTCATGCTCGTCTTTATTCTCGGGACATTCTATCTTGGGGGTGAGATCCCGGTGGGGCTTTTCCTCCAGTTCCTCTATCTCCAGATGCTGAAGATGCTGCTCCTGGCCGCGCTCTCCTTCTGGCTGTCGATGGTGGTGAACCTCGACGCGGCGATCGCCCTGGGGGTGATATTCTTCTTTGCATCCTCCGTCATGACAAATGCGTTCACACTGCTTTACCCCTTTGCCGATCCTTTCGGGCAGGGCACCATTACGGTGCTGAACTACGCCCTCCCACAACTTGCTCTTCTCGACCTGACGGAGAAGACGGTGCACTCCGAATTCTGGCCACCGCTCAACCTCGGGACCATGTTCGCCCTGACCGCATATGCAGGCTTCTATATTCTTGTTTTCTTTGGCGCCGCATGGTACTGTTTCCGAAGGAGGCCGCTATGAGCGCCGAGTCCCGGGCCCGCATCCCTCCCGCCTCCACCGCCATCACTCTGCTCGGCAAAGGCGTGGGCATCGAGATATTCCGCAGGAAGGAGTTCTACGTCCTCCTCTTCCTGATGTGTATATACGCGGTGGGAGTCATCATCGCAGGCGCCGTCGGGATCGAGGATGCCGCCACGTTCTTCTTTCTCCTGAACCTTGGCCTCACCTTCGCCTACTTGTCGGGGCATTTGCTGGCACTTCTGACAGCCGCAAGGCAGGTTCCAAAGGAACTCGAACACAGGACGCTATACCCGCTTCTGGCAAAGCCGGTCACGCGACAGACGTATATCCTGGGCAAGTGGATCGCCACGACCGCCGCAGGCATCGCAACGCTCTTCCTTTTGGCACTGCTTTCGTTCGTGCCGTGGCTGGTTTTTCCTGAAGCCACGGAGTTGAGTGGCCTGCTCTTCCTCCAGATGATTGTCCTTGGATGTTTATCCATTGCCTTGGTAGCCGCGCTGGGGTTGCTGCTGTCCCTCGTTGTGCCTCCGGGTGTCTCGCTGACGGTGATCGCCTTATTCTTCCTGTTCTGGAACCAGGCGAAGGCTTTCCTGCTCGCGTGGTACGGAGATGGCCCAGCGGCCGGATTCCTTGGCTGGGTGCTTCAGTATATTCCTGACTTCTCCAAGCTGAATCTCGTTACCAGGTATACGGACGGCGTGGGTCCGCTTGGCGCGAGCGAGTTCTTGGGGCTCGCCGTGTACGGTGGCCTCATAACGGCGCTTGCCTTGCTTCTGACCGGCGTGCTGTTTGAACGTCGGCAACTGTAGGATCCGGAGGACTCCGATGAACGGCAAGAAATCCAGCTCAAGAGACCGGAAGGGCCTGAGCCGTACCCATATACTGTGGGCTTTGCTTGCGGTCTTCGCGCTCAGCCCTGCCATCAGTGCGAATCTACAGCCAAGTCGGTACGAAGGTGGTCGGGTCAAGGACGAGGCGGACATTGAGGCGCGGAACACAAGCGCCTTCGCCCTCATCCTTGGAGAGATTCGCGCAAACGTCAGCGACCTGCTTTTTGTCAAGACGGAGCTCTACCTGCATAGTGGCGTGGCCTATATGCCCCACCTGGATTACGGGGAAATGGCGCAAACGGGTGAGATCGAGCACCGCCCTGCTCCCACCGAAGACCGTGAGCCGGGCACCGAATTCGACTTCGAGCGCCATTTCCGTGAACATCAGGAGGAAGTAGGCATCGTTGACCACGATGACCACGACGACGAACACGCACCAACGATCATTCCGCCGGCGCGGCAGGATTTTCGCGGCTTCATTGGTGAGCTTCACCGCCGGGTAAAGCCTTGGCGCGACCCCGCACTCGCTCACATACACACTGACGGGCGCGAGCTGCTTCCTTGGTACCGGCTGATGACCCTTAGCGATCCGCACCACATCCGCGCCTATATGATTGGTGCATGGTGGCTCAAGGCACAACGCTCGGAGACCCAACGGAAAGAGGCCATGCGCTTCCTCGACGAGGGGGTTCGGAATAACCCGACAGCGTTTCAGCTATACCTGATGCGCGGCTACATGCACAACGAGGATGGAAACATTGAGTTGGCGCGGGATGAGTTCGCCCTTGCTGCCCGTCACGCCGCGGAGCAACGCCCTTCACAGGGGCCTCAACACCGCGACTGGACAGACTACATGGAGGACGACGCCCGCGGTGCCGTCCGAATGCACGTGCTGCTCGAACGCGAACTCCGCAATATCGAGAGGGCGATAGAACTCTCCCGGGAGTACCGGGCGGCAATGGGCGAGGCGGTAGGTTTCCTGAACCGTATCGAGCGCGACCTGGAAGCCATGCTCGAGGAGGAATGATGGGCATCGAGGATGCCAACGATTGATGATGTTCCGCCAGGTCGTCAAACAATGGTTCTGGGATGCGTACGACCACCTTGGCCGGCTGTTT
>SLMS01000013.1 GCA_007133495.1 Candidatus Sumerlaeota bacterium | reverse complement strand
TCGGGATTCTATAACGTTTACGTCTCCCACGCCGCCTGGACAAACCGCTCCCCACAAGCGGAGTATATCATCCGCCACGCTGGCGGCGAAACGAAGTACTATATAGACCAGCGCCGCAACCGCAATACATGGATTTTCATCGGCCGCTATTTCTTCGAGGAAGGCCGCGACGATGTGCAGGCCAGTGTCACGCTGACCAACCGCTCCACCTCCTCCGGTCACTGGGTCTCTGCCGATGCGGTGCGCTTCGGCGGTGGGATGGGCGTCATCAACGCGGGTGGCGAGGGAACCAGCGGGCGGCTGCGCTACGACGAGGAAGCCGTCTATCACATGGCTTTCTCCGGTGCGCCGACAAGTGTTCACCGCCGTTTTGCCTCCAACAACGACATGCAGAACGGCTGGAGCGGCCGGCCGCGCTTTGGCGCCTGGCTCCAGGACCAGTCCACCGAGTATGGCGCCCCGCCGATGCCCGCTACGTTCCTCAGTCACCACACCAACGCCACCGCTACCGGCGCCGCGCGCGGCACCATCAGCTATCTTCACCCCAATCACGTAAATACAATCCACGATGACTTCCGCCGCGCGGTGCACCCCCGGGTCGTCAACTCCCTCGTCCAGGGCTACGGCGCCGGCTTCAACCAGAACAGCAACCCCTATCGCGAGACCGCCTTCGGCGAAAACAACCCGAACAACTCCGGCGGCATTCCCATCTTCCTCGGCGAGTGGCTCTTTCACGACAACGCCCAGGATATGGCGCTCTATCACGACCCCAAATTCCGCCGCCTCATGGCCCGCGGAATCTACCACGGCATCGTGGACTTCTATGCCGACGAGATCGGCGGCCCGACCACTTACCTCCCCGAGCCGCCCCGCAACTTCCGCGCAAACGTCACCGGCCCGGACGAAGTAACCCTCGAATGGCACCCGCCGATGGGCGGTAACCGCGACGTCCTCGGGGACCCCGCCACGGGCTACCGCGTCTATATGTCCACGCACGGCCGCGGCTTCCCCCCTCCGGAGGAAACCAGCGAGAGGGTCTTCACCTTCTCGGACCTCGAACCGGGCAAGACCTACTACTTCCGCATCAGCGCTACCAACGACGGCGGCGAAAGCTTCCCCACCGAAACACTCGCCGCAAAACTCCCCGAGAACGCCGACGACCCGCACCTTCTCATCGTCAGCGGGTTCGACAAACTCGACATCGCCACGCGCGTACAGACAAGCTGGGGCAGCGGCACACTCTACCGCCAGTTCGCCTATCAGATGAACAGCTTCGACTATATCGTTGAGCACGGCCGCGCCATCGACGCATGGGACCGGCCGGTCTCCTTTGACTCGGTCGAGCACGATGTCATCGAGCTGATCAGCCCGCTCGTTGATCTCGCCGACTACGACGCCGTCATCTGGATCGGCGGCCTCCAAGCCGAAGTCAGCACCATCGATCCCACCGACGATACAGCGCTCAAAACAAGAACCCGCGGAAGGCTCGCCGATTACCTGGACGCTGGCGGCCGCCTCTTCATTTCCGGCGCCGAAATCGGCTGGGACCTGGACCGCCTCGGTGACACGACCTTCATGAACGACTCCCTCAAGTTCGACTATGTGGACGACGGGTCAAACCTCGGCAGCGCAAGCGGCGCACCTGGCTCCGTCTTCGAAGGGCTCAACAGCATCTCCTTCGGCGGCAGCAACGCACCCTACGCGGTCCACTGGCCTGACATCATCGAAACCGCTGGAGGCTCCACCGCCGCCATGCACTACGGCCTCCCCGAGGGCACCGTCCTTATAGACGGGTTCGAATCAATCGGCGAATGGCGGCATCCCGGCTTCTCCGGCCAAACCAACGCCGACCCGGCCTCCACCTTCTCCATCGCCTCCTCGCCCGTGCGCAGTGGAAGCGGCTCGGGGCACCTCCACTACGTCTGGGGAGACGGCGACTTCATCCGCCAGCACAACCGCGGGCTGCCGGAATTCCCCGCCGCCTCGGACTTCTCCATCTGGGTTTACGGCGACAACTCGGGGCACCAGGTCCGCATTCTCCTGCGCGACGCAGCCGGCAACCTGTTCGTGAACGAGTGGCTCGTGATTGATTTCGAGGGCTGGCAGGAGATCGTCTGGGAAGACATCATTAATAACCCGCAGAACCCTTGGGCCACCACCGCCACCGAAATCACAGGCCCCAACGTCCGCTTCGACAGCATCCAGGTCGAAAAAGTCACCGAGCAAAACTCCGGCGACCTCTACTTCGACGACGCCACCTACACCGCCCACGACACCGACCTGCCCGACAGCCCCGTCGCTGCCGTACAGTACGACGGCGGCTACAAGCTCGTCCACATGGGCTTCCCCTTCGAAACCATCGAAGACGAAGAAAAGCGCAACGACCTCATGGGGCGCGTCCTCGACTTCTTCGAGTTCGAAACACCCGTCAGCGTCGATTCATGGCACGTGTTCTGACACCACCGGCACCAGGCCGGGGAGGCAATCCTCCCCGGCCCACAGCCCACCAACAGAAACGGCCCACCCGCCAAGAACGGGTGGGCCTTGTTCATGTCATAAAGATGGTG
>SLMS01000152.1 GCA_007133495.1 Candidatus Sumerlaeota bacterium | reverse complement strand
GGTCTCCGTTCCCGAGCTATAACCGGCCCGGGCTCCAGTGGAAGAGGACGCCTCCACCGCCACGCCCACGGCCGGAGTCCGCGCGTCCGGCTCCAGTACCCGCCCGGCCAGCGCCGCGCCCGGATTCAACGGGATATCCACCTGCAGCGTCCGGTTTTCGTACCGCATCTGGAAATAGACACTACCGTCCGCGGGGTTGGCCGGGGCTCCAGGCCCGGCGTAGGTCTCCGGGCCGGAGGGAACCACAAGCAGATATACACTCGCCTGTCCCTGCGCGGGGAACGGGTTGTTCAGCTCCACCTCCCGGCGGAACCTGCCGTCCTCCCCGGTGTCGAGCGCCAGACCCTCCCCGTAATGGACATAGGTGTAGTGCCCGTCCGTGCTCGTGTTGACGTGCAGCAGCGAGAGTCCGGTATCCGGGAGCGGATTGCCCGTGGAGCGGTCGTAAACCCGGCCCGTCACCGTCATCACCGCCTCCTCGTTGCGCGGCGGAGCGGTTTCCTCTGGCGGGTCCGGGGCGGACGGTTCATCCTGCTCCGTGGCTGGCCCGGGAGCGTCGCCCGGGTCGAAAGCGAGTTCTTCCCCGAGGGCTATCTCGCCTGAAATCAATGATGTCTCAGGGCCAGCCTCCTCCACAGGAGCCGGCGCAGGGGGTTCCTCCTCCTCGCCCGTGCCACCACCCAGGAAAAAGAGCACAAACGCCGCGACGATCAGCGCGACAACGATCCCGATGGCCGAGGGCAACCAAAGCGGCGGCGTCTTGGGAGGCGGAATATCTCCGCGCTGATCGCTCATTTTCAGGCCCCTCCTGCGGTTGAACTGCCAAGGGTGACACTGTTCTCCAAGGGACAGCATCGCGTCAATGATGAGTCCCCGCCCCGCAAAAGAAAAGGAAGGGACGGAAAGGGCCGGAGCGAACCGTCACCGGCCAACCCTCCCCCGGGAGCCCCCCCGGTCGTTCAGTCCCTTGCCTCCCTCTGCCGTGGGGACGGCTGCACCGCCAGATCCTGCGCCTGCTCGGGGGGACGCGGTTCGACGGTCATGGATGGCGGCTCCACCTCCAGCCGGTGGCCCGGCGCGGCAGCGTTGACCGTATAGCTGCCGGGTGAGAGCTTCGCCTCGTACCGCCGCTCGTCCACCGGGAGAGTGACATACACGGCGTCGCCGCCCGCGTGCGGCTCGAACCACAGGGTCAGCGTGTCCCCGGCCACCTCGCTCCCGGTCTGCACGCTTCCGGCCACGTCTATACGTCCATCGTACTGGATGTTCACCTCGCGGGTGCGGCCGTATTCGTTGCGGAAGCTGAAGCTTTGGCGGTAGTCCCGATTGGTGAAGGCCCCATGCGCCCCAACTATGTGAAAGCCCTCCATGACGCCCTCGATGCGGTAATGTCCGGCCTCGTCGGTTTTGTGGACGTGCCTCGGTGCCCCCGAGGCCGTGCGCGGACGCTCCCAGTTCGCCAGCGGATACCCCTGGTGGCGCACCTCGAAGCCTGCGAGCGGCTCACCCTCATGGTTCGTAACCCGGCCGTGGATGGTATTGGCGGGCGCGATCTCCAGTTGGATGGGTTCGGGACTGGAAGCCGTTTCAACGTCTATACGAACCGGGTCATGGGTGATGTCGAAGCCGCGGCTTGCGCGGAGCGCGTACGTCCCCGGCGCAAGACCGGGCGCCTCGAACCGCCCCGCACTGTCCATGCGTACGCGGATCAGCCGTGCGTCGCGGCCGGGTTGCTCCTCTTCGGGAAGAAGCTGCTCATGACCGCGAATGGGGGGACTTATCTCCACGGTGGCACCGGGCACGGCGGCGCCCGTTTCCAGGTGCCGGACTTCGCCTTCGATCCGCCCACCCCGGGAAACCAGCACCTCCACCGGCTCGTCCGCGGCGTCCGGCGACCATTGCACGGTGAACTCGGTCATCCCGAATGCACCCGTGGGCTCGCCGGACTCGTCCAGTGCGGTCACCTCCACATGCCGGGTGCCGTTGCGCAGGCCTTCCATGACGGTCCGCCCGTCCGCGGAGCGCACCGTCCGGCTGCCGATCCCCCCGTCCACGGCGAATCTGTTCGAACCACTGAGCCACATTTTGATTGTGTAACTGTAATGCCTGACTGGCGAGCCGTCCTCCTCCCAGCGTGCAATCAATTCACGCTCGGCCAAAGGCGTCAAGTGGACGACCAGCTCTTCCTCAATCCCATCATCGCGCTGCCGGGGCCTGCTGGTTTGATACTGCGGATGGTAGACGCCGAAAAAACGGCCGCCTTCCGACGGATGCATGCCATCTATCACACACCGGCCGTTTTGGTCTGTCGTGGCGTTGCGCACTTCGCTGCTCCGTTCGGGCGCCCCCGGCGGAGTGCGGAAGAAACTGTGCAGCCGGACCTCCGCGTCCGGAACTGGCTCCTCCGTGTCCTCGGCCAGAACGAGGATGCTGACACTGTTTCCCGGATGGAGATGCAACTCCACGTCGCGGCGGTCCTCGCCGGGGCCGAGTTCGAATTCCACGGGCTCGCCCGCGTATGGAGGCCCGTCGTCCCCTCCCGGCGGTTCGAACTCCAGCACCACGGGGCCGGGCGGCACGT
>SLMS01000027.1 GCA_007133495.1 Candidatus Sumerlaeota bacterium | reverse complement strand
CGTCTTCCGCATGGAACGCGACAACCTCGTGGAAGCCCAGATATCCCAACACCTCCAGCCGGAGCTCCTCCGCCTCGCCAAGGCCGAGTTCAACAAGTACGGCTGGGGACACGAAATTGCCAATGCGCTGGACAGCCGCCGCACTGCCTGAAGCCGCGGCAACAAGGATGCGAAGGGGCGGGCGGCGGTCACCTCCTTTTTGCGTGCAGGCTTGAAGGACTGGGGCCGTACAAATTCTTGCAAGTTTTCCGTTGACCACCCCTCCAGTGGGCGTTTTTTTTGGTGTAAGGCGTCAAACACCATGCACTGGGCAAGGCTCCTGGAGCAGTTTGCCGGCGCCGCAGCGCCATCTTCGTCTCAGGAGCAGACCCCCGTGTTTCTTGCCGATTATGACAAAAAACGAGGCGTTTCATTGCCCCGCCGGACCCTCAGCTCCGGCGGGGCCGGGGAACCCTGGCCGGGGATGCGCTGCAGAAGAACGGAAAGCTCCTGCCTCATACTGTGGCCCGTGGGGATTCCCCTTGTATTCTGGGACGAGGGGGCGTGTACTGCGTTTAGTTGTAATCCATCCTGTATCGCGGGCGAACCCGCGCGGGATGGCTGGATGTGCGGCAACCGGGTGCCAGTGTCCCGGTGTGTCTGCATGGGTCTCCCCGTTGGGAGGGAAGTTGTTCTGCCGGTCTTATTTTTGCCTACGCCATACGAATCGACATCTATATAATGAAGTTGAGTGCGCTCCTCGGCCCCACCCCCGCTGCCCTTCGCCGCGCGGAGGAACCGTTGCGTGCGGAGTTGTTCGGGGCGGATCAGCTTGCCGCGCACGCGAGGCATCTGGCTTCGACGGATGTCGTTGATCCCGAGCGGGGGCCCAACAGGCTGCTCGACCGTTTGGACCGCAACGAGAGGGCGCTCCGCGCATTCCACCGCGAGATCCGCAAGCTCGATTCTTCGGACGCCACGCCGGCCGCCGTCTGGATGCTGGACAATTTTTATCTGATCGAAGAGCAACTCCTCCTGGCGCGGCATCACCTGCCACGCCGTTACAGTCAGGAACTCCCGCGCTTGGCGGCAGGGCCGTCAAGAGGGTTCCCCCGCGTGTACGGCATGGTGGTGGAACTGGTGTCGCACTTGGACGCGCAGCTTGACCCGGTATCGCTGGCATCCTTCTTCGCGGCGTACCAGGAGGTGGTGCCGCTCAAGCTTGGCGAGTTGTGGGCGGTTCCCATCATGCTGCGGCTCGCCCTGATCGAAAACCTGCAGCGAATGGCGCTGCATCTGAGCACGGCCCGGGTGGATCGCGAGACGGCGGACTACTGGATGGAGCGCATGCAGCGCACGTGTGAGTCGGACCCCTCGCGCGTGGTGGTCGTGGTGGCCGAGATGGCCGAGGCCGACGTGGACCTCTCGAACGCCTTCGTGGCGCAGTTCAGCCAGCGGATTGCGCGCAAGCACGCCGCGCTGAGGCTCGCTCAGGAGTGGCTTGAGCAAAGGCTCGCGATCGAGGGCCGGTCAACGGAACAGGTGGTGCGTCTGGACGGCCAGATGCAGGCCGCCAACCAGGTCACCGTAAGTAATTGCATCGAAAGCATGCGTTATCTCGGCGCGGAGGATTGGCGGAACTTCGTCGAGGATCAGAGCGAGGTCGAGCGGGTCCTGCGCGGCGATCCTTCCGGTGTCTATCGCCGCATGGATTTCGCCACGCGCGACCGCTACCGTCATGTTGTGGAAGGGCTTGCGCGATATGGGCGCCTGCCGGAGGCCGGAGTCGCGGCGGAGGCGGTCCGCCTCGCCTGCGAGGGCGCCGCCAGCAAGGGCGCGGAGGACCGTTCTGCCCACGTGGGTTACTATCTGGTGGGGGACGGGGCGGTCGAGCTCGAGTTGAGGGCCGCGCCGCGTTGGCCTCCGCTGCGCGTCCTCGAATCATTGATTCGGCGGGCGCCGCTCCTTGTCTATCTGGGTTGCGTCGGGGTGATCACGTTGGCTGCCGCCACTGGCTTCGCGCTTTGGGCTCAGGCGAATGGCGAGGCAGGCTGGCGCCTTTGGCTGCTGACCTCGTTGTTTGCCTTCGCGGCCAGCCACGCGGCTGTGGCGGTGGCGAACTGGGCGTTGATGCTCGTTGTGGCGCCCCGTCTGCTGCCAAGGATGGACTTCAGCAGGGGGATTCCGGAGGAGTACCCCACGCTCGTTGTCGTCCCCACGATGATCGCCAACCTGAGTGCGGTGGACCGCCTCATGGAGTCGCTCGAGGTCCAGTTCCTTGCCAACCGTGACGAGCGGCTGTCCTTCGCCTTGCTGACGGATTTTCCCGATGCGGAGTGTGAGGAAATGCCGGGCGATGCGGCGCTGCTCCAGCACGCCCAGGCGGGGATAGACAGGCTTCGCAGGCGCTACCCCGGCCGGCCGGTGTTCTTTTTGCTCCATCGCCCGCGCCGTTGGAGCCCGGCGGAAGGCGTCTGGATGGGGTACGAGCGGAAGCGTGGGAAGCTTGCCGACCTGAACGCCCTTCTGCGCGGAGCCCCGGCGGGGGCTTTCCACACCGCTGAAGGAGCGGGAGCTCTGCGCGGCACCCGTTACGTCATCACGCTCGATACGGATACGCAACTGCCGCGCGATGCGGCGCGGCGGCTTGTGGAGACGATCGCCCATCCTCTCAACCGGGCCGTGATGGACCCGGTACGGGGGGTTATCACTCGGGGCTATGGCATCCTCCAGCCCCGCGTGAGCATCAGCCTGCCGTCGTCGCGCCGGTCATGGTTTGTGCGGTTATTTGCGGGAGATGCGGGGATTGATCCCTACACGGGCGCGGTATCGGACGTCTATCAGGACTTGTTCGGCGAGGGAGCGTTCATCGGAAAGGGCATCTACGACGTCGACGCCTTTGAAGGTTCGCTCCGCGGGCGGTTCCCCGAGAATACGATTCTGAGCCACGACCTGATCGAATCATGCCACGCGCGCTCGGGGCTGATCAGCGACGTGGAACTATTCGAGCCGTTTCCGTACCGTTATGGCGCGGACATCGACCGGCGCCACCGCTGGACCCGCGGTGATTGGCAGATTGCCCGGTGGGTGCTGCCGCGGGTGCCGTCGGGCGATGGTTCCTCAGTCCCGACCCCGCTCTCGGCTCTCTCACGCTGGAAGCTCCTGGACAATCTCCGGCGCAGCCTTGTGCCGCTTGCGCTGGTCGCGTTCCTGTTGGGTAGCTGGACTTTGTTTCCCGCCAGCCTGATCTCGATGCTCGCCGTGCTGTCGCTGCTTACCGCACCGCTGATCCTCTCGGGAGCCAGCGATCTCTGGCGCCTGCCGGAGGATGCATCAAGGGCGCGCCATCTGCGGCAGGTGGCGGGAACGTTCGCGCGCAAGCTCCTGCAGGCGCTGCTTAGCCTCGCGTTCCTTCCCTACGAGGCAGCGGTCAACGCCGATGCCATCGTCAGAAGCCTTGTCCGCAGCCACATCACCCTGAAGGGGCGGCTCGAGTGGCGGGTATCGGGGGAGTCCGGCAGGACTTCGGGCTTCCTCGCGTCGTGCGCCTCGATGTGGATCGCCCCGGCGCTGGCCGTCGCGGCGGCGCTCTATCTTGCGTGGGCGTATCCGGCGGAGCTGGCGTGGGCTGCTCCCATTCTCTGCCTTTGGTTCGCCGCGCCGTGGATCGCCTGGCGCATCAGCCAGCCGATTCCCGCCCCCCGTGCGAATCTGTCTCCCGGGCAGGTGGAGTTTCTCCACCGCACCGCACTGAAGACCTGGGGGTTCTTCGAAACCTTCGTGACCGCGAGCGAGAACTGGCTGCCGCCGGACAACTATCAGGAGGCTCCGCTCGGCCTGGTGGCGTCGCGCACTTCGCCGACGAATATCGGGCTCTCGCTGTTGGCGAATCTGGCCGCACACGACTTCGGGTACCTTTCCGCGGGACGCCTGATCCACCGCACGGAGGATACCTTCAGGACGCTGGCCAGGCTGGAGAAGCACCGCGGCCACTTTTTCAACTGGTATGACACCCGCACCTTGGAGCCGCTGCCACCGCGGTATATTTCCACCGTGGACAGCGGGAACCTTGCGGGCTTCCTCCTGACGCTCGCCGGCGGATTGCGTGAAGTGGCCGGGGAGCCGATCGTCGCGCCGCAGGCCCTGAGCGGCATTCGCGACACGATCGGCCTGCTGCGTCATCTGGGCGGAGAGGCCGAGGACCTGGACAGCATCGAAACCACGCTGGCTCAGAATCCAGTGACGCTTCGCGCCATGCACGGAATGTTCGAGCAGGCGCATGCCCAGGCTGTCGAATTCGCGGCGGGACTGCCATTGGATGCGGCCGATGATCTGCGCCGCTGGGCTTTGCTTCTGGCGACGCAGTGCGGTGACCACCTCGGGGAGCTGCTGCACCTGACGCCGTGGCTGGCCGTCTGCGAACCCGGTCTCACCGAGGATGAGGAGGAGCACGCCCAACCAACCCTGCGCGAGCTGGCCGCGCTGGAGATTCGCACAGGCATGGTGTCCCCGCTGCCCCCTGGGCCCGCGTCGGCGCGTCTTGAAGCCTTGGAGCGGCTGGCTCAGGAATGCGAGAGACTGGCGCAGATGGACTGGGCGTTCCTGTATGACCAGCGGCGAAAGCTTTTCGTGATCGGATACAATTTCTCGGAGCACCGATTCGACGACGGCCACTACGACCTGCTGGCTTCAGAAGCGCGCCTGGGAAGCTACGTCGCCATCGCCCAAGGGGCCGTCGGGCAGGACCACTGGTTCTCACTGGTGCGGCTTCTCGTGGCTGCGGGCGGCGAACCGATCATGGTCTCCTGGAGCGGCTCGATGTTTGAATACCTCATGCCGCAACTCGTGATGCCCAGCCACGAGAACACGCTCATCGACCGCACGTGCATTTCGGCGGTCCGGCATCAGATCGCCCACGGCAGGATCCGCGGCGTCCCATGGGGGGTCTCGGAATCAGGATATAATCGCACTGACGCCGCTCAAAACTACCAGTACCGCGCGTTCGGCGTGCCGGGAATCGGGCTGAAACGTGGGCTCGCCGAGGACCTCGTCATCGCGCCCTACGCGTCGGTGATGGCGCTGATGGTGGCTCCCTTGGCCGCTTGCGAGAACCTGCAACGGCTGTCCAAGGAGGGACGCGAGGGCGAGCATGGGTTCTATGAGGCGGTGGACTATACGCCGTCGCGCATGCCGCCGAACGAGAAGAGCGTCGTCGTCAGGTCCTTCATGGCGCATCACCTTGGGATGAGCCTCCTGGCGCTGGTTTCCCTGCTATGCGGCAAGCCCATGCAGCGCCGCTTTGATTCAATCCCGATGCTGAGGGCAGCAGGGCTGCTGCTGCAGGAGCGCGTGCCGCAGGCCGAGGCGGGCGTGTTCTCTCCGGAGATGGATGCAAAGGACGCACCGGTAGCTCACGAAGAGGCCGGCGCGGCCATGCGCACCTTCACCACGCCCCATAGCGCCGCGCCCGAGGTGCACCTGCTTTCCAATGGCCGGTATCACGTGGCGATCAGCAGCGCGGGCGGTGGGTTTAGCCGCTGGAACGGGCTGGATGTGACGCGTTGGCGCGAGGATGCGACGCGCGACTGCTGGGGGCTGTTCATCTATGTGCGCGATACGGAGACCGGAAAGTTCTGGTCAGTCGCGCACCAGCCCACCCTGCACGCGACGAAGCAGTACGAGGCGATCTTTGCGCAGGGCCGCGCCGAGTTCCGTCAGCACCACGGCGGCCTGTCCATCCACACCGAGGTTGGGGTCGCGCCGGAAGACGACATCGAAATACGGCGTGTCTCCATTACAAACCTTTCCGACAATGCGCGAAGTATAGAGCTGACGAGCTGTGCGGAGGTGGTCATGGCAGAGGCCGCCTCAGACGCAGCCCATCCGGCCTTCAGCAACCTGTTCGTTCAGACCTCCTTCGACCCCGAGCTGTCCGCGATATTCTGCACACGACGGCCGCGTTCGCACGAAGAGCATCCACCGTGCATGCTTCATCTCATCGCCGGTTGCGAAGGCCAACGGGAAGGGGTTTCCTACGAAACCGACCGCGCCAGGTTCGTGGGCCGGACAGGGAGCCGAACGCAGCCCGACGCCATCCGCGACCCAAGGCCGCTCTCGAACACCGCCGGTTCCGTCCTGGACCCTATCGTCTCGCTGCGGTGCGGTGTGAGGCTCGAACCAGGAGCAACGCTCGTTGTTCCCTTCCTGCTGGGAATGGCGACAGGGCGCGAGGCCGCGGGCGAACTCGCGAAAAGGTACCAGAGTCCCCGGAGGTGCGAGCGCGCCTTCAATCTCGCATGGACGCAGAGCCAGGTGACGCTCCGCCAGCTCGGCGCGTCGGAAGCCGAGGCACAGCTTTACGGCCGCCTGGCGGGATCGCTGATCTACGCCAACCCCGCTTACCGCGCCGACCCCGCGACGCTGCGGCGAAACCGGCGCGGCCAGAGCAGCCTCTGGGCCTTCGGGATATCGGGCGACGTGCCCATCGTCCTGCTTGGCATCGGCGACGTCGCCCACATCGAGATCGTCGAGCAGCTTGCCAAGGCACACGCCTTCTGGCGGCTCAAGGGCCTGACGGTGGAAGTCGTCATCGTGAACGAGGACGTCTCGGCCTATCGCCAGCCCCTTCACGATGCCATCATCGGCGTGATCGCGCTGAGCATTGGTGCGCACCTCATTGACAAGCCGGGCGGGATATTCGTGCGCCGCCGTGATCAGATCGGGGACGAAAACCTGATGCTGCTGCAATCCGTCGCCCGCGTCGTGCTGGACGCGAGTCACGGCCCCCTCGCACGTCAGATGGGTGAGGGAACTGTGCCCGAGCCTCGATACGAGTTGCTTCCCCACCTGCGCCGCCGAAGACGCAGCAGGGAACATGCGGCGCCGGCCCAGCGCCCCCTGCTTTTTGACAATGGCATCGGCGGATTCTCGGCCGACGGCCGGGAGTACATCATCACGCTCAGGCACGGCCAGAATACCCCCGCCCCTTGGATCAACGTAATTGCAAACCGCTTCTTCGGAACAGCGGTCTCGGAAAGCGGTGCGGCCTATACGTGGCTCGAAAATGCGCGCGAGTACCGTGTGACGCCCTGGAGCAACGATCCCGTCCAGGACACAAGCGGCGAGGCGCTCTACATCCGCGACGAGGAGACGGGCCAATTCTGGTCCCCGACACCGATGCCCGCGCGCGGGGCCTCTCCCTATATAATCCGCCACGGCTTCGGCTACACCGTCTTCGAGCATGTGGAGAGCGGGATCGCCTCGGAGCTGACCGTCTTCGTCGCGGCCGATGCACCCGTAAAGTTCATGATGTTGAAGCTGAGGAATCTCTCCGGCGAGGCGCGGCGCCTTTCCGCCACAGCCTACTTTGAATGGGTGCTGGCCGACGTGAGGAAGAAAGGCCTGATGCACGCCCACACGGAGATCGATCCCCGGACGGGCGCGCTGCTCGCGCACAACTCCTACCACGCCGACTTTCCTGACCGCGTCGCCTTTCTCGACGTGAACGACAGCGCGGCAACCCTCACAGGAGACCGGCGGGAGTTCATCGGCCGCAATGGCATGCTCACGCGGCCGGCGGCGATGCGCCACAAGCAGCTTTCCGGCAGGGTGGGTGCAGGGCTCGATCCCTGCGGCGCTGCCATGGTGCCTGTGGACCTCCGCGCGGGTGAAGAGCGCGATATCGTCATCCGCCTTGGCGTTGGCCGCAGCCCCGCGGACGTTCACACGCTCATCACGCGCTTCCGCAGCCTGGTTGCCTGCCGCGCCGCCCTCGACGGGATTCACGCCCAGTGGCGCCAAACGCTCGGCGCCGTCGAGGTCGAAACCCCCGATCCCGCCGTCAATGTCATGGTGAACGGCTGGCTCCTTTATCAGACGCTGAGCTGCCGGCTCTGGGCCCGAACGGGCTTCTACCAATCGGGTGGAGCCTACGGTTTCCGCGACCAATTGCAGGATTGCATGGCACTCATGCATGCAGAGCCCGCGCTCGCCCGCGAACACCTGCTCCGCGCCGCCGGGCGCCAGTTCACCCCAGGCGACGTGCAGCATTGGTGGCATCCTCCAGTCGGTCGCGGCGTGCGCACCCGCTTCTCCGACGATTTCCTATGGCTCCCCTTCGCAGTCTGCCACTACGTCGCCAGCGTGGGCGATGAGGCGATCCTCGACGAATCCGTCCCCTTCATCGAGGGGCGGGAACTCCGCGCCGACGAAGAATCCTACTATGACCTGCCGATGCGGTCTGACGAATCCGCAACTCTTTACGCCCATTGCGTGCGTGCGATCGAAAACGGATTGGCGTTCGGTTCCCACGGCCTGCCGCTGATCGGCTGCGGCGACTGGAACGACGGCATGAACAAGGTCGGCATCGAAGGGCGGGGCGAGAGCGTCTGGCTCGCGTTCTTTCTGTTCACCGTTCTCCGCCAATTCGCCGAGGTCGCATCCCGCCGGGACGATACCCCCTTCGCCAACCGCTGCCTCGAACAGGCCGAAGCTCTTCGCGGCAACATCGAGAAGCATGCGTGGGACGGTTCGTGGTATCGGCGGGCCTACTTCGACGACGGCACGCCACTGGGCTCTTCCACCAACGTGGAATGCCAGATCGACTCGCTGCCTCAGAGCTGGTCGGTGATTAGTGGCGCGGGCGCACCCGATCGCTCCCGCGTCGCGATGGAAGCCGTCGACCAGCGCCTTGTCAGCCGCGGCGACGGGCTCATCCGCCTGTTCGATCCCCCCTTCGACCGCTCGGATCACGATCCCGGCTATATCAAAGGCTACATCCCAGGCGTCCGGGAGAACGGAGGCCAGTACACCCACGCCGCCATCTGGACGATCATGGCGTTCGCCCTCATGGGTGAACACGAAAGGGCATGGGAGCTGTTCGCCCTCATCAATCCCGTCAACCACGGCGCCACACCGGAACAAATCGCGAAGTACAAGGTCGAACCATACGTCGCTGCCGCCGACGTCTATTCCGTCGCGCCGCACACGGGCCGTGGCGGCTGGACCTGGTACACGGGCTCCGCGAGCTGGATGTACCGGCTCCTGGTCGAGACACTGCTCGGCATCAGCCTCGAGAAGACAAACCTGACCATTGCTCCGAGGCTGCCCGCCGCTTGGGACTCGATTACCGTTCTATACCGTTACCGGCGCGCGAGATACCGGATCGCCATCACCCAGTCCGGCCAACCAACCGCCAGCGTGCTGACCCTCGACGGCACAAGACTCCCCGGCCAACAAATCCCGCTGGCCGATGAGGACCGGGAGCACTTTGTGGAGTTGGCGGTGCGCCGGCCGGAGGCGCAATCGCCGCAGCGGGCTGTTTTGGGCTGAGGCGCCGTGCTGGCGGTCTTCAGCGAGGTTGGGCGGGAAATCGGCCTCATTCTCCAGGAGGACGTCTTTCGCCGGTGATTCCAAGGCTTGCGCGGCGATCGAAGGACTCCTTGGTCACAGGCCGGAAGGCAGCCTCACTGGTAGCTCAGCCCTGAAGGGGAACAGGGCGGAGCCTTCGAGCAGCCAACGGTCCGCTGTTCAGCTGAGGGTGTAGCCCATGCGCTGCATCGCCATTGTTGGACGACGCCTCATTCCGAACTCTTCCGATGCCCGATGTCCATGTAGAGTGCAAGCTCACCCTGCTCCAGTCCCGCCCGAACGAATCCCGCGCTTTCGTAGAGCTTGATCGCGACGCTGTTCCCAGGAAGCGTTGATATTCGCACACTATCCACAGCCGGCTCAAAGGTGGCGATCCAGTCGAGTGCTGTCTGAAGCAGCAGGCGCCCCAGCCCTCCGCCTTGAAATCGCTGATCGATCACAAGCCGGACTATGTTAACCGTGCGGCCTCGTTCAGAATCGAAGGGAGACAGCAGAAGATAGCCAACCGGCTCATCCTGAACAAACGCCAGGCGAAACAGGGATTCTGGATAGACATAGGCGTCCGCCAGCGACTCTTGGAGGGACGCGACCAGATATTCCTGGTCAGGTCGAACCGTGAGGTTCATCGCCAGTTCATAATTGGCCGGAGATATCGGCACCAGCTCCATTGTGGGCGGCATTGGCATTCCCGGATAACGTAGGGATTTTTTCGCCCTTTTGGTTGGGGGCGTGGTTCCCGGCTGGAAGAGTTTGGGTTTGCCGGCTCAATCTCCTGGAAAGCGGGGAACCACACTGGTGGAAGCATCAATGAGGCAAGGACGGGACGGACAACGGGACTCTCGGGCGCGATCGAGGTGAGTGTCAAGAGGACTTTCCCCAATATAGAGCCCTGAATCGCCCAACTCCTTTGGGCTGAGTGATCTTTCCTCGCCCTGATCCGGAAGCGTCCATTTTTGGGGAATGTTTCGCTTTGGGGTCGCGGAGG
>SLMS01000334.1 GCA_007133495.1 Candidatus Sumerlaeota bacterium | reverse complement strand
CCATGCCTTCGAGCCCTTCCATGCCGGGTTGGGCCGGTGCGGCGGGCTGTTCGGGCGGTGCGCCGGGCTGGGGCTGTGCTCCCGGGTCCATCATGCCCGGTGCCATCATGCCCGGGTCCATGGCCGGCTCGGGTTCTGGTTCGGGCGGGGAGAAATCAGGGAAGCCGCCCTCGGGGGTGGGGTACGGCGTGGGGGTGGGTTCGGCGAGTTCGTACTCCTCGCCGATTTGGGAGAGGATGCCGTCGCGCAGGGCCAGATCGCGGACCGCCTCCATGTGCTCCTCGGCGATTTCGGCGAGTTCCCGCCTGGCCTCGACGATGTTGTACTCGACGTAGTCTTCGCGCATCAGGCCGAGGTACATGGCGTAAGTACCGACATTGTAGAAGCCCTGAAAGCGCACCTGGCCATCCTGTCCTTCGACGCGGCGGAAGCGGAACCGGTCGAGCTCATACGGCCGGCGCTTGTTGTTGATGCGGTACATGTAGCGCATCACGTCCTGGCCGTCGCCGCGGACGATGAGTTCGATGGGAGCGATGTTGGCGACCAGCTCTTCGGGCTCTTCCTCGACCATACCCATGCCGCCAAAGCCCATTCCCATCATGTCCATGTCCTCGAAGCCCATGGCGCCCATTTCCATCATCATGGGGTCCATCATCATCATGGGGTCCCACATCATGTCGAATTCGTCCACTTCTTCCTCATCGGCGTCGGGATCAGGGGGCTCGACATAGGTAAGCGGGCGGATGGTGTGGGTGCGGACGTATTCGACCTCCGGAATTCCCTCTTCGCCGGCAGTCTCGATCATCTCGATGAGCGCGAGTCCCTGGCGGTAGCCGGGGAGGTAGTTGACGTTGCCAAGGTTGTCCTTGGGCCACTCCAGGCGGTAAATTTGATAGAGGCGCTCAAGTTTTTCCTGGTCGGTAAGCTCTTCCCAGAAGTCGTCGGGCAGGGCATCCTTGATCAGGCGGACGCGATTGAGGGTGTGGAGCGTGGCGTAAAGGTTGCCGAATCGCTCGGTATTCTGTTCACGCCGGTTGAGGTCCAGCCCGACCTGGTTGAGGAGCCGGCGGTACTCAAACTCGAAGCGAAGTATCTGCTGGCGGCGTTGCTGCTCTTCGGGGGTCAACTGGGGCTGGCCAGGCCGGCGCTGCTGGGTCTGACCCCGATCGTCGATGTCGCCGAAGACCCTGAGGGTCTCGCTGTGGCCCCACAGTTCCTCGATCCGTTGGGCGAGCTGGTTGCCGGTCGGGACGCCTTGGGGATGGCTGCGGAGGATATTCCAGCCGCCATCGCCCATGAAGGTGAGGCGGGGCCCTTCGCCGGCCTCGCCGGCTTCGCGGAGTTCTTCGAGGCGTTCGAGGACGCTCCAAATGTCCTCCTGCTGACGGACCTCGTCCGCCCCGCCGTCCTCATTGTAGTAGGCGGGCAGGGCCAGCTCCATGTCGCGAATTGTTTCCCAGTAGTCGAGCTTGTTTCGGACGGTCTCGTACCGGAAACGGTGTATCTGGCTGGTCTCGGGGGGGATGCCTTGACTGACGTAGCGTTGGGAGACATCCTGGAATTGGCTGAGGGCCCGGTCGTAGTCCTCCGCCCTGTCCTGGAAGAGCAGGACGTGAAGAGCGCCGGCGGCGGCTATGGTGGCGACGACGGCAACGGCGATCTTTCCGGTTTTGTTCAGCTGCATGCAACTACCCTCCTGGCGGAAGCCCGTTGCGGCCCTGCCGCCGGGGTGAATCCGGACCGGTCCGCCGGGGGGAGGCAACCGGCCGCAAGGTCACCCTGCCCCCAGCGCCTGCCTCATGGCAAGCGCTTCTTCCTTGACTTCGGGGCAAAATCGTCCAAGCCCCAACGGCACACACGGCGGACCAACGCGATTCGTTCCCCCTACCGTAAAGATTCCTATGCGCAGACTCATCACCGAGAGCGGCAGCGAGGCGGGCCTGGCCTACGCGCTGGAGGGGACGGTTGTCACGATCGGGAGGAGCGTTTCGAGCACGATTCAGCTCGTGGACCGCCGCATGTCCCGCCATCACGCTGAAATCCGCACCAATGGCTCCCGCCTGGTGCTCCACGACGCGGAGAGCAAGAACGGCACGTTCCTCAACGGCACCCGCATCACGGAGCCAGTGGACCTGCAGCACGACGACCGGATTCAGGTCGGGGATACGGTGCTGCGGCTGGACGCGCCGGGGCTGCGGGGCGAGCGGGCGGAGCACGGCTCCACGAGCGGTTCGAGCGGCGCGCGGGCTTCTTCCAGCCAGAAGGTGGAGATGGTCGAGGAGGAAGGCTGGGGGTCGATGCGGGGTCAGCGCCGGGCCGGCTACGCACCGAGCGAGACCGAGCTGGAAATCACCTCGCTCAAGGACCTGAAGGACCCGGAGCGCCGGCTTGACATCCTCAACCAGGTCTCGGACGCGATCCGGTCGGTCTTCGACCTCGACCAGTTGCTGGACCGGATCATCACGCTTATCCAGTCGGTCGTCCGGCCCGACCGTACCTACCTGCTGCTCCAGAACCCCACCAGCGGGGAGTTGCAGCCGGCGGTGGTGAAGGTGCGGGAGGAGTCGATCCCACAGGAGGTGCGGATCAGCATGTCGATCGTGCGGCGCTGCGTGGAGGAGCAGGCGTCGTTCCTGGTGGCGGACGCGGCGGCGGACGAGCGGTTCAACGAGGCGGAGTCGGTCATCGGCCAGTCGATCCGCACGGCGATGGTCGCTCCGCTGCTTTTCAAGAGTGAGGCGCTCGGCGTTATCTACGTGGATACGCGCTCGCGCGGGGAGGTGTTCAGCGAGGAGGAGCTGGAGATGCTCACCCTGATCGCGAACCAGGCGGCGGTGGCGATCACCACCGCGCGCCTGCAGGGCCAGCTCGTGGAGCAGCACAAGCTCGCGCGCGAGATGGAAATCGCCCGGACGATCCAGATGAACCTGCTCCCCGCGGTCTATCCGGACCTGCCGGGCTATCAGCTCTCCGCCATGTCGCTGCCGGCGAAGCAGGTGGGCGGCGATTACTACGATTTTCTGGAGGGCGCAGGGGGGCAGCTTGGCCTGGCGATTGCCGACGTCTCCGGCAAGGGCGTCCCGGCCGCCATCCTCACGGCGAGCACCCGCAGCTACCTGCGCAGCGAGGTGCAGCACCGGAGCGGGTCGCTGGCCGAGATCGCCGCACGCATCAACCGGATGGTCCATCGCGACGTTGCGGACGACATGTACGTGACGCTGTTTCTGGGGCTGCTGGACAAGTCCGAGGGGGTGCTGGAGTACGTCAATGCAGGGCACACGCACCCGGTTCTGCTGCACTCCGGCGGATCGCTCGACCACCTTGCGGCAGGGGGCATTTTCCTGGGGATCGATCCCGAAGTGCCGTACGAGTCGGCCTCGGTGCGGATTCCTCCGGGAGGGACGCTGGTGCTCTACACCGACGGCGTGACGGATATCCAGAACCCGCAGGGCGAGCGCTTTGGCCAGGAGCGTTTCCTCCGCCTGCTCATCAAGCGCCAGCATCTTTCGGCGGAAGAAATCCGCAATGCCGTCTATCAGGCCTGCATCCGCCACCGGGGTTTTGCCGAGCAGTTCGATGATTTTACTTTGATCGTGCTCAAGCGGATGGACTTCAACGACAGCGGACTCGATTGGTAGCAGCGGCGGGTACTTCTCCAACGGAGGCCGGACACCGGCGATGAGCGAAGCGAGCAGCCGCATCCTTGTGGACCGGTCGGTTCTGCGGCTGGACGGTCGGCCGTTCTTCGCCTTCGGTCCGCGGGTGCTGCTGACGCCGCCGGAGCGCTACCGCCCCGTCCTGCGGGAGATCGCAGCGCTTGGTTTCAACACCGTTGTGACGCCGCCGTGCAGCCCGGGCAACCTGCCGCTGATCGAATCGTTCTTCGACGCGGCAGAGGAGGAGGGGCTGCTCGCCGTGTTGCTGGCGGACCCGCGTCTGCCCGGCCACGGGCGTTACCTGGCGGAGAGCTTTCGCCACCGTCCCGGCCTGCATTCCTATCTGCTGCCCCCGCGGCCGGCGGACGGCCACAGTCTCTCCGCGTTTTTGCGCGAGCGCGATGCACTCCGCACCCGCGACCTCTTTCACCCCATCCACATGCCGCTGGGGCGCGAGCACCTGGACGGGGCATGGCTGCAGTCGCAGGACCTGCTGTCTGTTTCGGTTTCCGCGACCGAGCGGCGCCTTGGCGGAGCGCTTCCCCGGATCGACCCGAGCCGGGCATTTGCCGCTTCCGCGGGCAATGTGGCGGCGCTTCCCCGGCCGCGCTACTGTGTGGACCTGCCGATCATCGCACGGGATGAGGAGCGGGCGGTGGGGCTCTACTCCGAAGACCCGGCAGTGGCCTGCCACAGCCCGCGGTCGATTGACTGGTATCCGTACCTTGCCAATTTTGCGAATCTCTCGCGCCGGGATTTTCTCTCGCCCGAACCGGAGGCATTGCGGCTGTGGGTCTATACGCTCCTGGCTCAGGAGGTGCGCGGGGTTTTTCTCGATTTCTACGAGGGCTTTTGCGGTCAGCTCCCGTTCACCGGCCGGGACAGGCTGGCCGAAGCGGCGATCCTCGGGGCGGAAATTCGCGCGTTCGAACCGTTTTTCGCCGAGGGCCGGCCGGACCCCGCGGCGGAACTCGACACCGGACATCCGCGGCTGCACGGCACGATCCTGCGGCACGGTCACGAACAGTTGGTCGTCCTGTCGCTCGGCGGATACGAGGACGATTTCTTTATAGACGAGGCATGGCTCGAACGGACCGAAATCACCGTCGAACTGGAGGACAGGGACGCCGAATTGAACGCATGGCGCATGGACTTTCCCCACCCGTGCAAGCTGGAGGTCTTCCGCGATCAGGGCGGGATGCTGCGGTTTCACGCCGGGCCGTTGGAGCTGACGGGGCTTGTGTTGCTCACGCCGGGGACGCAGCGCTGCCAGCGCATTTGCGACCACTTGCGGGAACTGCTGCCGGAGGTGGCGCGCCATGCCACCTCGCAGCTTGAGGTCCGTTTCGCGAAGATTCTGCACACCGAGGGCGAACTGCGCTCGATGGGCTCGGGCGTCAACAACATGGAACGGCTGCGGCACGTGCAGAGGGTGCTCGGAAAAAGCCGTTCGGCGCTCGGGAAGGAAGACTGGGGGGAGGCCTACCGGTTCGGGCGGGAGGGCTGCCGGCTGGCCCGCCAGATCGTCAAATACCAGATGGCCCGTGCATTGGCGACGCCGGTTTTCGAGAACAACTCCCTGCGGTCGGTTCTGCGCATGAATTACTTTACACTCCCGCGATTTTATAGAGAGGGAGCCTTCGAATCCGCACGGGCATTTACAGAGCTGACATGAGTGTTCCAGATTGTATTCTGTCATTCGGGGACGGAGGGGAGAATCGGTGGCACTTGCTCCGCGGCGCCAGGGGCGTTGAATAATGGGCCGGAAGTGGCATAGGCTGCGCGCTCCACCAACGTGGGTGCTTGTTGCCGGTGCAGTCTTCGTTGTCTGCTACGTTTTCCTGAATATACCCGATTATCCAATGACGAGCGGGGACAGCGCGCCCTATCGTTATCTGCCGATGACCATGATGGAGGAGGGTACGTTCCGGCTGGATGCATGGCCACACCTGGCCGGGCAGCAATACTATGCAGTCGTGAAGGACGAGCAGGGAAGTCTGGTCTCGAAAAAGCCCGTCCTTCCCGCATTTTTTGTGCTTCCTGTCTATATAGTCTGGGAGGCCACCGGAAGATGGAAGGGGGATGCCCCGCTCCGGGTGGGGTGGGCGGCGATGACGATTGTTGCTTCGTTCGCGGCGGCGGCGCTTGCGTTGGCGCTATTGCCACTGACGGGACCGGTGATTGCGGCTTTGGCTGGTATTGTGCTTGTGACCGCGACCCCCTTCTGGTTCTCCGCGATGGACGCCTGGCCGCATCCTCCGCTGGCCTTGGCGGGTGCCATTTCGCTGTTCCTTTTCGTAAAAGTGAACAGGGATGTAAAGTGGCTCTTCATCGGCGCGGCCCAAGGGATGGCCTTTGCCTGCCGGCCGGGGGGCGTGGCGGTCCTTGCCGTTTTTCTTTTTTTTGCAGTGGCAAGTGGATGGAGCTGCAGGAAGACCGCCGCCATGCGCGCAGGCTGGTTCGCTGCAGGGGTGGCGCCTTTCGCGGCATTTACCGGCGTCTATAACCATGTATACTTCGGGAGCCCGTTCACTACAGGCTTCGGGGACCAGGTTGGCGGCATGATTCAGCTTCCATTCGAAGGACTTGCCGGGATGCTGTTCTCTCCGGCGAAGGGATTGTTTCTTTTCGCGCCGGTGCTGCTTCTGGTGATGCTGATGCCGCGGGCGGGGTGGAGGAAGGACATCTGGAGGCTGTGCGCCGCCGCTGTTGTGGTGCATCTGATATTCTGGGCGTGTTATGCGGACTGGTGGGGTGGTTGGGCTTGGGGTCCCCGCTATACGGCGGATGTGATGCCATTTGTAGTGGCGCTTGCTGCAGGTGCCCTGCACGAAAGGCTGGCTGTTTTGCGTGCTGCGCGTGCACGCGTCTATACGTCTGTGGGGGCAGCCACGTTCCTCGTCCTGTCTGTTATGGTGCAGGCGGTGGGCCTAACGCGCTGGGACCCCGCCTATCACGAGCGTTTTGACGGAGGCTGGGGCCCCGGCCGGCACTGGGTGTGGACCGCGCCGTGGGAGCCTTTCTGGCGCTTGCGCGCTGGGCCGGTAAGGGACGGCAGTTTCTCCTTGCCGGCCGGGACTCCGGGAGAACAGGGTCCGCAGCAGGCCCCACAGGTTTCACGTCCGGCCAAAGGAGGCTGCAGCAATGACCACGAAAAACATCCACGGAAAAGTAATCGAGCTGTTGCGCGGCGATATTGCAAACCAGCCGGACATGGACTGCGTGGTGAACGCGGCGAACGCGCAGCTCCGCACCGGCGGTGGCGTGGCCGGGGCCATTCACCGCGCCGCCGGGCCGGAGCTGGAAGAAGAGTGCCGGCCCCTCGCCCCCATCCGCCCCGGCGAAGCCGTCATCACCGCGGCGTACAATCTGCCCAATCGTTACGTCATTCACTGCCTTGGGCCGGTGTACGGCTCGGACAAACCCGAGGCGGACCTTCTCGCCGCCTGCTATCGTAATGCTCTTAGGCTGGCGGAGGAGAATAATATAGAATCGATCACTTTCCCCGCCATCTCCACGGGCGCTTTTGGCTATCCTGTGGAGGAAGCCGCCCGGGTGGCGCTCCGGACCATCCTCGGCGAACTCCCCGGGCTTTCCACCGTCAAGAAAATCCGCTTCGTCTTCTTCCATCCCTCGGACTTGAAGACCCACGAGCAGGTGCTGGAGAAGCTGGGCAAGGAGTGATGGCGAGCCGCAGGGCGGCCAGATGATCTGCTTGACCAGGGACGCCGTCCACCTATCATGAGAAGCGCAGGCCACTTGGGGAAAGGCCCTCATGGACATTGACCGGATAGCCAAACAACTCGAAGCTCATCGTAGCGCCCTTAGCCGGGACCTGGGTGTGGAGCGGTTGCTGGTGTTTGGTTCGGTTGTCCGGGGGACTGGCCGGGAGGATAGTGACATAGATATTCTTGTGGATTTCGACGGCCCGGCGACGTTCGACCGGTATTTTGAGCTGAAGGAACGGCTGGAGAAGCTGCTTGGCCGGTCTGTGGACCTGGTGACACGCAACGCTCTGAGGCCGGCCATGCGGCCTGTCATTGAAAGGGAAGCCGTCCGTGTCGCGTGACTGGCAGCTGTACTTGGAAGACATCCAGGCTGCCTGCGAAAAAATACGGCGTTATGTGAAAGGGCTCAGCAAGGAGCAGTTCGTGGCCCACGATATGGCCTATGATGCCGCCGTTCGAAACGTTGAACTGATCGGCGAAGCAGTGAAGAACATGCCTGACGAAATCAAGGCGGACTCCCCATCAATTCCATGGAGCCGAATCGCGGCCATGCGTAATATTCTCGCGCACGCCTATTTCGGTATAGACGATGATATTCTCTGGGACGTGATACAGAATCATCTTCCCGCCTTGGAGAAGACGGTTCGCGAACTGCTCAACCAGGGATGAATATTCACCACCTGAGAACGTTGCGTAGGAGCACACGCGACAGATTTGGGCAACGTGCCAATTACGGTACGGCCCACGGGCTCGACCTGGGAAAGTACGACAGAACCTCGCCGGGTTTTACTCTCGAAATCCCGCAACCCCTCCCATCCGTATCCGATTCACTCCGCTTCTCCGTTCCTTGAGGTGATTACCCTATACCCCCCTCCACCCGTCTCTCTCCAAAAACCTCCCTCACTCCCTCGTCGAAGAGCAGCACTGCCAGCTCCGCTGCGTCCTCCGGCGGGGGAGCGTGGAAGCGCATCGGGCGGTCCTTGGTGGGGTGGTGAAACTGGAGGTTGTGGGCGTGGAGCCACGGACGTCCGAAATGCTGAAAGGCGCGTTTGAGCTGCCATTCGTTGTTCGCCAGCCGTTCCAGGCAACGCTGCACGGCTCCGCCGTAGGTTTCGTCGCAGGCGATGGGGTGGCCTATATGTTTGCAGTGTATACGAATCTGATGGGTGCGGCCCGTGTCGAGGCGCGCTCCGATCAGGGCGAAGCGATGGTCACGGGCCAGGACGCGGAAGTGGCTGCGCGCATCGCGGGCGAAGGGTCCGTCTATCGCGCGGCGGAGGCGGTTGACGGGATCGCGCCCGACGGCTGCCTCCACCGTCGTCTCCGTCCAGTCCGGTGAGCCAATAATGAGCCCGAGGTATTGCCGGCGGATGGCGCGCGCCTCCATCTGGCGGGCGAGCGAGCGCATGGCGCGCTCGTTCTTCGCCACGACGAGCAGCCCCGTCGTGTCCTTGTCCAGCCGGTGAACGATGCCGGGGCGCCGCACGCCGCCGATGCCGGGCAGGTCCGGAAACCGGTGCAGCAGCGCATTCACCAGCGTGCCGTCGGGGTGCCCGCCGCTTGGGTGGACGACGAGGCCGGCCTGTTTGTTTATGACGGCAAGGTCCTTGTCCGTATAGACGAGGTCGAGCGGGATATCCTGGGGCCAGGGCCAGTCGTCCTCCGGGCCGGGCCATTGGACCTCCACCGTTTCGCCGCCGGTGAGGGTGTGTGCCGGCCGCGGCGGTTTGCCGGCAAGGCGCACGTGCCCGTCCTTGACCAGTTGCTGCACGCGGTTGCGCGACGGGGCGCCGGGCAGGCGGGAGAGCCACGTGTCGAGGCGCATGCCGGCCGCGGTGGGCGGCACGTCTATACGCGCTGGGAGGCCGGGCTGTTGCTGCTGTTCCGGCGGGATTCCGTCACTGCTGGGCATCGAGTACCACGGCCACGTCGCGTATAAGGTCGCGCATGGCACCGGCGAACGCCTGCTTGGTGAGGTTGACGAGGTTGATCTCGTTCGTCCGGTGATTGCGGCGCGCATCGAAGCGTGAGCTGGCGCCGGAGTAGCGCTTGTTGAGGAGGACGTTGCCGGTGCGGCGGTCGATCAGGTGGACGCGGAAGCTGACGCTGGCGCGGCCTTCGGGGAAACCGAACAGGGCGTCCTGGAAAAAGAGGACGTAGTTCCCGCCGCGTTGTTCCACGGATTCGAGAGCGGCCTCGCGCAGGGCCCGGTCGGAGAGTTCCTGCCGCCGCGCGCCGGTGTCGAAGATGCCGCGGCGCGTCTGCTCCTCCTCGGCAAGGTCGCGGAGGATGCTGTCCAGTTCGCGCTCCATTGCCTCCTCGTTGCCGGACTCCGGCGGTGCGGTCCGCATTTCGATGTCGTCCAGAACGCTGTGGGAGGCGAAGACGACGCCCTGGCGGAAGACGCCGCCCATGCGGGCGACGGTCTCGGTCCGGTACGCGTCAAGGACCGGGATGACGAAGACGCGGGACTCCCAGAGCCGGCCGACCTTCACGTTGTAGGTGCGGTCCTCCAGATCGTCTGGGAAGGCGACGATGACCCCGTCATTGACGCGGTAGGGGCTGTGAAAGGTGCCGCCTGATGGGAAGTCCAGCCGTGTACGGCAGCCGCTGGCGGCCATGGCCACTGCGGACAGAAGCAAAAGAAGGTGGACGAGACGCAAACGCCACATGGGAAACGGTTCCTGCGCTGCGGGTGGGGAGGGCCGGCCGCCCGCGCCCGCGCGCTCCGGTATCGGGTTGGCCGGAATGCTGGCCAGCGAGAATTGGTAGGGTTGGCAGGGACTCACGACAAGGGCAACCGTGCCCCGCGGGCGCCAGATCTTTCCGTTCTCCGATTCCGGTCGTCCAATTGGCTGCGACCGCCTGCCGGGGTCGTGGGCACGTTCGTCCCGGTTACCGGTGGTGTCGCTTCGCTCAACCACCGGCTACCATCTTGGACCCCTTGGCGGGGTCCTCGGAGCGCGACACCTGCCTGCCTCTAAAAGATCAACCCGAGAAGAAGGGGGT
>SLMS01000143.1 GCA_007133495.1 Candidatus Sumerlaeota bacterium | reverse complement strand
TGTTCTTGCCGCCGCAGTCGATCACGGCGACGCGGCGGTCGCCGGAACCGTAGCGCTGTGGCTCGGAGATACTGACCTTGGGGACGAGGCTTTCCGCGTTGGGATCATACCAGTCGGGAGGGTCCTGCCCGTCGATGACGATGCGGCCGACCATGGTGCCCGCTTCGCGAAGGTGCTTGGTGAGAGCCCGGGTGTCGATGCCGGTCAGTGCCGGGACCCCCTCCCCGGCGAGCCAGTCGCCGAGGGACTTCTCCGCGTCCCAGTGGCTGTGCTCCTCGGAGTAGTCGGAGACGAGGAGGCCGGCGATCTGGATGCGGGAGGATTCGAAGGGAAGGCCGAGCTGACTGTCCGCACGCCGGTGTGGAACGCCGTAGTTGCCGATCATCGGGAAGGTGAAGGCGAGAAGCTGGCCGTGGTGGGAGGGATCGGTGATGGTTTCGGGGTATCCGGTCATGCCGGTGCCGAAAACGGCCTCTCCGGAGACGGAGCGGGGAGCACCGAAGGAGAAGCCCTTGAAGATGGCCCCATCCCGTAGATGAAGGGCTCCGGGAAGGTGGCGGCGAAAGGAACGGGGTTTCAGTGTTTCGTGTGTTGCAGTGTTTTCGGCTTGCGCTTCCGGCGGGAGGGCCCGGGGACTCATCAAGCGGAAGGCTCCTTTCCGCAGGGCAAGGATGGTTGGCCTGCCCCAAGACTGGGGAGATAAGTAGGAGGCGGAGGCCGGGAGTCAAGCGGGGCCCCAAGGATCGGGGGAAGAATTTGCACGGGGACAGGAAAAGCGAAGGGGAGAAAGGAAAGAGAAGACTCTGCCGTTGCCCTTGC
This sequence comes from Candidatus Sumerlaeota bacterium, assembly GCA_007133495.1. GTDB lineage: Bacteria > Sumerlaeota > Sumerlaeia > SLMS01 > SLMS01 > SLMS01. The sequence continues at coordinate 9,677 of SLMS01000143.1, read as the reverse complement.
AGGCCATCAGGAACGATGAATCGGGCACCGGTGGGAGCGGGACCTCTCCGCAGGAGGGAAGCTCACCTTCTGTGGCGTGTGGAACGCCGGGAGACCGCCGGGGGAAAATGCCCGAACCCCACGGAGACCAGCCAAGCTCCATGAGTGAGGACAAACCAACGAAAGAGCGGCGCCAAGCCAAGCGCCTGCCCATCTCGGCCGAGGGGATGCTGACGATCCTCGTCCCCGAGGAGACCTTCACTCCGCAGCAAGCGCGGTGTGTGGCCACCGACATCTCCATGAGCGGGATGCGGCTCAAGAGCTACCAGCTCACCAAGAACGACTACCTGCAGATGCTCAAGGGCCTGCGCCATGCCAAGGTGGCCCTGCTGGACCTGCCGTATCTGGACTCTCCACTGGAGATCAGAGCCATGGTCGTTTGGGTGGAGTACCATGACGGGCGGGGCAAGGACCAGCCCCACTGCGTGCTCGGGCTGAGTTTCACGCGCATGGAGGAGATAGTGCTTCAGCGGCTGGAGTATGTGATCGACCGGTTGCGTGCGGAATCAGGCTCGGTGCGGCCCTGATCCGCCCCGACATTTCCCAACAGGCGGGAAAGGTGATAACAGTCCCGGAATCATTCCAACCGGCCTGCGAAGGAACCCGGCAACCAGAGCGGCGAAATACGGCTCGCAGGACAAAATCTCTTTTGCCTCTCCCACCCCACTTGGGTCCAACTGAAGACTTACATTGCGCAGGACGGCAGGCGGGCGCGGGGTCGATCCGCACCCGGGGAAACGAATCAAGGTGGTGCGGGAACGGTGCCAGCAGCGCGTAAACTCCGGCGGACAAGGCGGGTTCTGCTCGTTGGGGCAGATGCGCAGCTCGTCACGCAGTTCAAGGAGAACTTCGGGCGGGCGGTGGCGCTGTGGGTGGTCGGGAGCGAGGACTCGGTCACGCGCGAGATGCTCAACGTGGCGGACATCGTGGTGGTGGCGGCGCGGCCGGAGTTCTCCACCGAGCGGTTCCGCAACCTGCTGCTGCGGATCACCACGCCGGCGGTGATCCTCTTCACGGGAGCGCGCGAGCCCTACGAGCTGCTCCGGCGCGACTTCCCGCTGATCCGATATCTCGAAACGCCGGTGGACTTCTCCTACCTGCGCGGGGTGCTGGACTCCTCGGAGTTGGACCGGGCGCGCCTCCAGCAGCTCGGCCGCGAACATCACCGGCTCACGACGCTTTACCAGCTCAGCAGCAGCCTTCTACGCGTTTCCGGGCCCGACCAGCTCGAAGCGGCCCTTGATCCAGGCCTGCCAAAAATGCTGGAGACCTCGCTGACGCTGCTGACCTTCCCGGGCTGGAAGAATCCGGTGCTCTTCCAGCATTCCCCCGGCGGGATGAGCAGCCGGCGCGTCGCGATGCTCTCGGCCCATCTGCGCGATGCCTGGGACGTCCTGCGGCCGGACCTGCCGATCGCCTGGGACTGGCTGCTGGAACTCGAACAGGGCGAGGTGCGCGCCGAGGACCGCAACCTCAAGCCGTGGTCGTTCATGTCGGTGCCGATCTCCCGCGGTTCGGAGGTGCAGGGCTTTCTGACGCTGCTGCCCAAGGCAGGCCAGCACGTCGACGAGATGTTCCTGCAGACGGTTTTCGTGCTGACCGACCTGCTGGGGGTGGTGATCCAGAACCTGGACCTGCGCGCGGAGCTGGAAGAGCGCGCCAACGTTGACGGCTTGACGGGCCTGCTGAATCGCATGAGGCTGCTCGATCTGCTGGAGGGGGAACTCAAGCGCCTGCGCCGGTCGAACGTGCCGCTCTGCCTGGTGATGGTGGATGCGGACCACTTCAAGCGGATCAACGACACGCACGGCCACCAGGCAGGGGACGAGGTGCTGCGGCAGGTGGCCCAGTTGCTCCGCCAGAGTTCGCGCGAGCTGGACCTTGTGGGCCGATTCGGCGGGGAGGAGTTCCTTGTGGGCCTGATCGAGTCGGACGAGTCCGGCGGGCGCATCTGGGCCGAACGGGCACGCGAGAGGCTAGACGATCTCCGCGTGAAGTACGACGAGGAGATTATTCAGATCACATGCAGCTTCGGAGTGGCGGCTTACGTTCCTGACGGACAGACGCCACCGGGACTGGATGAGCTGATCGCCAAGGCGGACCGGGCCCTCTATGAAGCCAAGCGGCTCGGGCGCAACCAGGTCGTGACCTACTCCTCCATCGATCAAGACGAGAGCTGACGCCGCGCCTCCATGAACCCGGTTCTGGTCCAGGTTACAGACAATTTTTACATCGGCACGTATGGGGTGATGATCGCCCTTGGGCTGCTGGCCGGAGTGGTGCTCGCGATCGTGCGGGCAAAACGGGCCGGGATGCAGCCGGACCCGGTGATCGACCTGACGTTTGTGGGCGTGGTGAGCGGTTTCGTGGGCGGCCGGCTGGCCTACGTGCTGGTGAACTGGGGTGAGTTCGTGCAGGCGCCGGGGGTGCTGCTCTTTTCGCGAAGCGGGTTTGTGTTCCTGGGCGGGCTGCTGTTCGCGGCGGCTGCGTGCGGGGCGTACCTTTACTGGAAGGGGCTCAACTTCTGGCGGATGGCGGACGTGGTGGCGCCCTCCGTGGCATTGGGTCACGGTTTCGGCCGGCTGGGGTGTCATTTTGCCGGGTGCTGCTATGGCGAGGTCTGCGGGCGCGAGCACGGTGTCTGCCTGTCGGTTCCGCGAATCGAGACGGCGGACAGCGGAGTGTGGCCCAACGCTTACTACGACCACGTCTCGCGAGGCCTGCTCGGGCCGGAGGCGGAGTATTCCCTGCCGGTCTGGCCGGTGCAGCTTATGGAGGCCGGGGGGTTGTTCCTGCTGGCGGGGGCGCTGCTGCTGGTATCGCGGCGGGTACTGCCGCTCGGGGCGATTTTCGGGATGTACCTTGTGGGCTACGCGGTGCTGCGTTTTGTGCTGGAGTTCCTTCGGGGGGACGAGGAGCGGGGAGTGTTCTTCGGCGAGCTGGTGAGCACCTCGCAGATTCTCTCGGTGGCGCTTGTGGGGCTGGGGGTGTGGGTCCTGGCGCGGGCCTGGCGGGGACAGAATGTGGCTCCCGAGCCGGCGGAAAAGGGCCGGGAGGGCCAGGAAACCCGAAGGCGCGGGCACCAGAAGAAATAAACCGCACGAAGGCGACCAAGGGGTCCCGATTCCGCTGGCACGCGGAGCCCGTCCGCCACTACGGTTCGCGACGGCGGTGCAGCACGACTCTCCTCGAAGGAAGGAAACGCAATGTCAGTAACAGTTGAACCTACTGCCGGACTTGGAATCACGGAGATTTCCGATCTCCTTGGCGACGAGGCGGCAGGCCTACTCGAATACCAGCCGAAGCTGGACAAATCCCAACTTCACGTTCCCGGACCCGACTGGGTGGACCGTATCTTCTCCCACACCGACCGGTCGATCCCGGTGCTGCGCAACCTGCAGTCGATCTTCGGCAACGGCCGGCTCGCGAACACAGGCTACGTTTCCATCCTCCCGGTGGACCAGGGGATCGAACACTCCGCCGGAGCGTCGTTCGCCAAGAATCCGATCTATTTCGATGGGGAGAACATCGTCAAGCTGGCCATCGAGGGGGGATGCAACGCCGTGGCCTCCACGCTCGGTGTACTTGGCAGCGTGGCGCGCAAGTACGCGCACAAGATTCCCTTCATCCTGAAATTCAACCACAACGAGCTGCTGACCCACCCGAACACGTTCGACCAGATCGTCTTCGCGCAGATGGAGCAGGCGCGGGACATGGGCTGCGCAGCGGTCGGCGCGACGATCTACTTCGGCTCGGAGGAAAGCGGGCGCCAGATCGTGGAAGTCTCCAAGATGTTCCACAAGGCCCACGAGCTGGGCATGGCGACGATCCTGTGGTGCTACCTGCGCAACTCCGCCTTCAAGAAGGACGGGAAGGACTACCACGTGGCGGCCGACCTGACCGGGCAGGCCAACCACCTCGGCGTGACGATCGAGGCGGACATCATCAAGCAGAAGCTGCCGGAGAACGACGGGGGCTATAAGGCGCTCAATGCCGACGGGAAGTCCTACGGGAAGATCGACAAGCTTGTCTATTCGGAGATGTCCTCCGACCATCCGATCGACCTGTGCCGCTACCAGGTGGCGAACTGCTACATGGGCCGGATGGGCCTGATCAACAGCGGCGGCGCCAGCAGCGGACAGAGCGACCTGGCGGAGGCGGTCCGCACCGCAGTGATCAACAAGCGCGCTGGCGGCATGGGCCTGATCAGCGGCCGCAAGGCCTTCCAGCGCCCGATGGAAGAGGGCGTCAAAATCCTCAACGCCATCCAGGACGTCTATCTCTGCAAGGACGTCACCGTGGCCTGATTCCGGACCCGGAATGACAGGCCGGAAGATGCGGCACTCAAGACAACGCCCCGCCCGGATATCCCGGGCGGGGTCGCTTTTTGCGGGATGGCTTGGGTGCTGCACGCCCCGTCCGTGCTCACACCTGGGAGCGCCAATCTCCTGATTGGCATTCTTGTATAGACAGGGTGTTTCGGATCAGTGCGCGTGTGGCGGCAGGCGGATCAGTGGCCCCAGGCGGGGTGATGCTCGAACGTCTCGTTGACGAACTTGCCGTCGGCCATCCAGTAGCGCTTGTTCTTGTAGGGGCAGTGGCCGAGCTTGACGTGCTCCTCGAATTCTTCGCGGAAGAGCTTGAGGGCGGAGCCGACGGGCCATGCCGCGGCGTCGCCAAGCGCACAGATGCTGCGGCCGCTGATCATGCCGGTGTTTGGCGTTCCGTCGCCAGCGATGGAGGCGAGCGTGTCGAGGTCCTCCATCGTTCCCTGGCCGTTTTCCAGGCGCAGAAGGATTTTGTGCATCCATGCGGCGCCCTCGCGGCAGGGGGTGCACTGGCCGCACGATTCGTGGCGGTAGAAGGCGCCAAGGTTCGTCACCGCCCAGACCGGGCAGACGGTGTGGTCCAGCACCATGACAGCGGCGGAGCCAAGGAAGGAGCCGGCGGCCTGCACGCCCTCCATGGACATGACGGTGTCGAGCTGGTCCGGCAGCAGCCACGGAACGGACGACCCGCCCGGGATGACGAACTTCAGGTCGTGCCCGTTGCGGATGCCACCGCAGTAATCGTATATCATTTCCCGGAGCGTGACGGTCATGGGCAATTCATAGACACCCGGCTTGTTGACGTGGCCGGAGACAGAGTAAAGCCGCAGGCCGGTGGACCGTTCATGGGTGAAGGACTTGAACCATTCGGCCCCCTTGGTCAGGATGAAGGGAACGCTGACGATGGTTTCGACGTTGTTGATGATGGTGGGCTTTCCGTATAGACCGCTGACGGCGGGGAAGGGCGGCTTGAGCTTGGGGTAGCCGCGGTAGCCTTCGAGGGAGGTGAGGAGCGCGGTCTCCTCGCCGCAGATATACGCGCCGGCGCCGCTGTGGACGACGACGTGGACCTTGCGGCCACTGCCGAGAACGTCGTCCCCAAGCAGGCCGGCCTCGTAGGCCTCGTCCACGGCCTTCTGCATGATATCGGCCGAGTTGTAGTACTCCCCGCGGATATAGATGAAGGCGAGTTCGGATTCGATGGCAAGGCAGGTGCAGATGATGCCGTCGATGAGTGTATGGGGGCGCTGTTCCATGAGCGGCCGGTCCTTGCAGGTGCCGGGCTCGGATTCGTCCGCGTTGACGGTGAGATAACGTGGATAGACGCCCTTTGGGAGGAAGCTCCACTTCATGCCGGCGGGGAAGCCTGCGCCGCCGCGGCCGCGCAGGCCGCTGTCCTTGACCACTTCGACGATTTTTTCCGGGGCCATCTCAAGCGCCATGCGGGTGGCTTCGTAGCCGCCCTGCTTGCGGTATTCTTCGAGCCACTCGGTCTCGCCGCGCTCGATGTTGGGGAGATAGACTTTTTCGAAAGTGTCAACGGGCATGATGCGGAACCTTGGTGCAGTTGGGTGGGAGGTGGCGTTGGTGTGCGGTGTCTAGTCGAGCTTTCCCAGTACGTCGTCGATGCTCTTGGGGGTGAGGTCTCCGTGGAGCTTCTCCCCCACCAGCATGGCTGGTGCTTCGGTGCAGGCGCCGATGCATTCAACCTCCTCGATGGAGAACCTGCCGTCGCGGGAGATGCTCTTCCCGGCATCGAATCCGTACTTTTCGCGTATATACGCAGAGACTTCGTGGGCGCCACAGACCGCGCAGGAGAGCGTCTTGCAAAGCGCGATGTGGTGCCGGCCGACCGGGTGCTGGTGAAACATCGTATAGAAGCTCACCACTTCGTACACCTCGGCTGCGGTGACGCCGACAACCTCGGCGACCTCCTTCATGGCGTCCTCGGATATCCAGCCCTCCTGCTTCTGGGCGATCCAGAGGACGGGGAGGATGGCGCTGCGCCGCTCGGGGTACTTGGCGCAGATTTGCTCTATTTCGCCGATGCGGTCCCCAAGAATGGGCAGGGTACGCAGTCGTTCACTCGGCATGATCGCTGTTCCTGACGGTGAGGTATTGGGCGGGGGGAAGGGTGGTCCCCCGCGGGTTGCGGCACGCACCGCACAAAAGCCCGCCCCGGCGGTGCCGAGGCGGGAGAACTGCCGGACCGGAGGAAGAGCGGCCGGCGCCCCTCACCGGTCCACCTCGCCCAGAACGGGGTCGAGCGAGGCGATGATCGCCACGATGTCCGAGACGGTGTGGCCGATGCTCATTTTCTCCAGGCTCATGAGGTTGATGAACGAGGGACTGCGCACGCCGAGCCGGTAGGCGCGCGGGCCACCGTCCGAGACGAGGAAGAATCCCAGCTCGCCCTTCGGTGCCTCAATGCAGCTATACACCTCCGCAGGCGGTACCTTGAAGCCCTCCGAGGCGAGAAGGAAGTGGTGAATGAGGTCCTCCATGGACTTCTTCACGTTTTCCTTCGGGGGGTAGATGATCTTGGGATTGTCGATGTTTGCGGGCTGGTTCTTTGTCTTTTCGAGAGCGTCGAGCGCCTGATTGCAGATTTTCCAGGACTCTTCCATCTCCCTCATGCGGACGAGGTAGCGGGCCATGCAGTCGCCCTTGGTTTCGATGGGGACCTCCCAGTCGAACTCCTCGTAGGCGAGGTAGGGTGAGTCCTTGCGTGCGTCGTAATCGATGCCCGAGGCGCGCAGGGAGGGGCCGCTGAGGCCCATGGAGATGGCTTCCTCGCCGCTGATGTGGCCGATATCCATCATGCGGTTGAGGAAGATTTCGTTCTGGTTGAGCATGGTTTCGAATTCGCGGTGCGCATTCATGAATTGATCGAGGAACTCGCGCACCATGCGGCGCCATTCCTCGTAGTCGCCGCGGGCCACGCCGCCGACGCGCATGTAGCTGACGGTGAAGCGGTGGCCGGCGATCCATTCGAAGATGTCGTAGATTTTTTCGCGCTGGGTGAATGCCCAGAGGAAGACGGTCATGGCGCCAAGTTCAAGCGCGCCGGTGCCGAGCCAAAGCAGGTGCGAAGACATGCGGGCGAGTTCGCACAGCAGGGTACGCAGATAGACGCACCGCTGGGTGATTTCGACGCCGAGGGCCTTTTCGACCGCCATGACGTAGCCGGTGTTGTTGGACATCGGCGAAAGGTAGTCCATCCGGTCGGTGTAGGGGATGAACTGGTGGTAGGTCTTGTACTCGGCGTGCTTTTCCTTGGCGCGGTGGAGGTAGCCGAGGTGGCAGGTGGCCTTGGTGATGATCTCGCCGTCGAGTTCGAGCACAACGCGCAGTACCCCGTGGGTGGAGGGGTGCTGGGGTCCCATGTTCAGGGACATGCTCTCCATGCTCTGGTGTGTGTGCTCAACGATGCGCTTTGTGGCCATTTGTTGCCCTTCGCAGTGGGGGATCAGATGTCGGAGAGCTGCTCGCGGATGCGGGGGACAAGGTTCTTGGGTTCGCCGGCGCGGGGTTCGGTGGAGCGTTTGAAGTAGAAGGACTTCACGCCGCCGAGGGGGAAGTCCTTCCGCAGGGGGTAGCCTTCCCAGTCCTCCGGCATGAGGATGCGCCGCAGGTCCGGGTGGCCGCGGAAAACGATGCCGAACATGTCGAACGCCTCGCGCTCCATCCAGTCTGCTGCCCCCCATACGGGGAAGACAGTGTCGATGACGGCGTCGTCCTCCGGCACGCCGGCCTTCACGCGCATGCGGTGGGTCTTGGTGATGGAATAAAGCTGGTAGATGACCTCGTAGCGCGGCTCGCGGCCGAGGGCGCTGTAGTCCACGGCGGTGATGTACGAGCAGAAGTTGAACTGGAAGTCGGGGTCGTCGCGCAGGCGCTTGCAGACCTCGACGATGACGGTGCGGTCCACAGTCATCATGAGGTCGCCGTGGGATATTTCGATGCTTTCGACTTTGTCGCCGAAGTACTCTCCGAGCTTGTTGCGGAGGAGGTCGCGCAGTTTTTCAAGTTCGACAGCCACGTGGCAGTATCCTTCCGGGGTTTTGGAAGGGCGGGGCGTGACCCGCCGGGCCGGCAGGGCGGGCCCGTCTCAGAAGACGGGCTCTTTGCCGATTCGCTTCTGGAGCTGCATGATGCCGTAGATCAGGGCTTCGGGACGGGGCGGGCAGCCGGGGACGTACACGTCCACGGGGCATATTTCGTCCATGCCCTGAAGGACGGAGTAAACGTTGTACATGCCGCCGCAGGAGGAGCAGGCTCCCATGGCGATGACCCACTTGGGGTCGGCCATCTGATCGTAGATGCGGCGGACGACGGGGGCCATTTTCTTGGTGACCGTGCCGGCGACGATGATCAGGTCCGCCTGGCGGGGCGATGGGCGGAAGACCTCCGAGCCGAAGCGGGAGAGGTCGTAGCGGGCCGCCGCGGTGCCCATCATCTCGATGGCGCAACAGCTCAGGCCGAGCATGACCGGCCAGATGGAGTTGCGGCGCGCGTAGGCGATGGCATCGCTGAGCGTCTTGGTCAGTGCGTGTTCAGGGGCCTGGAGCGTGACGAAGTCCGAGGTCCCCTCCTTTACGCCGGGAATCGTCCCGGCACCGGTTGTCAGTTCCAATTGAGTGCTCCCTTCTTCCACTCGTAGAGCAGGCCGACGAGCAGCACCACGACGTAGAAGACCATCAGAATCATGGAGAAGGCGACAAAGCCCGGGACCTGTGCGTTCTCCCCGTGCGTCATCGCCAACGCCCAGATGATGATGTAAACAATTTCTATGTCAAAGAGCAGGAAGAGCAAAGCAACCAGGTAGAAGCGGACGAAGACCTGGATGCGGGCGGTGCCGACCGTGGGGATGCCGCACTCGTAGGGCTCGAGCTTGGCCTTGTTGGGCTTCCCTTTCGTGACCAGCGGGGAAAGAATCAGCACCACGGCGCAGAAGCCGAGGGCGATCACGAGCATGGTCAGGACGGGGAGATAGGCCTGCTCAAGGGGTGTGTAGGCCAGTAGATTTCCGATTTGTTTCATGTTCCGCCGGGATTGATTGTGAATGTTGTCACAAGGCGGGGGAAGGCAACCCGCGACGCGCTCCGGCTGTCAATTGCAAACCCCGGACCCGGCGCCGCGCGCGTTCTTCCGTTGCGATCGGGGTGGGGCTGCGCTTGATGTCTGGGAAGCCACCGGGGAGCAGTGCCAGCGCACATGCCGGAGTTTGCAAACAGGGAAGTTGAGTTGACCGGGGCGCCTGCCCGGGAAGCCGTCCCGGCGGGCCCTCTGGCCGTGGTTGGGCGGATG
>SLMS01000262.1 GCA_007133495.1 Candidatus Sumerlaeota bacterium | reverse complement strand
CCCCCTCCCGTAGCTGTGAGGTCCGGCGCCCGTTGCCGCGCACTGTACAGCCTCATCAGCCCCGGCACGGAACGCCATCAGATCGAGAACGCCGCAGGGAAGAGCGAGGCGGAAATCGCCGCCTCCGGGGCGAGACTCGGCTACTGCGGCGCCGGAATAGTAGAGGAACTATACGGAGACAATACCGGACTCCAGCCCGGCGACACCGTCGCGTATTACGGCAGCCCCTACGTTTCGCATGCATCCGAGCTCATTGTTCCAAAACCCCTCGTTAAGAAAATACCGGATGGGCTTCCCGCGGAACAGGCCGCCTTCATTGGCCTGGCTGCCATTGCGCTGCATGGAGTCCGGCAGGCGCGGCCCACCATCGGCGACAAGGTGCTGGTCACCGGGCTCGGCGTGATTGGGAACTTCTGTGCGCAGCTCGCCGCGCTGTCCGGCTGCCGTGTGATTGCCACGGATAGACACCCGGGGCGGGTGGCCCTACTTGAAGAATGCACCGCGCCGGGACTGCCCAATCTTCGTGCTGTCCCCTACGATTCCTTCCATGAACTCGCGCGTGAGACAGGGAAAGACACCGCCGGAAACGACGCGGCCATCGTCTGCGTGAGCAGTGACTCATCCGAGCCCATCCGCGAGCTGCTCCCACTCCTCCGCCCGGGGTCGCGAATCGTCGCCGCGGGACTGATGGACCTTTCCTTTCCGCGCGATGATTTCTTCGCCAAGGAATTCGAGTTCACCGTCTCCCGCGCCGCCGGACCGGGGCGCTACGATCCCTCCTATGAAGCCGACGGGGTTGACTATCCCGTGCAGTACGTCCGCTGGACGGAGGGCCACAACCTTGCTGAAGTCCTCAACCTCCTGGCGGAAGGCCGCCTGCTCGCGGGGCCGATGGTCTCCGCTGTCTACCCGCTTGGCGGAATAGAGGAAGCCTACCGCGCCGTCTTCGAGGACCCCTCGCAAACCGGAATTCTTATAGACTGGACACGAACCAAATAGAAAGAGGCACATCGTGAGAAACCTGACAACATCCATCGCCACACTCGCTCTCGCCGGCGCGCTCGCCGCCCCGCCCGCCCTCGGATTCGAACCAAACCCGCACTGGGAAGAGTACGCACCCGAACCGCTCACCATCATCTGGCCGGAGGAGGAGGCCGTCTCCAACCCACCCTTCCTGCACTGGCAGCACCTGGACGAAGCCGAAAGCTATAATGTCCATCTGTCCAGCGGCGCATGGCGGCAGGAGTGGAGCACCTCCCGCAACTTCGTCATGCCCGAGGAGGGCGTCCCGCATGGCGCCTATACAGTGACGGTGGAGGCCCTCGGGCCGGACGGCACAACCCTCGACAGCAACGAGCATGGCTTCCTTGTCAAGAAGGTGAGCGATGGACTCTCCTACGACCTCTACTCCTTCACTATCGAAGACCGTTTTTCCTTCCCGGACCCGATCATCGAGGAAATCTCCAACGCGTCCGGCCAGCAGGCCGTCTATCTGGAGCGCCTCCAGGATGCCATCGCTGAACCCACACCCGCCAGACTGGAAAGCGAAGACCCGCAGGAGCCGGAAGGTTACGAGGACGGCGTCTGGGATCATGCGACCTGGAGCACCATCAACAGGCTGGCCTTCCAGGTGGAAGACTACATTATCAATCGTGTCCTCCTCTACAACGTGACCGGGGAAGAGGAGCTGCGGGACGAGGCATTGCGCATCATGCTCATTGCCGCGGAGTGGGACCCCATCGGCTCCACGAGCGCCTGGTCGAACGACCACGCCGCCCAGTCACTGCTGCGCGGCCTCTCCACCGGCTATGAAATGCTGAAGGACGAAATGACGGAGGAGGACCGCGCCCTTGTCCGCGACGCCATCCACCACCGCGCCGTCGATATGTACGCCTTCCTGAACCCCTTCGTCGGCAAGACAACCGCCAGCGGCATGATGAACGACCCGGACAACAACCACGCGTGGTTCTGCACGTCCGCGCTCGGCCTTGGAGCCCTGGCCCTGCACGGCGAAGTGGAGGAGGCCGACGAATGGCTCGCCTTCGCCGCGCAGATGTACCGCGGCATGTTCCTCTGCCGGGGGGACAGGAGCGGCGGTTTTCACGAAGGGATAGACTACTGGCCCTACACCCTGCTGTTTGTCTTTCAATTCGTTGACGCACTCGATAATGCCACCAGCCTCGACCTTTATCAGCACCCCTGGCTGCGCAACACCGGCTTCTTCAAGGCTTATGTCCACCCACCGGAAGGCGGATATGTCCCCTTCGGCAACTGCAAGCACAACCCGCCAAACCAGTTCGACAAAGTCATGATGATGCGCCTCGCCTCCAAGCACAACGACCCGCTCTACTGGCGCTACGTGATGGAGGTGGACGACCCGGTCATGGGCGCACGTTACCTGCCCTACGCGGTGCTTTACTCCGGGGAGTGGCCGGAGGAAGTCCCGGAAGTTCCCGAACAACCCTTCGCCGTGCACTTCGACGAGATGGGCTGGGTCGTCAGCAACAACAGTGTCTTCGACGCGGAGGAGCAGGTGATCTTCGCGTTCCGCTCCGGCGAGTTTCCAGGCCGCGCCTTCGGGCACACGCACGCCGACAACAACCACTTCATCCTCACCGCAGGCGGCGACAAGCTCCTCTGGGATGCCGGCTATTACGACGGATACCTGACACCCCACAATCGCAACTTCGCCCGCATGAGCGACGCGCACAACGTCCTCATGATAGACGGCAAGGGCCAGGGCGTCGCCGTGGCCGGGCTCGATGGCAAGATCACCAAGTACGAGCTCGAAAACCGGACGCTGCGCCTTCGCGGCGATGCCTCAGAACCGCTGATATACGGCGGCCGGGCCGCATGGGTGTACCGGGATATCGAATACCGCAACGAGCCGGAACTCATCGTCCAGGATGACATCTTCCTGCGCGAGCCGGGACGGATATCCTTCCTCCTCCACAGCGCCCACCCCATGGCATTCGACATGGCCACCCACACCCTGACCATCACGGGCGAGCGTTACCGCCTCGTGGGCGAGTTCCACTCGGAGGAACCCTTCACCGTCTCGATCCGGGACACCTTCCCCGTCGAGCCAGGCCCTCCCTACGACGACAAGGAGAAATGGCCCGACCAGTACCACCTCACCATCGAGACCACCGAAGACGTGGAACACTGGGAGCCCCGCTTCGAGGCACGCTGGGAACCCATCGCGGAATAGCCGGCCACCCCATCTCGTATAGACGCATGAAGCACGAAGCGCCTCCCGGAATTTGCCGGGAGGCGCTTCGCTTGGAGGAGAGGAGGAGAGATGGTGCGTGGGAAAAGGCGGTGCAGCCAGCCTTACTGTGCGCTGCCGCCACCACCGGGGCCAAGCCGGGTGATGTCCCCATCGCTCAGCGTTCCGTTGGTCGGATCGTAGATCATCGGGAACCCCGGATTCTGGTTCGGCCCGAGGGAGGTCAGCATCCAGGCGGCGTACTGATCGTACCAGGGGCAGTCGCCCCGCATCGTGTGCGGATTGATCATCTCATCGTACCGTTCCAGCCAGTTGTAATACCAGTAAACCGGCGGGTCCCACCTGGCGATGGGCCGGAAGGGATCAGGCGGAATGCTTGATATATACGCGATCGGCGTCGTCAGGTGGGAATGCGCCTTCATCACCCGGGTCGTCTCCGGCACTCCGAGAGGCGGAAAGAGATATTCGGGCGGATACGCCTGATGGTCGGAGTAATACAGCTCCAGCGCATTCGCCAGCGTCCGCATATCCGAATAGACACGCGAGACTTTCGCCCGCGTCTGTGCTTCCAGGAAATTCGGCACCGCGATGGCTGCCAGGATGGCGATAATGGCCACGACGATGAGCAACTCGATCAGCGTAAAGCCGCGGCGGAAAGTGGGTTTTCTCATAGGGTCCTCCCCGTTTGGCCGGTTTGGAGGAACGCCGGGGGCGGAGAGCATCCTCCCCGCCCCGCGTCCGGATCAGTGCATGATGGTCCAGTCATCGACCGAAGTCGGGTCCGTATAGCTGAAGACCACGATCTCGCCACGGTTCTCCGAGTTCACCGCCAGATAAAGGTCCCCGCCACTGCGGAAGAACGTGCTGTCCCCACTCGTGCCGAGAAATCCCGGATCGCCCTCTTCGAGCCCCTCGCCAAGCACCGTCTGGTCAGCGGTGTCCGCAAGATCGACCACCGTCACCGTCCCGGGCGATTCCTTGCTGGACGTGAAGGCATAGAGGCCGGTTGCCTCGTCCCAATCGGCGCCCATGTTGCTGTTGCCGCCGGGCCATTCTTCGCCTGCGAACTGGGTGAACTGGTCGTAGTCGGTCAGGTCGTCCAGCGTGGCCCCCACACCGTCGCTGATTGTCCAAGCCGTCCCCCGGACCACACCCACGATCACGTTCGCTACCGGATCGTAAGCCATTCCGTGCATCGCGTCGGTGATCCCGATTTCGGCTCCGAAGTCGATCGCTTCGCCGATCGGAGCGCCCGTTTCCGCATCGAAGACGTGCAGAAGCCGGTCCGCCGCGAAGTTTGACACAATCAGCCGATCGCCCGCCGCCCAGCCGCTCTCCCGCGGCCGGTGGTTCGTCGGCGTGCCGTCCACGTTAAAGACCACCGGGCTTACCGTCCCGTTCGTCCCGAAGCCCGGCACGAGCACCCCGTTGCTGTCGTACTTCTGGATATACGAGGTCGCCGCGTCGTTCGTATCGTGGGTGAAGAACACGTTCCCGTCCGGATCGACGGTCAGCCCGGAGCCGTTCGTGGAGCCGTACTCCGGATCGGCAAAAACGCCCACCACAGGGCTCGCGCCGAGCGGGTCCTCGAGCATGTAGATCGGCCGCGGCCCGGAGCCAAAGTACGTCGTGAAGTACAACGTCCCGTCCGGGGCCGCCGCGATCGACTTCAGGGCGCCGTTGATGTCGTCGCCAACTTCAAGGGTGACTTCGTGAGACCACTCCGCCATCGCGGCGGAGCTGAGCAGCGTGCTGGCCGCAGCCAGTGCCAGAAGCTTCTTCATGGATCGATTCTCCTTCGTCCAGGTGGGCAACGCCCGTGTTGATGGTTGAGGGTTCCGGATTTACGTTTTTCCGGCGGTGAAAACCTTGGGGTGGGGGGCTCCTTCCGCCGGCCGAGCCGTTGTGGATGGTCGGACATGTAGGGGCGCGGTGGGTGCGGGTCAATGTTTATTTTAGCATTAGCATTAAGTTTTTACAAAATCAGCCCCTCCCCCGCCGGGGGGCGCCCACGCCGGCCTCAACAGTCCCAGGAAACCCGCTTGCGCGCGCAGCCGCACCCCGCATAACAGACACTTGTTCCGGCAGCCGCCCCGCCCGGAAGAACCGAACGGGAGAGAAACCGCATGGCACGATACCACGCCGATCTGCACCTGCACTCCACGGCGTCGGACGGGACCGACGCGCCGGCGGACGTCGTCCGCCGCGCCGCAGCAAAGGGCCTGCGCGCCATGGCCCTCACCGACCACGACACCGTCGCCGGAATCGCCGAAGCCCAGGCGGCCGGAGCCGAACTCGGTGTGGAGGTCATCGCCGGCGTTGAGCTTACCTGCTACGCCGGCAAGCGCGAAGTGCACATGCTCGGCTATGGTGTGAACCCGAGGAGCAAGGCGCTGCGCGTCCACTGCGAGCGCTTCCAGACCGCCCGCATCGGCCGGGCCCGCGAGATCGGCAAGCGCCTGGCCGCCGCCGGGGCACCCATCAACATGGACCAGGTCATGGCCAGCGCCGACGGCGGCGTCGTCGGCCGGCCCCACATCGCCAAAGCCCTGCTCGCAGCCGGCCATGTCGCCTCATGGCAGGAGGCCTTCGACCGCTTCCTTGCCGACAACGCGCCCGCCAACGTCCCCAAGCTCCTCATCACCCCCCGTCAGTGTATAGACGTCATCCGCGAAGCCGGCGGCATCGCCGTCATGGCCCACCCCGGGCTGAACAACCAGCTCGACCTCATCCCACTCCTGCGCGAGGCCGGGTGCGAGGGCATCGAGGTCTGGCACTCCAACCACGATGAGCACACCACCTACCGCCTGCAGGTCATGGCGCTGGAGCAGGGTCTGCTCGCCACCGGAGGCTCGGATTGCCACGGCGAGATGAAGGACGGCGGGCCGCTTCTCGGTGACTGGGGCCTCGGCAAGGCGGGCTGGGAGAAGGTCGAAAAAGCCCTGCGTGACAGAAAGGACACTCCGCACTACGCACGCCGCTGAAGGCAGCAGCGTCTATACGGGCCTGTCCTCCGACATCCTTTGCAGGGACACCGTGTCCGATGAAGAGGGCCGCGCGGGGGCGTGGGTGTCCGGTGCGATCCGCAGCCGGCGCGCCAGGCGCCGCAGGACGGGCTCCGCCTCGGGCGGAAGCGCCACGGGCGAGGCCGTCTGCCGTGCCAGCCGCGCCGGAAGGGACGTGCGCCGGAGCAGCGAGAAGGTGATGTTCTGCGCTTCCCAAAGGTGAATCGGAAGACCGAGAAGCTCGATAATTTCGAGCAGTTGCTCCGCCACTTGGAGCAGCGGCCGTTCGCAGGTAACGGCGAGCTGATCGAAGACCTCCCCGGTGACGCACTCGAATCTCCGCGTGAGCAGCGGATCGGTCAGACGGATGCGGTAGCGGTGCGCCTCCTCCGCGATGGACCGCATGGTGTCTATATCGTTTTCCGTGCTGAAGCCCTCCAGCGCCTCCAGCAGGCGTGACTTGAACACAAACTCCGCAGCGGAGAGGAAACCCTGCGGCAGGGGTGCCCCCGCGTCCAGCAGGTAGTCCATCAACTTGCGGTTTTCCTCGTATATCAGCGTCAGCGAGTCATCGAACCGGCGGAAGGAGTCGAACGTAATGCGTTGCAGCAGCTCGCGCCGGCCCTCAGTGAAGAGATGCGTGATGTTGTAATACGCGCGGCCGAAATGCTCGTCTATCGCGCGGACGAGGTCGGTGAGCGATCGATTGTAGAACGCCGCCCGCAAATCCTCCCGCAGGCTCTCGTAGGCCGCGTGCCCCAGCGGCCCGGTCAGCGAACAACGGAAATCATGCCCCCCGAAATGCAGCACACACGCCACCGAGTCCAGCGACTCCCCATCCACAAGCGAAAGCGCTCCCACCCGCGAGAGCTTCAGCCGTGTCGTCCCCGAATGCGCCAGAAAAGCATCCCGCTCCCGCAGCTCGTAACAGAACAGCCGCTGGAAGCTCTCCACCTCCCGGTCGAAATTCGTCATCGCGTGATGGGCAACCACGCGCTGCAAATCCACCACGTTCGGCTTCACGAACCGCCGGTAGGCGTTCGCCCCGTTGCCGATTTCCGGAATGTTGCTCGGCGCCTCCTCCAACCGGCGCAGAAACTCCTTCTCCAAGCCGGGGCGCCAGGGATGAAGGAGCTGAATCACCCGCGCGGCGTACTTGAGGTTTTGCACCGTCTCGATGCCTGAGACCTCATCGAAGAACCATGCGCAGCTTGTGAACATGAGCTGCACGTTGCGCATCGTTTCCAACAGATGCAGGCCCTCCAGCCGGCGGTCTTCCGGCGCCCCAGGCCGGGCGTGCTGTTCGTAGAACTTGCCGAACACGTCCAGCTTCGCCCCGAGCAGCACTTGTATATACTCGAAAAGCGCCTGGTCCGGATCGGCGAAAAGCTCCCCCGCCCGCTCGGCGTATATTACCTCCGCCTCTCCGGCCAGGAACTCCAGCGCCTCGCGCACCGGCCGGCGCCACTGCTGATGCCACTCCGGGTTGTTTCCCGAACTGCATCCGCAGTCATCCCTCCACCGGTCCACCCCGTGGAAGCACGACCACGACGAGGCCTCCCAGAGCTGCACTTCAGCCCGCGGCATCTCCCGGGAGAGGAACTCGCCGAAGTTCGTCAGCTCCGCCAGCCCCTCCCGCTCGATCACGTGCAGCGCATAGGCCAGCGCCATCTCCCCGTGCCGGTGATGATGCCCGTAGGATTCGCCGTCCGTCGCGATGGACAGAATCTGATTCCAAGTCCGTTCGCCGTTGAAACCCTCCATCAACCGGCGTGCGAACGTGCCCCCGTTGTCCAGCAGCCCCTCGAACGCAATCGCCTGGCTGATCGGCCCATCGTAGAAGAAGACCGCAATGCTCGCTCCGGACGGGAGCGAACACAAGTACGGCCGCGTCGGGTCGATGCTCCCCCCGTCGCACGGCATCCAGCCGCCCGTCTCCCCCAGCAGCCGGAACTTCCTCGCCTGCATCGGCGCAAGCACCGTGAAACGGACGCCGTGCGACGCCAGCAGGTCCAGCGTCCGCCCGTCCACTGCGCACTCCGGCAGCCAGAAGCCCTCCGGGTCGCGCCCGAAACGCTCCCGGAAGTCCTCGATGCCCCAAGCGATCTGCAGGTGCTTCTCCCGCTCCGACCCCAGCGGAAGAATCGTGTGGTTGTACGCCTGGGCAATCGCGTTGCCGTGACCGTTGCGCGCCAGGACGCTCAGCCGGTCCGCCTCCACGATATCCTCATACACCCCGGGTGCGTTCTCCTCCAGCCAGGAAAGCAACGTCGGCCCGAAGTTGAAACTGATCCGCTCGAAATTGTTCCGGATGTCGAGAATCCAGCCGTCCCAGGTGCTGATCCGCGAGGCCGTGTTCGGCCCGTAGCACTCCTCGGTGATCCGCTCGTTCCAATCGTGGAAGGGGTGCGCCGAATCCTGCTGCTCCACCGCCTCCAGCCACGGGTTTTCCCGAGGGGGCTGATAGAAGTGACCGTGTATGCAGAGATGACGTGAGGTGCTCATTGATGTTCCCGCCGGTGCGCTACCGAAGCTCCGCTACCGAAGCAAGCGGCTTCACGCGCCCCGCCGCTCCAATCTCCCCCGCCGCAACGTCACCAGCACGATCTCCGCCGGAGCATTCACGCGCAGCGGGAACCAGTTCCCCACTCCGTTCGACACCACCAGCGCCGCGCCACTCTCCACCCGGTAAAGCCCCGACCAATACTTCCACATCAGCGGTCCCGGCCCAAGCTCCCGCGTCAGCATGATCTGGCCGCCGTGCGTGTGCCCCGCCAGCGTCAGCGGATACACGTCCTGCGCATAATCGAACGCCTCCGGGTGGTGCGCCAGCAGGATGCGGAAGGCGTCCGGGTCCGCGGCCTCCCGCGCCGCCGCCGTGTGCTCCCCCAGCATTGCCCCCCGGCGGGCGCCGTCCTCACCCCAGCAGATGCCCGTAAGCTGCACCGGCACGCCGCGCACCTCCACCCGGGCCCCTTCGTTCAGCAGCAGCCGGAACCCGGCGTCGAGCAGCGGCTGGCGGAAAGCGCTGTGGCCCTGGAACAGGTCATGGTTGCCTTCGCAGAGGAACAGCCGGTCCTGCCGCTCGATGCCGCGAAGCATCTCCATCGCCGCCGGCAGGTCCTCCACCGAATTGTTGATCAGGTCCCCCGTCACGACCACAAGGTCCGGGTCCAGCTCGTTCGTCCTGCGCGCTATCTCCTCGAGCACCCGCCCCTCCGTGAAAACGCCCACGTGCGAATCGCTCAGGTGCGCGATGCGGACGCCGTCCAGCCCCGCCGGCAGGTCCGCCAACGGCACCTCGATCCGCCGGATGCGGAACCGGCTGAGCTGCGGCATCGATGCCGCCGTCGCCGAGACGATCATCACCGCCGGAAACGAAGCCAATCCCAGTTGCAGCGCCTGCCGGCGGGTCAGCAACGGCCCGGACGCCTCGACCTCCTCTGCTCCTGATGCTTCTCCCTTTATGACTCTTTCCCTCGAAACACCTTTCATCTTCTTCACGACCCAAACCACCCCGAACACCAACAGGCACAGCGGCACCACAAACAGGTGCCAAAGATAAACCGCGGCCACCACCACCCCCGGCAGACCGGCTGCCACGTCCATCATCCGCGCCGCCACCATCCAGCCGAAAGCGCCCGTCAGCACCACCGCGACCCCGGCTGGCAGCAAGCGCGCCCACCGCGGCACCTGCTCCATGCCGCGCAGCACCCACCAGCTCCCCACTGCGAACAGCAGCGAAAAGGCGGGGAAACTCAGCAAAATCGCGAGAAATATCAGGAATCTCATCCGGCGGCGCACAACCCCTTCTCAAAGGACAGGGCGGAGGTACCCCGCCCCTGCCCCCGCCAGAGCAAGAAAGGTGCGCAGCAGGCTCAAAGGCCGCACCCTCCGGCGGAGCCGATCGAACCACCGGCAACCCCGGATCAGGTCCCAGCCATGCAGTTGTCTGTTGGAGAGTTCAGCGCACGTACCGCGCGTCCTGCCGCACGTCCCGAAGCGTCACGATCGAGCGCTGCCCCAGCCCCGGCGCGTCCCGGTCGATCTTGAACTGCAGCGTCGCGCGGAAATCGTACTCGTACTCGCTGTCGCCCGGCGTCAGCGTCTGCGTCTCGTCTCTGTCGTCCCTCCGCGTGCGGAAGAACCGGTTCCGCATGCCCGCGAACAGCCCCAGCTCTGCATCGTGCAGGTCCCGCAGCACCGTCACGCCAAAGCGCTCGAAATCCTCGAACCGGGTGTTGTACTGCGCCTCGAGTTGCACCCGGTACTTGGGCCCGAACTG
>SLMS01000014.1 GCA_007133495.1 Candidatus Sumerlaeota bacterium | reverse complement strand
GCCGCGCGCGTCGGGATCGCCAGCGGCATGGAGAAGAGTGTCTCGCTCGTGAGCCGGGAGACGAGGGTCTGCGCATCGCGGTGGCGTTCGCCGAGGGACTGCTCGCGCAGGGGGGAAGGGTAGCTTTCCGCCGCGCGGGCAACGTTTCGCAGCGCCTCGATGCCCTTGCGCACCTGGGAGGCGAGCGCCTGGCTTTCGCGGGCCGCCGCCAGGTTCACGACTCGGGCGGCCAGCAGCTCTTCATCCTCACCCAGCCGCAAGCTGGTGCGGCTGGCCAGTGCAGGGCGGGGCGTGGGGGGGGACGAAGGAGCAGGGGTCATTTCACGGCGAGTGCGCCGCAAAGACAGCCACGGAGGCAACCCGATCGTTTGGTAGCCCACCCGCGGAGGCGGAATGTCTCCGTTCTCGACTGTTCCATTCCTTGGCTCGACGGCCACTGACTTTGGTATTATCCGCAGATTCCGCAGATTCTCGCAGATACAGATTCCCTCCACCCGCGGAACTGGGCATCAGTCCCCATCGGCGTGAATCGGTGAAATCGGCGGATGATTCCCTGCGGGCGGAGCCTGCCGCGCGGTCGAGCAAGAGAACGGAGTTATCCTGACCAAAAACCCGGGGCGTTTCCATTCTTCTCGAGTTGTGAGTTCAGCGGCAGGCCTGTGGTCCACGCCGTGCTCCACTCCGAGCCAGGCATCCGCTCCGAGGACCCCGCCAAGAGGTCCCAGATGGTAGCCGGTGGTTGAGCCAAGCGACACCACCGGTCACTGTCAGGTGTTCCTCAGAAATCGGATCAGGATGAGCGAGATATTGTCCTGTCCACCGGCGTTGTTCGCCGCTGCGATCATCTTGCGCGCCAGGTCCTCCAGGTCCGGCTCCTCGCGGGCGAGCTGCTCCATCTCCTCGTTTTCCACCATGCCCGAAAGCCCGTCGCTGCAGAGGAGAAAGAGGTCCTGATCCTCGATGGGGACGGACTGCACGTCCACCTCCACCTCCAGCTTGTTGCCGAGCGCCCGCGTGATCACGTTCTTCCAGCGGTGGCTGCGCGCTTCCTGCGGGGTGATGATCCCGCGCTGGAGCTGCTCCTCCACCCAGCTATGGTCGAACGTCAGCTTCTCCATCTTCCCGTCGCGTACCCGGTAGCAGCGCGAATCACCTACGTGGGCCATCGTGGCGGTGGAGTCTTCCGGATCGGTCAGCAGCGCCACCAGCGTCGTCCCCATGCCCTGGTACTCGGGGTACTCCATGGACAGGCGGCAGACGTCCCGGTTGGCGATCTTGATCGCCGCGACGAGCTTGTTCTCCTGCGGAGACAGCTTCGGATCGCTCGGCACCGGCCAGCTCGCCGAATTGCCGTCCCGGGCCGAGTGAATGAACGTCACCATGGACTCGATGGCCTGCCGGCTGGCGACTTCTCCGGCGTTGTGACCGCCCATGCCGTCGGCCACGACGAAAAGCCCAAGCGGGGGGATGACCGACAGCGAGTCCTCGTTGTGGCTGCGCCGGAGCCCGCGGTCGCTGAGCCCGGCGGTTTGGAGCGTCCATTGTTGATTTTCGATCTTCATCATAACACACCCTCGCGGAAAAGCGCCTCCCGCCTTCGATTCGAACAAAGGCTAAAGATGCCACTCTTACCGTCGCAAGTAGAACAAACCAGTCAAATCAGAGGGTGGTGGGTTTCCCCCCGTGTCAAGCGGGCTTCCGGGCACCCCCGATTGGGGACTCCGGACGCCTTCTCTCGGGTTGCCGCCGTGGGACCGGCGGGTCATGTGTGCTTCTCCTGCCATCCCACCGGCGGGGTCAACTAACCGCTGCGGCGCGGGAACGGTCTAAGCCAGCAGAGGCAACCAGCTCACCCATCGCCCGAGAAGGCGGAACTTCTCCGGCCCCCGGAATGTCAAACAGCATGGAAGAACTGGACCCGCTCCTGGAAAACGAACTGATCGAGCAAGCCCGGGGCGGGGACAGCCAGGCAATGGACCGGCTCCTGTCCGCTCACCGGGACCGGGTGTACCGAACCGCCCTCTCCCTCGTCGGCGGGGACGGCGAAGCCGCGTTCGAAATAGCGCAGAACGTCCTCATCAGCGCCTCCCGGAACCTCCATCAGTTCCGCGGCAACGCCCGCCTCTCCACCTGGCTCTATCGAATGACTGTGAACTTCCGGCACAACTACCTCACCGCGCAGAAGCGCCGCCGCGACCGGTTCGTCTCGCTCGACGCGCCGCCGCCGGGAGAGGAGAACTCCTCCGGCAGGGGGCTCCATGAGCGGCTCCACTCCAACAGCGCCGGCCCGCGCGAACAGGCCGCCGCCAATGAATTGCACGAGCAGGTGACACGCCACTTGCAAGGACTCCCCGATGAGTACCGCGAGGCGCTCCACCTGCGCTATGTGGAAGACCTGAGTTACGAGGAGATCGCCACGATTCTCGACGTTCCCGCCGGCACGATCAAGTCCCGCATCAACCGCGGGAGGGCGGAGCTGCGCCGCCGGCTGTCCGGCACGGCCCAGCGGCAGGGAGGGCAGCGCGCATGAACGGCGATCCGCGCAAGCGCCTCGAAGAGCTGTTCGACGGCTACGTGGAGGGCCGGCTGACCGGGCCCGAGCAGGAGGAGTTCGAACGCCTGGCCCCGCTCGAGCCCGAAATCGCCGAG
>SLMS01000022.1 GCA_007133495.1 Candidatus Sumerlaeota bacterium | reverse complement strand
TGCCGCGGGTGCTGCGGACGCTGCATGGGCTGGACGCGCTGGCGGAGGAGCTTGAGGAATGCCCGCTCGGCGCGGCGGCCAGCTACGGCACCTCCTGGCCGCTGGACCGGGAGCGCACCGCCCGGTTGCTCGGGTTCGCGCGGGCGACGCACTCGGGGGCCGATGGCATCTGGTCGCGCGGGGAGCTGGAGGCGCGCTTCGCCTTCCTTCTGGCGCAGCATCTTGGGCACCTTGCCGGCATCGGGCAGGACCTGATTCTGCTCAGCACGCCGCCGCGGGAATGGCTCCGGCTGGACGATGCGCACGTTACCGGCAGCAGCATCATGCCGCAAAAGCGCAATCCTGACTTCGCGGAGGTCGCCCGCGCCCGCTCCGCCCACGCTGCGGGCATTGTGCAGTCGCTTCTGTCCATTTCCTCCGCGCTCCCCTCGGGATATAACCGGGACACTCAGTGGACGAAGTACCTGGCGTTCGACGCGGCGGACAACGCACGCGGGGCGGCGGTGCTGTACGCGGACGTGTTCCGGCGCATGCGCGTCTATACGGAGCGGATGAAGGAAGCGTGCGCCACCGGCTTCCTGAACGCGACGGACGTGGCGGACAGCCTGTCGCGCCTGCGCGGGCTGCCCTTCCGCCGGTGTTACCGTATTCTCGGCGCGGCGGTCCGCGCGGCCGAAGGGGAAGGCGTCCTCCGCCTTCACCACGTGAACGAGGCGCTGGGCGGGGAGGACATCGCGCCTCTCACGCCGGAGGAGTGGGCGCCGCTCGAATCGCCGGAGGGGCTTCTGGCCGGCCGTGATCAGCCGGGCAATCCGCATCCCGCCCGCACGCGGGAAGCGGTGGCGGCCCTGCGCGGGTCCTGCGCCCGCGCCGGGCTTTCGATGAAGGAGCGCCACGAGGCCTGGCAGCAGGCACACGGGCAGCTCTGGCGGGAACTCGAACAGCTCGCCACCGGCTAGACGGCCCGCCGCGGCGGTGGTTGACTTCCTGCCCAAACACGTTTCTGTCTATCTTCGGAGACCGGCTCGATGCTGAAGTGGCTGCTAGACAAAATCTCCGGCCGTGAGGCCGGTCCTCCCTCCCCGCAGGCTGAGGCGGAGCACTCCGCCCCGCCCGTCCGCACGCCCGACCCCACCGGTATACACTGGCGGGAGGCGGACCAGGAGCGCTTTCTCCGGGAGGCAGTCCTCCCGCGGCTGAACGAGGCCGTGCTCAGGGACCTAACTGCGCTCCTCGCCTCCGCTCCCGGCCGGTTGCACCCGCTGGACGCTGCGGTGCTGTACGCCATGGCGGGGGCGTTCGAGCCGACGCGGCTCATGGAAACCGGATCGGGTGGGAGCACGCTTGTCCTGAACAAGGCGCGCCACGATTTTCACCTTCCGGGAGAGCTGATCTCCACCGACCCCGGACCGGCGATCGACCTGACGGAAATCGTGGACGCGCACGCCGCGAAGGGGGCCGCAAGCCTCCACCCCGAGGATTTCGCGATCTTTCAGCGGGGAGAATTCCTGCTCCTTCACCTTTTCAGCGGGGACGGCGAGGCCGCGGCGGGGCTCCGGCACGTGGTGGAGGAGCTGCTGCCGGAGTTGCCGGAGGGCGTGCTGCTGGGAGTGCTTGGCTGGCCGGAGGAAGCCGGGCAGGCCGATTCCTGGCCTGAAGAGGCACGTCACGCGCTGGCGGTGCTGCTGAACCTACTTCGCGCGCATCCGCCCCTTGATGTCTATACATCACCCTCCGCTACGAAACGGGTGCTGTCCGGTCCGGCCGGGGTCCTTGCGGACACGGCCCCTTCCGGCACCCGGCCCGGGCTGCTCCTGGTGCGCCTCTCGGCCCTCTCCTCCGTATAGATACAGGAAGCGCCCCGCGCGGTGGAGTTCCGCACGGGGCGCTTCATGCAGGGGGCGGTGTGGCGGGTTCAGTCGTAGGCTCTCCATTCGTGTACGGTCACCGGGTCGGCTCCGGCGGTAATCGTGCCGTAATACGTCGTGGTGAAGTCGCTCGGCCCCCAGGGCGACCAGACCGATACCACTCCGCCGTTGTTGTCGGTGACATAGACGTTGCCCGCTGCGTCCACGTCCAACGACCGCCCCGTAAAGCCGTCCAGGTCAGGGACAGTGAAGTAATCGGCCACGTAGGCGCCCGTCTCCGCGTCGAAGAGCGCCACGATGATCGCGCGTGCGTCTATAACGTACAGCAGCCCGTCATGATAGTTCATGCCGAGCATCCAGAGCGGCTCGCCGGAGGTGGTGGGGTAGCCCTGTCCCATCAGGTCTTCCATTGTGTGGGACCAGAGCTCGTTGCCATCGGGATCGAATTTGGCGAGGGTGGTCTGGGTGCCGGCCGTTGCCTGCGCGCAGATATAGACATTGCCGTCGTCGTCAATGGCGATGTCCCTCAACTGGCTTGTTCCGGCCACCGTGGCGAAGAGTTCGGGGTCGCCTGTGTGGGGCACGTTCTCGCCGATATTCCAGCGCACGATGTCGCTCCTTGCTCCTTCCTCGACGCCCCAGAGCACCGTCTCGGCGCCCGTTCCGGTTGTCATGGCGGTGAGCAGTGAGCCGTGGTCTCCCCCTTCAGCGAGCACCTGCACGGCCGTGTCCTGCAGATCGCTGCGGTAGAGCACATCAATGCTCCAGTCGCCGGTATAGAAGCTGG
>SLMS01000291.1 GCA_007133495.1 Candidatus Sumerlaeota bacterium | reverse complement strand
TGAACAAATCCGGTTGACGCCTGCTGCCACTGTGGAGTGGGTAGGGGTTAACTCCGAGCGTTGTGCCGGAATGCCCGAAAAGGGACTTCGGAAGCATCGCCACACAGAGAGCCCCTCTCAAGGCCTCCCGACCGACACGCGGAGAATCCATTTTCCCCAAGGAGGGACCGCTTATGAAAAGGGGTCTCTGTATCGTCCTGTTTGTAGGTGTGGCAACGGCCGGGCTGGCTTCCACCCGTGTGGTGGACGGTGTCGGCGCCGGCGCGAACGAGTTTGCAACCATTCCCGAAGCCCTCGCGGACCTGGCCGCCTCCGCCGACAACGGTGACGGGACAACCGACGTCATCAATGTCACCGCCTCCTACACGGAGGACACACAGATCGTGATCGATCACTCCGTCCTGCTCGACGAGGTGGAGATCAACGGCAACGGCAACACGATCATCTTTGAGGACACCGCCGTGGCGGACGGCCATGTGTTCAGCATCGTGGCTGACGACGGCTCCCTCACCACGGTCTCCGGCCTCACCCTTCTCCCCGAATACGACGACGCCGGTGAGGTGCAAGACTTCCCCGGCGCCGCCATGCGTATCCTGGATCAGGGGGTTCCCGCGAGTGGCTTTGTGGTCAACGTCTCGGACATCATCATTACCAGCTCGACCGTTGGCAACGCGGCCGTCGATCCCGACGCGGAGGCGCCGGCGGACCACACGCGCTGGGGGTTCGGCACCGGACCGATGTTTGCCGGGGGGATCCGCACCGATTCCACCACCGACGGCAGTGACAACGTGATCAATATCACGGACAGCAAGGTCAGCCACACCAGCTCCCGGGGTGTTTACATTGCTCACAAGACTGGCACCACGGCCATCACCACCAACGTCGAGTCCAAATACAACGTCGGCAATGCCTACCGGACATTCAGCACCACCGGCGACTGGATTCTGAATAACTGCGTGGGCACCCACAGCAGTGGAAACCAGACCTCGTCGATCACCACGGCGGGAACGGCAGGGGCAGGCACACTAATCGAGATCAACGGCGGGAACTTTTCCAACAGCACCTGGTATGGACTGGAGTTTCTTGCAGCCAACACCATCTCCATCCAAGGCGAGCCCGGGAACCCTGTCGTCGTGGCAAACAACCCCAACCGCGGCATCCGTTTCGATAATGCAAGCACTGTCGTCACTGGCCTCTCCCACCTCGTCGTGGCCAACAATGCCAGTTTCGGCATCGACGTGAACGAACTGGACACCGACGCGTCCTGGGGCGACGGCATCAGCAACCTGATCATGAGCGGCAATGGCACCATCAGCGCCACCCCGTCCAACTTCAGCTACGGCGACACGCACACCGGTGCCGTCACCATCGAAGTCACCGACAGCACCTTCCACAACCCCAGCGGGGATCAGGGTGATTCCTTTATCGCGCGCAACTTTGATCACCGGTTCGGCAACGATCAAGTCTGGAACTTCACCAACTGCATCTTCTCCGGCAATGCCGGCGATGACGACGTAGCGATCATCGTCCGAGGCACTACGGACCGGAACATCGAGATCAACCTGATCAACTCCGCAGTCGTCACCGAGGGGCCTTACGCCCTCGAGGCACTCGAGGAAATCCCCGATGGCGGCTCCCCTGCAGACATCAACCAGACGGACGTCATCAACAGCAACCCCGCGTACGTGACCACCGACACGAGCGAAGAAGAAGCTTTCAACGTTCAAAGCCCCGATTACGAAGATGCCGGTCCCGGTGGCGCACCGCTCACTGGCGGCGCCGAGTATGTCGGACCGCCCACCAGCGTCGAGGACTGGACGACCCTGACTTATTGAGCCACGCCCAAAGAGGCGTCACTGCTATCACACACGACGACCCGCGCGGGGCACACCGCCTTGCGCGGGTTCTTTATTGGGCGTGCGCCCCGCCCCCGATCGGGTTGACCGCTCCAGCGGCCCGTGCGAGCCAATCCGCCAGCCAGTTCTCAAAAGGAGCCAGTCCATCATGCGCACATGCCTTAGGAACCTTTCCGGCCTTGCGGTCGCAGCCTGTCTGCTGGGAGGCGCCCTGCCCGCTCGCGCCGAAGCTCCGGCCGAACCAGGCGCCCGGGAGACAAATCAGCTCCGCGTCCTCAACTACAACATCCGCCACGGCCGCGGCATGGACGACGAGATTGATCTGGAGCGCATCGCCGGGGTCATCAACGCCGCGGACGCCGACATCGTCGCGCTCCAGGAGGTGGACGTGGGGGTCCGCCGCAGCGGCGAGGTGGACCAGGTGGCCGAACTCGGCCGGCTGACGGACATGTATGGCGTCTTCGGCAAGCATCGCGATTTCGGAGGCGGCGACTACGGCCAGGCGCTGCTCTCCCGCCGGCCGATCGAATCGGTCGAGGTCATCGACCTGCACGGCACAACAGGCGAGGACGCCGACTACCGCGTCGCCGTGGCGGCCCACATCCCGGGCACCGAAGACCTGCCGGGCATTCTGTTCGTCAGCATGCACCTGCACCATCAGGCGGAGGAGCACCGCCTGCTCCAGGTGCGCGAACTCAAGCGAGTGCTGGGCGAGGCGGAGCAGGAGGCGGTCATCCTGGCGGGCGACCTCAACGCCCGGCCCGGGAGCGAAACCGCCAACAAGATGCTCGACGGCTGGATAGACACGACTCCCGACGACGCGATGACCTTCCCGGCGGATGAGCCAAACCGCAAGATCGACTATATTCTCTTCCCCGAGGAGCACCCCTGGCGCGTGCTACGCAGCGAAGTGATAGACGAGCCGATGGCCTCCGACCACCGGCCGTTGTACGTGGACCTGGAGTGGAGCCCGGGCAGGTAGAGGCCAGTGGTTGGTGGATGGTGGTTGGTGTGTCGTGGCTGATGGCGCGGTCCACGATGTCCACCCCGTCCACTATGTCCACGGCGGAGCGGGCGGGTGCACCGGGGAAAAGCGCCAATCAGGAGATTGACGGCCCCAGGCAGGCCGGCGGTTGGGTTGGGGATGGGTTTGTCAATTCGCCACGGTCCACGATGTCCACCCCGTCCACTGTGTCCACGGCGGAGCGAATGGACAGTCCGGGGAAAAGCGCCAATCAGGAGATTGGCGGTCCCAGGGTGTATAGACGGACGGCAATGACACTGGCCGCTGGCCACCAACCACTCATTCCACCGGCCACTCGTAAAAGAAGTTCCTCCGGCGCGGCTCGAAGCCAGCCTCGCGCACGAGCCGGCAGAGCACTTCCTCGGTCATGCGGTTGCTGGCGCCGGCGGCGCGCACCACGTTTTCCTCGATCATGATGGAGCCCATGTCGTCGCACCCGTAGAAGAGCGACACCTGGCCGATGCGGCCGCCCTGGGTGACCCAGCTCGACTGAATGTGCTGGATGTTGTCCAGGTATAGACGGGAGACGGCGGTTGTGCGGAGGTAGTCCCAGGAGCCGGCCTCCTTGAGGTCGAGGCGGGCGGCGAGGGCGGTGTGTTCAGGCTGGAAGGTCCAGTCGATGAAGGCGGTGAAGCCGCCCGTTTCGTCCTGCAGTTCGCGGAAGCGCCGCAGCGTCTCCACGCGCTCGTCCAGCCGTTCGACGTGGCCGAACATCATGGTGGCGGTCGAGCGGCCGCCGAGCCGGTGCCAGACGCGGTGGACCTCGATCCATTCGTCGGAGTTGCACTTGCCGCGGGTGATTTCCTCGCGGACGCGGTCGGTCAGGATTTCCGCTCCCCCGCCGGGGAGGGAATCGAGTCCGGCGTCCTTCAGCCGGCCGAGCACCTCCTCGTAGCTGATGCGGTTGATGCGCGAGAAGGCGTGGATTTCCGGGGCGCTGAAGCCATGGATGTGGATGCCGTACTCGGACTTCATCCAGCGGAGCATGTCCTCGTACCATTCGAGCTTGAGCTTGGGGTGCATGCCGCCCTGGAGCAGGAGCTGGTTGCCGCCGAGGTGCTGTGTTTCCTCGATTTTGCGGCCGAGTTCCTCGCGGGAGAGGACGTAGCTTTCGGGGTCCTTGATCTTGCGGTAGAAGGCGCAGAAGTCGCAGTCGGCCAGACAGACGTTGGTGTAGTTGACGTTCCGGTCGATGATGTAGGTGACCGTGCGGCCCGGGTTGAGGCGTTTGCGGACGGCGTGGGCGGCGTGGGACAGCTCCGGCAGCTCGGCGTGCTCAAGGAGGTGGAGGGCCTCCTCCTCGGTGAGCCGGCTGCCGGCGGTTGCCTTGGCAAGGATGTCCTCGGTGTTGGCCTGGGCGCTGGTGGTCGTCATCGTCATGGGTGGGGACGGGTTCCTTCAGTGGAATCGCGGGGCGAGGGTGCGTGAACCGTGCCCGGAAGCGCAAGCAGAGGGAGCGGCCGGTGGCGGCGGACCGGGGGACACCCGGGCGGTTCGTGGTGCATCGGAGACCGCAAAAACCACTTGCGTTGGGTGCCGGAGCGTGCTGCCATGCCACCATTCTCCCGAGTAGGTGCCCGGTCCGGGTATCACCCAACCCATGAAGAAGGAGCCCTCCGTATGCGGACCACAATTCTTGCAGCCTTGATGGCTGGCGCGGTGCCGTTTGCACTCAGTCCCGCCGCAGCAGCCATCATCAATGTACCTGGCGACGAGGCGACGATCCAGGGCGCCATCGATGCCGCCGTTGACGGCGACGAGGTTGTCATCGCCCCGGGGACGTACGTCGGCCCGGTCCTCGTGAACGAGAAGTCAATCACCGTCCGTGGTTCGGACCCCAACGACCGGCCGGTCCTGGCTCTGCAGGGGCATGACAGCCTTCCGGGCCAGGGATTCACCAGCACGGGGTTCGTGATTTCGGGCGACGATATCGAAGTAAACGTCTCCGACTTGATCTGCATCCCCGCCTCGGAAGACGGGGCAGCCCGAGCCATCCAAACCACGACGAACACGACATTGGAAACGATCACCGTCAACTTCGACAACATCCTCATCACGGGGAACGCCGGCGGAAACGCTCCGTCGGTTACGGACCCCTGGGATGACGACACCGACCTGGGGACCGGGTTCAGCTCGGATGGAATGTACTTGGTGAACCGCGCGTTTCTGGGAACCCTGCACCACGGCGTGGGTAAATACACGCTCAACGACGTTGTCGTGATCGGCGCTGGCCGGGACGGTATCATCATCTATGTGACGGGGACTGCCGATCCGCAAGCCGCCAACGCGGATGAGGCGTTCGCGACGCTGACCGGCAGTGCCGTCTCCCGCTCGGTCCGAAACCACCTACAGTGGGGGAACGGCAACGACGCGACGGGCACGTATAACATCACCGGCAGCCGGGAGAACCCGGGGCTGATCCTGCGCAACAACGCGACCGGCGGCTCCCCGAGTGGGTCCGGAGTCAGCGGTATCAATGGCTCGGGGGCGACCAACATCGACCACCTTGTTTATGTCGACAACCCCTCGCCGCTGCACATTGTCGTCTCGACGTCAAACCCGCAGGACGTGGTAGTCGCCAACTCGCTGTTCGCGAACACCCCGGACGAGGACGCGCTGACCTTTACCGGTACGGGAGAAGGAACGGTTGAAGTGCGCGAGAGCACCTTCTTCAACAACGGTGATCCGGCTGACAACTTCGCCAGCGTCTGGATCGGGAACACAGAGCTCGCCTCTGGGCAAATCACCGAGAACGTCTTCGGCGGGGCCGGAACCGGCGCCATCATCGTCAGTGCAGACGCCGGCACGAACCTTACCGTGGACCACAACGGCCTGCCGACATCGGGGCCGGACGCGCTTGAGGAAACGATCTTCGGCGCCGGGGCGGGGGAGGTGACGAGCTTCGGCAACCTGAATAACGACCCGGAGTTCACCAGCACGGATGTGTCGAGCCTGACCGCCCTCCAGACGGCGTTCGACGTGATGGGCTCGGTTTACGAGTTTGCCTCTCCGGATGTCACCGCGATCAGCGGCTGGGGTGACTTTGTGGATGGGACCCCGGTGGAGGACTGGCACTTGTACTAAGCCCGGTTTTGCCCGGCGCTGTAGCCTGTTTCCCCCCGGTCCTTGCGGCCGGGGGGACTTCATTTGCGGGGTGGGGGGGGACCCGGACGGTCCAAGAAGCAGACAGAAAACGCTTGCCCAGCGGTCCGTGGCAGGGTCAATTGGCCCAATCTGAAGAGAGCCTTGCTCGATGCGAGGCAAATTCCCCCTTGGAAGGAGTTTTTGCAATGCGACCCACTGCTCTGCTTGTTGCAGCTGCACTTGCCGGTTTTGGGGCCACCGCGGCCCATGCCGACACCGACCACTACCTGTTCGTCGCCGGCGGATACAGCACGAGCGACGATGAAGGTGTGGTTCCCGACGGTGTTGACAACGAACTTGATGCCAGATTGGACCGTGACCTCCGCAGCGTCCTCGTCGCCGACGTGGACACCGAGGCGAAGACGGTGACGAACTGGCGCCGGGCCGGACTTCTCCCCCTCGAGCATCCCGACACAGAAGAGCCGCTCGGCTGGGGGTATATGGGCGTGCAGGTGAACTACCTGAACGGCCGCATTTATGTGGGACCCGGAACCTCCGATGCCTCTGGTAACACGGCGGATTTCATCGCTTGGGCGGATATCAACCCGGACGGGTCGTTGGAAGAGTTCCAGACATCCGAGAGGTTTCCGTCGCCGCCGACCAACCAGCGCATTGGCGCTACGGCCCTCGTCGAAGCGGACGGCACCCACTACATCTACCAGTTGGGCGGGAATCAGGATGAGACCGGGCAGACCAACCGGATCATCTACGCGCCGATCGATGACTCTACGGGTGCCGTCGGGAGCTGGTCCACTGCGACGCTCACGCTGCCGACCGCGGACGACTGGTTCAACACGGCCGTCGGTATTGACGGAACGCTGGTACACATCAGTGGACACCAGCCAGGCGAGGATGCGGAGGACCGTTCCATGCGTGTTGACCTCATCATCCCGCAGGCCAATGGCGATCTGACCGGCTCCTGGGCTTCCGAGGTCTACAGCACGGATTATCCGAGATCGTGGGATCAGGGCATCGCCACTGCGGTCGACCCTCTCGGGGACACCTACCTCTATATCCTCGGCGGTGCACCTGATTATGATCACATCTACTTCACCGATTTTGCGTTCGGACTGACCGGTGTGTGGCAGACCGCCACGCTTCCCGAGGGGCTGCGGCGCTCTACCGCCGCCTCGGCAAACGACATGATCGTCATGCCTGGCGGTTCGGTGGACAGCAGCTCCTATGTTGAGGGAACGAACACCGTCCGGATCGCAACAGTGGGTGAGGGTGGCGACCTGACGTGGGAAGATGCCGCCGAGCCGATGATGCAGGAGCGTTCCTTCCACGGCGCGGTTATGGCTCCCGTGGAAGAGGCGGTCAGCGTCCCGGAGTGGATGCTTTACTAGGGCGTTACCCGCCGGAGAGGCTGGTTTTTTCCGGCGCAGCAGTTTGTTTCCCCCCCGGTCGCTGCGGCCGGGGGGTCTTCTTTTGTCCGGTCATCGGAGTGGATCGAGCAGGAGGCGGTGGCTGCCCCATTGGTGGGTTTGGGCGTGCCAGATGCCTGCGGGTTCCTGGAGGACGAGAGCGTAGGTGAGGCGCTGTTCGGCTGCCCAGCGGCCCTGGGCGTCGCGGCGGAGGTAGGGTTTCCAAGTGCCGGGGTTAATGTAGTGGCGGTGGTGGGCGGTGTAGGCGCCGCGGCGGTGGGTATGGCCCGCGGCAAGGAGATGGAAGGGGACGGGCAGGGTGCCGGTGGCATGGCGCGGCTCGCCGTAAAGGATGGAGCGAATGCGCCGGCGGGGAGTGATTTCCTCGTGGTGCTGGGCGCGGGTGAAGTCCGGCTCCTTTTCGGGCTCTCTGATGGTGGCGCGGAGTTCCTCCCAGAGGGCGCGGGCGGGTCCTGCGGCGCGGCCGATGAGGCGCTGGAGGTGGGCAGCGACCTCGGGCAGGAGAGGCGTGGCGGGGTTGAGGCGGGAGTGCCAGAGCTGCTCGGCGATGGCGGTGGTGGTTGTTGTGGCGTCGATGAAGGGGAGGACGGGTTTGAGGGGGCGGACTGCGTGGCGGACGATGCGCCTGCCGGGGCAGTCGGCGTGTGGGTTGCCGAGGGCGCGCAGGCGGTTGAGCGGGTCCCACTGGTGGCCGTGTTCGGCGTAGAGGCCAGCCTGGGGTGCCGCGAAGGAGTGCGCCGGGTTGCCGGCGGTTTCCTTGTTGAGGCCGGGAATCGCCTGGCGGAGGAGGTCCCAGGCTGCGGGGTCCACGAGTGGCTGGTCGTGGTTGCCGAGCACCCAGGTGATGCGGCCGCCTGCGGCGGTCCAGCGGCGGAGGGCGGCGAAGACGGGCCCGTGGGCGGCCATGATGCGGAGGAGTGCGTTTGCGATGGTTTCACGGTGGTTGCGGGTGAGCCAGATGTCGGCGACGTCGCCAAGGAGGATGAGGTGCGGGGTGGGTGCTCCGTGGGCGTTGCGGAGTGTCTCGCTGGTGTGGCTGAGTAGAGCCGCGAATTGCCTGTGGAGCTTGCGGATGGCACGTTGCCGGCGTTTTGGTGTTGGTTTCTTGCCGGCGGTGGCGAGGCACTTGAAGTCCTCGAGTTCGTCTGCGGCGCCGAGGTGGAGGTCACTGATGATGAGATATCCCATGGTTTTCCGATGGCCGTTGGCGTGGTCGCAATTGCGTGGGCGATCGGAGCGTTCTGGGTTCTGATTTGTCCCTTGGCGGCGTGTGAGAGTGGTGTGATTTTGGTGTGATTGGCTGCTGTGGAGTCGCAGAGCGTTGATTTTACTGGAACTTAAATTTAAGTCTGAACTATTGTGTAGAATTTTACATATTGCGGAAGGTTGGTGCTTTTGGCAAGGGAAATTTTGCCGGATTGGCGTTGACTTGGGGCCGGTGGAGGGGCGATGCTCTCTGCAGCGGTTGGGGAACAGGGTTTGAAGCGGTCAACCCCCGCCGCCGTAGGTGAACCCCCCAAGAACGTGCTCCCACCTTGGAAAGGAAAGCTCGCTCCATGACCCCAGTCACCAATCACAACAAGAAACCGAAAGCCTTCACGCTGATCGAGCTTTTGATCGTCGTGGCGATTATTGCGATCCTTGCGGCCATCGCGGTGCCCAACTTCCTTGAGGCCCAGACCCGCTCGAAGGTATCGCGGGTCCAGTCGGACATGCGGACGATGACGACGGGGATCGAGTCCTACCGCATCGATTACAACGTGCTGCCACGGTCCCACCGTGTTGTGGGAGAGACGCGCGAGTACGTCCTGAGCCAGATCACGACGCCGATCTCCTACCTGTCATCGATCCCGCAGGACCCCTTCAACACCGTCGGGGACGTGCGTGGTAATCAGATCATCACCTACTGGGCGCCGGACTACCTGCTCGGCGAGACGACGGTGCAGACGTTGACGGGGCCGGTGAATATTCCGAGCACGCGCAACCGGACGATTTTCTGGTTCTATCCAAGCTTCCCGCAGATTTCAGACGGCAACCGGCTGGGCCGGGAGGATTTCTACACGCTGCTGAGCCTTGGGCCGGACGGGAACTTCTCGATTCTCGTTCCGCCGGAAGGCGTTTCGGGTGGCTTCGGCAGCCTTCCGCTGACGCCGTACGATCCGACGAACGGCACGCTGAGCTACGGGGATATCATCCGCATCAACTAACCCAACGCACTCTCCAACCTCCGTCTCCTTGTGGTGGGTCCCGGGCAGGACGAAAGTCCTGCCCGGGATTTTTTTACTGGACGGGTGCGGGGGGTGGAGGCGGCGGCGGGATGGATGCCAAGCGAAGCAGTGGGCAGAGAATTCGCTTCGCCTTTGGGAAGCACTCCTCGAAGGGCAGGAAGGGGGAACCTGCAAGCCGGGAGTGATCCCCTATTCTTGCGAGGTGTAGAGAAATGGTTCCTGGAACAAAATGTCACACTGCAACGCGGGGTTTTACCCTGATCGAATTGCTGATCGTCGTGGCAATTATCGCGATCCTTGCCGCCATCGCTGTCCCCAACTTCCTTGAGGCGCAGACGCGCTCGAAGGTCTCGCGGGTCCAGTCGGACATGCGCACGCTGACTACAGGGCTTGAGTCCTACCGCGTGGACCACAACGTGTTGCCCCGCTCCACCCGTGTGACAGGAGAGACGCGTGAGTTTGTGATGAGCGCGATGACGACTCCCATCTCTTACCTGACGTCGATACCGAAGGATCCCTTCAACACTATCGACGCCGAACCTGGCAACCGGACGATCACCTATTGGGGACCGGACTTTCTGATCGGCAACACGACGGTACAGACGTTGACCGGGCCCGTGACGCTGGGTGACCTGAGGACGAACCCCACGCGGAATCTGTGGTTTTCGACGCACTGGCCGGAGCTTTCGGACGGCTCGCGCCTGCTGCGCGATAATTTCTATGTCCTCATCAGCCTTGGTCCGGACGGCCTTTTTTCGATCAACTCTCCGCCGGAGGGCGTTTCGGGTGGCTTCGGCAGCCTTCCGCTGACGCCGTACGATCCGACGAACGGCACGCTGAGCTACGGGGATATCATCCGCATCAACTAACCCAACGCACCCTCTCCAACCTCCGTCTCCTTGTGGTGGGTCCCGGGCAGGACGAAAGTCCTGCCCGGGATTTTTTTTA
>SLMS01000090.1 GCA_007133495.1 Candidatus Sumerlaeota bacterium | reverse complement strand
GTGCTCAAGCATGCCTGGTTCGAGCTCCCGGACGGTCTGCCTCATCACCGGACGGCCAAGGAGCGTTGGCTGCCCATCTTCGATTCCCTTGAAGATTGCACCGCACCGCTTCCGGAGAAATGCCGCGCGCTCCTGCACTTGATCGACACGGGTGGTGACCAGGAGGTCTGTCTGCTGACCGGAGATGAATCCCGTAGTAGTGGCGGCGAGGCCAAGTAGGGATGGGGCGAGGACTTGGAATCATCAGGGCCTCAAGCACTGCGAGGGCATGCGGAGGTCAGCTTCGAGGCCATGGGTTACTGCGGACCCGGGACGCCCCGACTCATCGCGTCCAAGGTGCGTCCAGAAATGAGAATGACGAACGGACCTTTCATACTCCCAAGGCCCTTGTTGGCTTTGCTCTGCTCGAACAGATGTCCGGGCAATCTTGTGTTGCTGTTCTACGAGCTGGCCAGGCGCCTGCGCGATGAACGCATCGCCACGATCGGCGGGTTCCAAACGCCGATGGAGCTGGAGGCATTGGACTTTCTGATCCGGGGAAGGCAGCCGGTGATCTGGGTTCCATCCTGGTCACGGTCGGAGAAGGGCTTGAAAGCTACACAGCGGCAGGCGCTGTCGGAGCGCGGGCTCGTCCTCCTGAACGTCCTCGATCCGCCCGTGAGGCGCCCGTCCCGAGGCAGCGGGGAACGCCGAAATCGATGGATCGTCGAGAATTCGGATGCCGTCCTGCTCGTACATGCCAATCCCGGTGGCCTCACGGAGGTGACAGGGCAGCGGGCTCACCAGGTGGGCAAGCCGGTTTGGACGCTTGCCGACCCGGCCAACGCCCACTTGGCGCCCATAGAGCACCTGACAGTGGACGACATCGTGGTGCGCATGCGGGCTCTTGCCCGGGAGGAGGGGTCGTGAACGCAGCGGCGGCTCCACGCCTTTTCAACCAGGGGGGTGCAAAGATGACCAAACTCTTCGATGAGCGTGACTTCGACCTTCTTTCCGGCTGGAGCCGGACCG
Source organism: Candidatus Sumerlaeota bacterium (assembly GCA_007133495.1). Classification (GTDB taxonomy): domain Bacteria; phylum Sumerlaeota; class Sumerlaeia; order SLMS01; family SLMS01; genus SLMS01. Next base: position 1,682 of record SLMS01000090.1, on the reverse strand, counting down.
ACGCCAAGGAGATGCTGCTGCACTTCAAGGTCACGATGGAGAGGCTCTGTGACCGGCTTGACCGCCTCAGGGTGTTTCGCAACGCGCATCGGGCACGTGGCGCGAAGGAGGAGACCTTCTGGCACCTCGGCAGCCCCCAAGTGGACGAGGGCGGAAATCTGGTGGCGTATCAGTACTACCAGCCCGCCCGTCGGCACTTCTACATCCGGAATCACGGCGGAGCAGGCGAGATCCAGTTCAATGTCGGATTCTTCGGAGACCGCGATGATGACATCGCGCGCAGTGCCCGCGTGGCGATGGGCTTCTCCTTTGGCGGGCGATTCATCGCGGACATTGGAAGCCTCGGGACTGTCAAGACGCCGTGGTTTTTCCGCGGCTTCAAGGAGGTTCTGCGACAGGATGCAGCGCTGCGTGCACAGATGGAACAGGCCATCAGGACGTGCGGCTTGATCTTCCATGCGGACAGGTCGGTCGCCGAGCCTGCGGCGATGCTCGACAGGCTACTCGCCCTGGACGAGGAGGCTTTGCCCGGAAGCGAGATGACGTGGGTGGCGCTGGAGCGTTTCGTGAGATGGTCAGACAGCCCGGCCGACCTGATGGACATGGACAGGTTCGTGGAGAGTCACTGTCGGCCTGTGTTCGAGGGCTGCTACCCCGTTTGGGAAGCGGTGCAGAAGCACACGAGGCGGCATTACGGGAGTGTGATCTGATGGGCCGGCAGCCGCGGGATTGAATGGGCTCGGCCGGGCCTTGAGGAGACTGCCCGACACGGCTTTTCGAGGTCTCCAGAACAATGTTGCAGAACCTCCTTCCAGCGCCTGAAGCCGGTACCCGCGATGCCGCGCCGACGCAGCGATGCGAAAGCAGGTTGACCACCCTCGCCTTAGAGCCTGCCTTTGAATCAATCTGTCGCCTCGTTTTCAATGCGGGGATTCGGGACAAGCCTTCTCGGCGTGCACAGCGCTGCCCTCGTGCAAGTGAAGTGTGGGGCTGGGAGGAGGCCTACCATAACCACGTAGCAGGGAGACATGACCATGGAGATCAGCAAGAAGCCCTGGCCGATTCTGTCAGTATGCGGCTTCAAGAATCGGATAGACACCAACCCGGACTTCCAGCGCCCGGCGGGCTGGAGCCCCGCCCAGAAGCAGCTCCTGATTGACACGATCCTTCGTGGCTACGACATCCCCAAGCTCTACTGGCGCAAGATAAGCAAGTCCCCGGAGAAGTACGAGGTCGTTGATGGCCAGCAACGTCTCCGGGCGATCTTTTCGTTCCACGCTGGTGAGTTCACACTCCCCGGCGACGCGGATGACATCGAAGGCGAATCGGTCAAGAAGATGCGCTACCCAGACCTTTCCGAGGACCTGCGCCTCCGGTTCGACAACTACGCCCTGGACGTGATCGTTCTGAGTGACACGACCGAGGACGAGGTCCGGGAGATGTTTCTCCGGCTTCAAAACGGCACGACACTCAAGGCGCAGGAGAAGCGCAATGCGATGCCGGGGAACATGCGAGGCTTCGTGAAGAAACTGGCCGAACACCAGTTCTTCAGCAGCGTGGCCTTCTCGAACAGCCGCTTCACCCATGACCTTGTCGCCGCCCAGGTGACGGCGATCGAACTGAGCGGCGGTCCCTCTCATGTGCGAAACTCCAATCTCACCCGGATGTACCAGGAGCAGGCC
>SLMS01000339.1 GCA_007133495.1 Candidatus Sumerlaeota bacterium | reverse complement strand
TCCCGCCAGGATGTCGTACATCAGCAGCGGCGTCGTCCCGCCACTGAGCGCCACCGCCGCGCCGGGTTTGGCGCGCGCAAGCTGTACAAGCAGTTCCGCCCCCTGCCGGGCCACTTCCTCCGGAGTGGGAAAAACCAGCACCCGCCGGCCGTCATCACGAATCATCGCGCCGCCTCCGCCACAGGATGATAGTACTCCAGAAGCGGAACGGCAAGCCGTGCCGCCTTGCGGAACGCATCCGGGCTCTGCAGCGTATTGAGTGCAAGCCCAAGTGCCTCCGCCTCGCCCAGCTCGGAGAGAATCAGCCGGCGCTGCGGCGACCCGTCGTCCACCTCCCCGCACCACAAGTCCATGCCATCGCCCTGCTGGTTCAGCGTCAGGTGAAAGCGTTCGCCGGAGCGATCCTCCATATCGATACTTCCGAGCTGCGTCTGGTATTCGCCGCCGCCGCCCGGCACGGTCTCGAACTCGATCAGCACGTGCTCGTCCCCGCTTCTGTACCGGAAACCGGACTTGTGCGGCCGCGCCGCCTCCCAGCCAAGGCACGAGCCCAGCCACCCGACCATCAACGCCCCCATCACCTCCGGCAGCGCCGAGTCCGTCGCATCCCCCAGCGTCTGCACCCGCACCAGGCGTATATCCCGCAGGGGGAAGCCCGCGTGTGGATCATCGAAGAACGCCGCCACCTGCTCGCGGATCGGTGCAAGCCGGAACCACGACAGGTCGAACGCTGGAGTGGCCGACTCCAGGACGCGTTCGAGTCCGCGCGCCGGGTGTGCACAGCGGGCAACCTGGCAGATCACGCGTTCGGCTTCGCCGTCGAGCGACTCCAGCCCCGCCGGCCTGTCCTCCGCGAAGTTATCCCAAAGCACCGTCTGCAGCTCCCCGATCAGCAGCGGCGTCACGCACCCGCGCACGTGCCGCGCTCCCTCCGGTCCGAAGGTCAGGTGAATCACCTCGCAGCAGACCGGTTGCGCGCCCGGCTTCGGTACGAAGCACTGCGCGTTCACCGCCGCCTGTACCTCCGGGCCCTCCTGTGCCTCGCGGTACTCCAACAGAAACAGCCGGCAGGGGTATTTGGGCACCAGCTTCTGGATCGTGTGGCGTACCCGCTCGATCGCCTCCTCCGGTCCGCACCACAGCAGACTCCCGAGCACCACACGGGAAACGCCCCCGCTCTCCACCTGCTCGCTCACGGGCTTCCACATCGAGGAGAGTTCCCGCTCGATCTCGGCGGGGGAGAAGGACACGTCGTGGCCTTTGAGGAAGACAGAAAAGGAATCGGTTGGCACGGGGACTCGCAGCTACCTCCTGTGGAACCCCGAGTTCCTAGCCGCGGGCGGGGACTCGGGACAAGCCGCGATTGGAAACCTTGCTCTCACTCAATCCCGGCCGGGCAGCGGCGGCCGATACCCCCCCGGGCGCATCTCCTCGGCGTCGAACCAGATGTCGTCCTCGTTGTCGAACGTCTGGTCCGCCCCGGCGGACATCACGTAGTTCGCCCGCAGGTCCACCGGCGTGCCCCACGGGTCGATGAAAAGCTCCTCCTCGGCGCCCAGCTCCTCCAACTCCTCGAGCTCCGTCGCCCAGCGGCCGTACTGCCGCTCGTAACCGCGCACGTACTGCGCAAGCTGCCGGAGCTGCCGCGCCGCTTCGGTGTAATCGCGATGCAACTCCTCCGCCGAGGGGCCCTCGCCCCCTGCTGGCCGCTCGACGGGCGGCGGAGCCGGTGCCGTCACCACTTGGAAAACCCCATACCCCAGTCCCACGGCAGCGACCAGCGCCACAGCCGCACCCGCACCGATCAACACCTGCCGCTTCCGCTTCTCCCGCAGGTTGACCACCTCTTCCTCGATCACCGCGGCCGCGAGCCGGCGTTTCCTTCCCTCCTCCGGTTCGACAGCTGCCTCGCCGGGGGAATCACCTCCGGGCCCTTGCGCGCCCTCTTCGGCAGGGTCCTTCACCGCCTTCTTGGCGGTTTCGAGCGCAGACTGAATGGGCGAAGCCGCCGCCGCTGGTGGCGTGCTGGCAGTGGGTGTTTCCGGACCGGCCGACTCCGCCGGCTCGTTGGCCAGTGCCGCCAGCCGGTCCGCCAGCGCTGGCAGGTTCACCGGCCGGTCCTCTGGCTTCTTCTGCATCAGCTCTTCCACCAGCTCCAGGACCGGCCGCCGCACTCCCTTCTCTTTGAGCGGGCCGAGGTCCGGCACCTCCGCCGCGATCCGCTTGGCCAGCTCCCCCGGATCGTCGTGCCAGAACGGCGGATTGCCGCACAGCAGATAGTAAAGCACCGCGCCGAGCGAGAACGTGTCCGAGCTTTCGTCCCCTTCCTCTCCCGCCGCGGTCTCCGGTGAGGCGAAGGGCAGAATACTGGTAAACGCCGGGTTACGCAGGCCTTCGGGGGCACAAGCCAGCACCTCCCCCCACCCCGCATGGAGCAGCGAGGCCTGCTCCAGGTCGTTCAGGAACACCGAGGCCGGGTTCAGCAGCCGGTGCAGGATACCCCTGGCGTGCAGAAAGGCCAGCGCCTCCGCCAACTGGCCAGTCCATTCCAGCGCCACCGCCATGTCCGGCAGATCCTTGTCCCGCACACGGATGCCGAGGTGTGAACCCCGCATCCAGCGGTAGGCCGCGAAGTAATGCCCTTGGTCCTCGCCACATTCCATCGGCTGACAGACACGGCTGGCCTGGCCGCGCGCCAGCTC
>SLMS01000108.1 GCA_007133495.1 Candidatus Sumerlaeota bacterium | reverse complement strand
GGGCGCGCACCGAGCTGCGCTGGAATCCGGCCGTGGGGCTCGAGGAAGGCTTGCGTGCGGAGAGGCAGTACGTGAAGGATTTGATGGCGGAGGGACTCTGACGGGCCGCCGGCCCCGGAGAATCTCCTCATTCCACCGTCCGGACAGGCCTGCACCATGACGAGGTTCCTGCTTCTCCCCGCAATTCTGCTGGCCGTTTTCGCGGCCGGGTGCGCTTCAACAGTGACTCCCACCGGCACCCCCGATCCGATCCGCTACGAGGGCATCCCCGAGTTCAACCGCATGGTGCTCGAGGAAGCCGCCATCTATCCCATCGACGGCACTTACGGCTACTGGTGGCCGAATGCCGAGCAAATGGAGGAGGAGCTGGGCGAGGGCGCCCGCTTCAGCGGCGTCACGCGTGACATCTATCTGGCGGGCCAGCGTGTGATGTACGGCGAGCCGCAGGGCCGCACCTTCTGTTGCGGGGTGACCCTCGAAGCCTTCCACGCCGCCTGGACGCGCTGGCTGGACAAGTACGGCGAACCGGAGGACAACCCGCTCACCCCGGAGACGTGGTCCGACTTCCAGCGCTACTGGTTCGTGCTGGAGAAGAACGGGCCGGGGCCTTCGCTCGCGCTCGAGGAATTCGGCCTTGGCCGCACCATTGAGCCGGAGGAGGCACTCCCGGGCGACTTCGTGCAAATCTGGCGTCGGCAGGGCAGCGGCCACAGCGTCATTTTCCTTTCCTGGGTCCGGGACGAGGAGGGCGAGATTATCGGTTTCCGCTACTGGTCCAGCCAGCCGGGAACGGACGGAATCCACCCGGCAACGGAGTACTTCGCCCCCGAAGGCGCCAAAAGCGGCATGGCCTGGGAACACACCCACTGGGGCCGCGCCGAACTGCCCAAAGCAACCGGCGGCTGACGTACGGCCCTTGTATAGCGCAAACCACACCGGACCCGGCGAGGTTGCACCTTGCGGCTCTGTCAGGTTCGCCCGGCTCACGAAAGGTGAGGTGATGTGAGTTCTGGACCACGGCCTTTACCGCAGATAATCTCCGTGTCTCCGCGTCTCCGTGGTTCATTTTGATTTTCGTTCTTACCCTCCCGCGACCATGCGGGAGGGCCGGGGGTGTTCGTCGATAATCTTGCTCACACGGCGGCGGGAGTTTTTTCCTGCTCGCGGGTGCCGGAGAGCCTCTGCCGCAGGCCGCGCAGCCGGTTGGCCCAGCGCACCACGCGCGAGCCCTTCATGCTGTCCAGCTCATGCTGGAGCTGGCGGATGCGCAGGTCCTTCATCAGCCGTTGGTGCGCGATCTGGCGGAGCTGGCCGACGTAGTTGATCTCCTTGGCCAGGTGGTGGAACTTCGTCCACATGTTCCAGAAATCCTCGCGCGAGACACTCTCGCCCATGAAGGGGAAGCGGTCCCAATCGAATGTTTCGTAACTCGTGGCGAGGCGTGACCAGTCGAAATCCGTCTCGTTTACGAGTCCCTTCATCTTGGCGATATTCCATACCGCGGTGCCGGGGAGCGGCTGCAGTGGGCCGACCGAGCAGCGCTCGATCACGTCGCGGTTGCGCTCGGCAAAGTCGTAGCTCTGCTGCATGTCGTCGAGCGTTTCGGGCGGTGAGCCGATGATGAAGTTGGCCCCGATCGAAAGACCGTTCTTCCCGAGCATATCCACGGCGCGCTGGTTTACTTCCGGAGTGACGCGGGTCTTGGTGAGGAACTTGAGGATGGGTTCGGAGTTGGACTCGAATCCGAAGTCTATATAGTGGAAATTCAGCTCGGCGAATTCGTCCGCCATCTGCTGGGTGATCAGGTCCACGCGTGCGTAGGCGCGGAAGCGGATGCCCTTGTGGATGCCGCGCTCGCGGAAGATTCTGACGACCTCGCGCCAGCGCCCGATGTGCCCGACAAACAGGTCGTCGAAGAAGTAGAGTATTTCGGGGTTGTAGCGCTCGCGCAGCCATTCGATCTCCCGCGCCACGTACTCCGGGCTGAAGAACCGGAAGCGCTTCCAGTGCAGTGCGCTGGAGCAGAACGAGCACTTGTAGGGACACCCGCGGCTGGAAACCAGGTGGACGGATTCCCAGTTCGGGACCTTCCACCCCTCGTCTATCAGCTCGCGGTCGGGGTAGGGGAGCGTGTCCATCTCCTTGATAAGGTCCTGCGGCGGGCCAACGACGACGCGGCCGTCCTCGTGGTAGGCCACACCCTTGAGGTTGCGGAAATGTTCCGGTCCGGGGCGGGAGACCTCGTTGTAGAGGTTGCAGATGTCGGCCAGTGTCTGCTCGCCCTCGCCGACGACGCCGAGGTCGTACACTCCGGGGAGTGTGTGCGGCAGGCTGGTGATGTGCATGCCGCCGCCGATGACGGGCACCCCGAGGGCTTCCTTCGCCTGGCGGGCAAGCTCGGTGGCGTGGTGGAAGTTCTCCGTGGTGGAGGAGACGGCGATGATGTCGGGCTTGGCGGCGATCAGCTCCTCGACGGTGTGGTGGAAGCTCGTCTCCACGAACCAGCACTGGCGCTTGACGTAAGAGGACAGGTATCCAATGCCGAGCGGCGGGAGGCTGACCTGATAGGGGCTTTCCGGGTCGTATGCGGTGATGAATGCGACGTGCATTCGGCTTTGGTCTCCGTGGGGGTTGGAGCTGCATGAGCCATCGGGAGGGGGCTGCTTGCCTCCCTGCAACGATCACACCAAGGGTGCGGCCGGCTGCCGCAG
>SLMS01000198.1 GCA_007133495.1 Candidatus Sumerlaeota bacterium | reverse complement strand
TTGCGGATCATTTTGTTCCAGCCTCCAGTAGTCGCTGGCGGATTAGCTCGGCTCGTGCCTGATCGCGGTTCTCCGAGGTCTCCGCGTCCGCACCGTGGCGGAACACAAGATGAGCGGGCTGGACTTCCATCGCCAGCAGATTCAGTGTTTCGTGACTCAGCTCCTTGACGTATCCCTCGTCGATCCCGAGCCTGAGTCTGCTCAGAAGGCGCATGGCTTCGTTGGTGTCAATCCTCCGTGCATGTGTCAGGATGCCGTAGGCACGCCAGATGGCGTCCTGGATTCCCAACCTGCTTTCCCTGTGGAGCAAGGACCGCGCCTCCAGTTCCTTCTCCATCAGCAGGGTCACGATTTCGGCGAGTTCCTCGACGATCTGCTCCTTCGATTTCCCGAGGCTAACCTCGTTGCTGATCTGGAAGTAGTCTCCGGAGTTCTCCGAGTTCTCGCCGTGGAAGCCCCGCACGGTCAGCCCGTGTTGCGGAAGGGGCTGCAAATTGGACTGTATTTCGTTCCGGATCGATAGCCCCGGAAGGTGCATCATCACGCTGGCGCGAAGCCCGGTGCCCAGGTTGGTTGGGCAGGCGGTCAGATATCCGTAGCGGTCGTGGTAGGCGTAGGGAACGACCTCGCCCACCTCATCGTCGAGTTGCTCCAGCGCTGCCATGACCTGCGGCAGTTGGAGTCCGTTCTCCAGGCATTGGAACCGCAGGTGGTCCTCCTCGTTGATGAGGATGGAGGACTTGAGTTCGGGGGCGACGTAAACCGCGCGGCTTGCCCCGCCTCGTTCCATCTCCTTGCTGATGAGGCGGCGTTCCTTGAGGAAGGCGCGTTCGCTCGCGGTGACCTCGGTGAGTTCGAGGAGGAAGAAGGGGCGGACGAACTTGTTTCGGCCCAGGGCTTCGAGAATCTCGTCGTGTACTTCCTCCAGCACGGAAGGCGGGGCGTGGGGGGCGAACTGCTGCCCGTCCACGTTGCGCGCGAAGCGTGCACGGCTGGTCGTCACCACGTTGCTGCATGGTGCCGGCTCGAAGAGCCACTCCGGTTCCTTGGCGACGATTCCGGCCGGTATAGTCATCTTACTTCCTTGCCTCCCCGCCGACGGATTCCGCCTCTTCCTGAACCGTGCGTATCTTGTCGCGCAACTTGGCGGCCTTGTCGAAGTCCTCTTCGCGCACCGCCTCGTCCAGTTCATGCTTGAGCGACTTGAGCCTGGCGCGAAAGTCCACAAGCCGCTCTTGGGACTGTGTCCTCCCGCCGGTGTGCTCGGTGGCGCCGTGTATCTTTCGGATGTCGCTTTCGAGCGCCTCGCCGAAGGCGTCGTAACAGGCCGGGCAACCGAGCATGTAGGTCTGGCGGTAGCGGGTGAAATCAAGCCCGCAGCTGGGGCATTGCAGGTCCGGAGGGGCGGGGTGCAGGCTCTTGCCGCCGGGCACCGACGCTCCTTCCTCCTGGCCCTTCATGAGATCGCTGAGAAGGCTGGCCGTGGACTTCAGGTCGAGCTGGGCCTTCTTCATGATCTTGGCCGCGTAGGTGCTGAGCCCGCTGGCGCACTCCTCGCAGACGTGATAGTCTTCGAGTTGGCCCTCGGTCACCTTGACGATTTTCATCGCCGCGGGGCGTTTGTTGCATATCTGGCACTTGTGCATTTGCAGCCTCGCTTCCTGCGTCGCCGGGGTGCCGGTAGTGGACAGTGCGGTTCAATCCGAAACAGCCTGTCCGCGGTCCAATCCGTTCCCGCGGCCTCATTGTGGGTCCGGAGCGTCATTGGTGCCAAGCATTTCCTCATCTCCGGTTGCGGCGGTGCGGGCGCGCGGCTACCAGCCCACTGCCACTCACCAACCAACAGTATGGCTCCTTGCTGCGCGTGACATCCACCCCCGAAACCCACCCCCTGCCGCCGGGACTTGAAGAGTACCCCGGACCCCACCGGCTGCTCAAGGCCGGTGCGGGCTATCTGCAGGCGGACGTGTGGGCGACTGTGCGCCCGGACGGCAGTCCCGCGGTGTGGAAGAGCTGGTGGCGCCGGCCCCTGATCGAACGCGCGCTCTTTGCCCGCTGGCTGGCACGCCGCGAATACCGCACCCTGCGCCGGCTCGCCGGTCTGCCGGGTCTGCCGCGCCCGTTCCGCCGGCCGGACCCCTACACCATCGAAATGACGCTTCTCGACGCCGAGCCGGTGCCCGAGGTCAAGCACGGCGGCGTCCTATCCCCAGAGTATTTTGCCCGTCTCTGGGAACTGCTCGGCGAGATGCACCGCCGCGGCGTCAACCATGGAGACTTGCGAAGAAAGAATCTGCTTCGCGCGCCGGGCGACCCGCATTCCCCGCGCATGGTGGACTTCACGCAGTGCCTCTGTGTGGCCGTCCCGCCGCGCGCCATCGGCAAGCTCCTCCTCCGGGAGGCCATGCGGGTGGACAGAACGCACTTCCTCAAGCTGAAGAAGTGGTACCTTGGCCCGGAGCACCTCAGCCCTCCGGAACTGGAGGAGATCAACCGCACGCCGTGGCACCTTTCCCTGGGGCGGTTTTTCCGCCGGCGGTTCTACCGGCCGCTGAAGCACTGGCGGCGCGGCAAGCGCAAGGCCGGCCGCGCAAGGGATGGCGCAAAGTGACGCGCACTCGCCCACCGCATGCCGACAGGTCCGCCTTTACCCTTCCCCCCCGGGGGGCGCGGCGGGGTTTGCTTGGCTTATCATGACTGCTCCCTCCGTTGTTATTCTCACCTGCGGGCGCGTCCGCGAACTGGAACTGGTTCTGCGCGCGCTGGCGGGGCAGACACTCCCGCCCGGGGAGGTGGTGCTCGTGGAGGACGAGCAGTCCGGCGAGCGGTCCTCCGCCCACCTTGGGGTGGACAGTCTTCCCTTTCCCGTCCGTGCCTTCCCCGCGCCCGAGGGAAGCTTCGCCGAACGGCGCAACGCCGGCATCGCGAAGGCCCAAGGGGAGATCGTTGCCTTCCTCGACGACGACTGCGAGCCCGACCGTCATTGGCTGGCCCGGCTCACCGGTGCGCTGGAGGAGAATGGCTGGGTGGCTGCCGGGGGGGCGGTGCTGCCGGCGGACGGTTTGCCTGCGCCTGCGCGCTACGCGCCGGAACTGGCCTGGCTGGCCGGGCTGACGCCCCCCGGTTTCTTCGGTCCGCTCGCCGGCCGGCTGTACCATCCGATGACTGCCAATCTCGCCGCGCGGCGGGAGGTCTTCAGGGAGTTCCCCTTCCAGGCGCTCCTGCCGCGTCCGGGCATGGATAGATTTCTATACGACCTCGGACGGGAGGACGCGCAATGGTGGCGTTCGCTCCGCCGGGCGGGCAAAGCCGTGGGGGCCGTGCCGCGTGCCATCGCCTGGCACCATATAGACAAGTCACGCCTGGAGTGGGACCGTCTCGCGGAGCGCGCCGAGGCGGACGGCCGGGCGCACTGGCGGCGCGAGGGGCTGCGGGAGGAACTCCCCGGTGCCGCGCGCGATGTGCTGTATTCTCCCGCCGGTGTGGTGCGCGAGGCGCTCAGTGGCCCGCACACGCTTCGCCAGTGCTGGGCCGTGCGGAGCATCTGGGCGCGGCGCCAATGGTCGCTGCTACGCGAAGCGGTGGACGATCACGGCAGCGGGGTGACTCCCACCACGCGGCTGCGGATGCTGTGCGGGGGGCTGCTGGGGCTTTTTTCTTCGGAAGCGCGTGTCCTGCTGCGCCCGATGGCCGCCACGCTCCACCGCAGCATGGGGCAGGGTGTGCCGGCGGGGGGGAAACCGCCCCGGTCCGTACTTTTTGTGCTGCACGATTTCCTTGGGGACAGCGTTCTTGCGCTCCCCGCCCTGCGCCAGCTCTGCGAGGCCCTGCCGCGTACCCGCGTCACCGTGCTCACCGGGCCTTCCTGCGCGCCGCTTCTGCGGACGAACGTGGAGGACTTTGCCGGGGAGGTGCGCCCGCGGATTCTGGAAGTCCCGCCGGCCGCGCGCGGAGGCTCCCCCCTTGCCGGATTGCGCCTGCACGGGCTCGTGCGGCGGGAGGCGCCGGACGTTGTGCTGATCGCCTACGCGCACGGGCTGCACCCCGCGCCCCTCTTTCTTCTCGGAGCTCCCGTGGTCGCCTGGCCGGAGGACAACGGGCTGGAGCGGCAACTCTACGCGGAGATTCTGGCGCGCCCGGTCCCGAAGAGTTTCGAGAAGCACGAGGCGGCTGCGTTGCTGGATCTGCTGGCGCCGTTTGGTATCGGCACGCGGCTGCGCCGGCCGCGCATCCGGGCCTCGGAGCGGGCACGTTCCCGTGTGACCAGAATACTGGAACGGGCGGACTTCGAGCCGGGAACCTATGCGGTACTTCACGTCGAGCGCGCCGGACGGTTCAAATTCTGGCCGCCGGAGAATTTCGCCCGGCTTGCGCAAACTCTTGCGCGCGAAGGCGTGCCTCTTTTCCTGGAGGGTTCGCCCTCCGGCCGTGCCGCCGTGGAGCCATGGGCCGGGGAGATTCCCCGCTGTCAGGCGCTTCACGGATTGCTGGACTCGGACGAGTTGACGGCACTGCTTGAATCCGCGGCGCTCTTTGTCGGCGCCGATTCCGGTCCTTCCCATGTCGCCCGGGCGGCAGGGACTCCCACCGTGCTGTTGTTCGGCATGTCGGAGCCTCATCGCTGGGGGGCACTCGGGGAGGGAGTCCCCCCCGAAGGTGGCCCGGTGGAGGTGCTTTCCGGAGCCCCGGGGAACTCTCTGCCGGGGGAAAACGCGGGGCTTCCTGCGGATTGGGGCATGCGCCTTCTCGGGGTGGAGGAGGTTGCCCGGGTTGCGCTTGGATTGCTCCACCGGAAGAAAACCCCCTCACGGGGGCGGGAATCGCGTTGACCCTCCCGGCCGGCGGCCCCCTGATGAGCAGCCCAACGAGGCACAAAGTCCCGGCCGGCTTGCCCCCTTCAGCCAGTTGACTTTGGGTGCCACTTCCACCGCTCGGGGCAGGGCAAGTCAGGAGTTTCGCGTTGACCACGAACACCAACGAAAACGTGCTCGGGGCATACAACGGGTGGCTGGGCACAGACCGGGGTACGACAGCATCGGCAGAGTAGCCATGGATTCCAGAGGGCGCGGCCAGACAGTTCGCTAAGGAACAAGGAAACCGTTTCCAATGCCCCAACTGAAGCAATGCCTCGGAATCGATCTCGGGGTGAACAGCGTCAAGATCGTCGAACTCGCTCTGCAGAAGCGGTCGGTCCGGGTTCTGCGAGCCGCGTCGGCACCCACCGGCGTCCAGCCCGGCATGCCCGCCGAAGAAGTCCGCAGTGCGCTGGTCTCCACCGTCAAGGCCCTCCTCAAACAAGAAAAGTTTGCCGCCCGCAAAGCCGTCTTCAGCCTCTCGGGGCAGAAGGTCTTCGTCCGCCGCTTCCGGCTGCCGATGGCGTCCCCTGAGCGGCTTCACCGGATCATTCAGTACGAGGCGCGCCAGCAGATACCCTTCCCGCTGGACAAGACGTCACTCCAGTACCAGCACCGCGAGGTGCCGGGGGAGCGCGAGGTCGAAGTCCTGCTCACCGCGGTGCGCCATGACGAGGTGCGCGACTTCATGCAGGTCGTGCGCCGTTGCGGGGTGAAGGCGGTTGCGGTTGGCGTCACCACGTTCTCGCTCTTCAACGCCCAGTCCTTCCTGGCGCTGGAGGAGGAGCAGGTGGCGGCCAAGATAAAGAGCGTGCTCGCCGCGCGCCAGGCCGCGGCCAAGGGCAAGGAGGCCCCTGTGCCCGAGGCCGCCGACGAAGAGGAAGAGTTCGCCTATCAGGACGTGCGCGCCTTCGTGAACATGGGCGCGGCGACCTGCGATCTGGCCATCGCGCGGATCGAAGGCGGCGAGCCGCACTTCGGCTTTGCCCGGACCATCCCGCTGGGGGGCGACGAACTGACGCGCTCGATCCAGAAGGCGCTCAAGGTCGAGCGCTTTCATGATGCCGAACGGATCAAGGTCACCTCCACCAGCGTTGCCGGGGCTGAACCCGAGGAAGGCGAGGCGAACGAGGAGGCCTCCGCGGCCATGAGCAAGGTCGCCGAGCGCCTGGCCGGAGAGATTCGGCGCTCGATTGAGTTCTACATGACCCAGCCGGACGGCGTGGCCGTGGATTCGGTCGTGCTCAGCGGCGGGGCTTCCATGTTGCCCGGTATGGAGGAGCACCTGGAGGAGCGGCTGACGACGCCGACGGTCATCCTGCACGAACCGCCGGAGGGCACCGGCCTCGAATGGTACGAGCAGGCAGGATCGATGGCTCCCTTCGCCGTGTCCATCGGCTCGGCGCTCCAGGGCATCGGACTGGGTGCGCTCCAGGTGGACTTTCTCCCCGAAGAACAAAAGATCATCCGCGATTTCCCTTACAAGATGGCCGCGGCCCTTCTCGCGATGGTGGTGGGGACGGTGGCGGTTGCGGCGAACTCCGGTAGGGAGTACGCCTCAACCTACCAGCAGGAAGCCCAGCAGGTCGAGATGCTGGTGCAGCGCACCGCCAGCGATGTGCGCCAGTTCAACGAGTTGCAGAGCATGCACGCCGACGTCGCCACCAACTTCGAGCACCTTGAGAAACTCTGGGGCGACCGGAACTACTGGATCGAGGTGCTCGCGCGCGTCTGGCGGGCCAAGCCGGCCGAGGTGCTCATCGAGGACATGCGCGGCGGGCACGAAGGCGAGTTCCGTATTGTGGCCTGGAGCCCTCAGCGGATATCGGTCTCGAACTTCGAGAGCGCCCTGCGCACCGAATTCGATGAGGAACGGCTCCGCGAAGGACCGAGGCTGGCGAACTTCCAGCCAGTTACCGGGGGAGAAGGCGGGTTCCAGTTCGAGATCACGATGGACTTCAGAGACAAGCACAACCACCTGAGTATCACACCCACGCCACGGCCCGACCAGCCGGGCGTCCGCCAGCCGGGCCGCTTCCCGGGCAGGGCGCCACGCTTCTAAAGAGGCCGCACGAGAGTCCATGAACGAACGTTACCGCGAACTCCTGGAGAAAGCCGGCAAGCGACTGGACCTCGTCCTGCTCGCCGCCGGTGCCGTCCTCTTGGTAGTCGCCATCTATTTCCTGTATCGCGAGCAGGATTTCGTTGCTCCCCCGACCGAGCAGCCCTCGCCGCTTGGCTGGGACGTGCGCATCCCGCTGGAAGTGGAGGAGCTTCCCGAACCTGCCGAAGGGGAAGCGGAGCACTTCGAGCGATTCCGCCGTCAGTTCATCCGTCCCAATCCGCTGATCGAAGAGGACGAGACCGCACGGATTCTCGTCGAGGTGAACCCTTTCAGCCGGAGCGCTGTTCAGGAGCGGGCGCAGGCGGCGGACGCCATCATGGACGACTTCCGGCAGGCGGACCGCCATTTTCGTGACGGCAATTATGAAGACGCGGCCGGGTTGGTTGAATCCATCCTTGCCCGCAACCCCCAACATCAGCAGACCCTGCGCCTTCAGGAGCGGATCGAGGAAGCGCTCGCCGAAGCGGAGGCCGGGGAGGAGGACGAAACAACGGGCGGCTAAAGCCGTTGCCCCGCCCAACCGATAACCTGAGATTTGGTTCGCGCAAGCGCGAGTAAAAGCGGAGATTTGTTGCCTTGACACCCTCGCGGAGGGCCGGTGTTGTGAAGCGCCCTCAGTAGAAATCGGAAGTGTCTTGGTAAGGTCCAACCAAGGAGAAACGCGATTTCCATGAAGCGGATGAGCCTCATGCGCCCTGTTGTCAACCTGCTGGGGAAGGTCATAGCACCCTCCCTGCTCGCCGCAGTCTTTGCGGCGGGCCCGCTATACGCTGAACCCCAAACAGGCAATCAACAGGCCAACCCAGCCCAGAATCAGCAGGGCGAATCCGTCCGGGAGCAGGCAGAACAGCTCCTCGGGGACGCTCGCAGCCAGCTCCGCCAGGAAAGGTTTGCCGCCGCGCGCGAGCGGGTCGAACAGGCGCGTGCTCTCGACCCGCAGGTCCCCGGCTTGCGGGAACTTGAGCGTGAGATCGCTCAGGCGGAGGAGGAGGCCGCCGCCCGCGAAAGGGCCGAGCAGGCACGTGGACTCGTTCGCGCCGCCGACCGGCTCCGCCGCGAGAACCGGTTCGACGACGCCCTCTCCCAGGTGGACCGCGCGCTTGAACTCGACCCGGAGGCCAGGAACGCCGAACGCACGCGCGAGCGCATCATCAGCGACCGTGACCGCGCACGCGAGCGCGCCCTCCGCCGACAGGTGGAGCGCCGCATCGAGGCGGCCGAAAACGCTGTCCGGCAGGACAACTTCGACCGCGCCCGCCAGTACGAGGCCGAAGCGCGCGAGCTGGCCGAAGGCCTGTTCGAGCGTGACCTCGAGCGCCTCGCCTCCCGCATCATGGACTCCGAAATCCGAATGCACCTCTCCGAGGCTGAAAGCCAGATGCGCGAAGGGAACTTCGACCAGGCGCGCCAGGCTGTCGCAAAAGTGTACCAGATCGACCGGACGAGCCGCGATGCCAACAACATGATCGCGCGTATCGCCCGCGAGGAGCGCCGCGCCATCGAGCGCGAGGCAAACGAACGCGCCAGCGAGCGCCTCGCCGAGGCGGAACGACTCCTGGATGCCGATCAGCCGGAAGAGGCGGCCCGGATTTACCGCAGCATTCTGGCTGTACTGCCCGACCACCGCGCTGCACGCCGGGGACTCCAGTCCGCCCAGCAGGCCGTAGAGGCCGCTGCCGTTGTGGAAGTGGCGGATGACGCTCCGGCGCCCGAGCCCGAGCCAGCTCCGGAGCCCGCCCCCGAACCTGAACCGGTTGACGAGCCGATCGAAGTGGCCCAGGTCCCCGAGCCGGAACCGGAACCGACCCCGACACCCACTCCAACTCCAACTCCCACACCAACACCCGAGCCCACGCCCGAGCCGGAACCCACCCCCGAGCCCGTCGATGAGGCGCGCGAAGCCGCCGAGCGTGAACGCCGGGAGGCCGCCGAGCGCCGCGCGACCGAACGCCGCGAGCGCGAGGAACAGACCGCCCGCCGGACCCAGGCCGAGCAGGCCTACCAGGAAGGCGTCCAGCTATACAGGGAGGGCGAACTCGCACGCGCCCGTCAGCGCTGGACCGACGCCAAGGAGATCGACCCGAGCTTCCTCAAGCCCGACGTCTATCTCGAGGAAACCGAGGACGAGTACAACCGCCTGATGGCGCAGCGCGCCGAGCGGGATGCCTTCGAGCAGGCCGAGGCCGAGGCACTCGAACGGATGGATACGCTCGTGTCCTTCAGCACCTTCGAACCCACCCGGCTCTCCGAGTTCCTTCAGAACCTGCGGCTGCTCTCCGGCATCGACTTCGTCATTGCCGGCGAGGTGCAGGCCCGCGTGGAAGCCGCTTTCGAGGATGAGCCTCTTCGCAACGTGCTGGACCGGACGCTGACTCCGATCGGCCTGCGCTGGGAGCGCGAACCCGGCACGCGCACGGTTACCGTGACGCCTGACCTGCGGACCGAGGTCCACCCCGTCACGCCCGAAATCATCAACACCGTGGAAATCCTGATCGAGGACGGCGTGATCCCGCGCCTGCTCTATGGCCCCACCGGCGAGCCGGTTCTCCAGGGGCAGGAAGTCTTCACTGACGCGCGTCAGAACGTCGTCGTGATGACCGATTCGGAGATGAACCTCAGCAAGTTCCGCGCGTTCCTTGAAGGGCTTCACGACCGGCCCGCCGCGCAGCTCATCGTCGATACCTACGAGATTGACGAAAGGAAGGCGCCCGAAATCAAGGCACTGCTCAGCGCAATTCTCGCCGTGGATGACCCAACCCCCTTCAACGCCGAGCGCAAGCTCATCGTCGAAGGCAGCACCCTGGTCATCAAGGACACGCCGGAGAACATCGAGAAGGCGCGGGAGATTCTCCAGGACCAGCAGTTCATCGGCCGCTTCGTGGACGACGAGATCGCCGTCGCCACCTTCAACCTCACGCCGATTGTCGAGTTTGAAGAGAACCCCGACCTCGTCCGCTCCTTCGCGGACCAGGTGCGCCAGGTGGTGGAGACCCTGCTCTACCAGCGCGAAGGGCGCTCGGTGGCGGAGCGCCAGGGCCGGCGGATGTGGTATGACCCGGCCACGCTCCAGCTTACGATCACGGACTATCCGGACCGTATCGCGGTGGTGGAAAGCTACATCGACCGGCTGCCGCAGCTCGCGCGCCGGCGCCGCAGCGAAATCATCTTCCTTGATTGGGCAAACGCCGGGGAGATGGTCACCCAGATCGAACAGTTCCTCGGCATCGTGGCGCCTACAGTGGGCGTTCCCGGAGCGGAGCAGGAAGTCACCCGCACGATGCGTGTGGAGGACGAGTTCCAGTTCGCCGGCGCCACCTTCCGCGTGATCCGCGTGAATGAGAACACCTTCGACGACGACTCCGACAACTCCGTGGAGCTTGTCGTCCGCACGCCCACGACCAGCCAGGAAGTGACGATTCAGAACTGGCGCTCCGAGTTCGTGGACGACTATGAAATCGTGGCGGACGACATCCGGCCCGGCACGCAGCCCGGTCAGGGCCGTGCGCGCCTCACCTTCCGGTACACGCCGGGCGTGGGAGTTGGCGTGGGTCCTGGCGTACAGCCGGGATTCCCGCAACCGGGCGTACCCGGAGTGCCCCCCGGAGTGCCGGGAATGCCTGGAATGCCGCCCACACCGCCCGTGGAGGACATCGGGCTGAGCCTTGTGGAAATCGAGAACCTCAACGCCATGTTTGTCGAGTATGACGACGTGGATGACCTGCGGCGGGTGGAGTTCTGGGTCCGGCAGCTCGACGTGCCGACCTACCAGGTCTCCATCGATATCAAGTTCGTGGAGGTCATCACGAACAAGGTTC
>SLMS01000281.1 GCA_007133495.1 Candidatus Sumerlaeota bacterium | reverse complement strand
GGGGGATGCTGTTGACAGCTCAAGCAAGACGTCACATCTTTTTCAAAATCAGAAAGGCGCTCTCCGCACGGACCGCTCAGAGGGCGACATTCAATATGTGGAGGTAGACGGGATGAGCTCAACAGCCTGGACATGGCCGGGAACCATGGTTCTCGGCGTTGCAATTCTGTTCGCCGGAGGGCGTGCCGCAGCCGATCCCTCCGTCGCTGATCCGCCGCTGCGGATGTTCGAGGGCCACACGGGACACGTGAATAGCGTGGCTTTCTCCCACGATGGAAAGCAGGTCCTGACGGCCAGCAGCGACAACACCGCGCGGCTCTGGGACGTTCAGTCGGGCGGGGAACTCCAGCTTTTTCAGGGACATACGGACAGCGTGACCGCCGCAGCCCTCTCTCCCGACGGGACGAGGATCGTCACCGCCAGCCAGGACCGGACGATCCGGCTCTGGGACGCGGCCACCGGCGAGGAGATTCGCCGCTTCGGCGAGGACCTCCAACCCGATTGGCCACCTCAGAACCCCTGGAACTGGGGCATCTGGGCCGTGGACTTCTCGCCCGACGGGACGCAGGTGGTGTCGGCCGAGGGCTCCCAGGCGGCCCAGCGCACGGGCGCCGTCCGCCTCTGGGACACGGCATCCGGGGAACAGGTCCGGAAGATCGCGGAAGGACGGGACAGCTTCACCTCCGTGAGGTTCTCCCACGACGGGACGCGAATACTGGCCGGGTGGCTCTACGCAACCGGCGAATACATCACCACCTACGTCCCCCTGGCGGAGTACGGATGGGACCTCCGGGACCTCGAGGGGGAGTTGCAGGACCAGGCCGTGCAGGAGATGCCCTTCGGCGCGCAGATCGTCTTCGCGGACTATTCGCCGGCCACCGATACCGTGCTGCTGGGCGCATACGGGGCATCCCGCGTCGAGTTCTGGGAGCCCGGGCAGGAGGACCCCTTTGCCAGCTTCCACCTCCCGATGCCGCGGGCCGGGGTCTTCTCGCCGGATGGCGGTACGGCCATGACGACCCACGTTGATGCGAGAGCCCGGCTGCTTGACCCCGAGGGTGAGAAAGTCCTGCTCCTGCTGGAGGGGCATGGGGGTTTCGTCAATGGCGTGGCGTTCTCGCCCGACGGCAGGCTGGGGGTCACCGCCAGCGATGACACGAACGCGCGGCTCTGGCAACTTGAGGTGGAAATCCCGGCCGATGCCCGGGCCATGGGCGACCTCAACAACGACGGGTGCGTGAATATGCAGGACTTCATCTTCCTTCTGGAGAACTGGGGGGTGAGCTTTGACACCGCCCCGATGGGGTTCGAAGACTTCACGGCCATCCTGAACAACTGGGGCGAGGGCTGCTGAGGCAGGGTGGGCTGATAGGAGGACGCTTCCCAAGGTCTCGGCCGTGCGCCCCCCTTTGCCATGACCGGCACGATTCGATTGACAGGTACCTTGGACCGGTACATGTTCCATGTGCTTGTTCACTGAACGGTGGCTCCGGCGGCCACCGGAGGGAAGGAAGCCTGCCGGAAGGGTGGAGCTTCCGGAGGCTTAACCGGATTGGAGGAGGATGGTTTCCATGCGAATCGAAAGACTTGCACTCCGTGCCGTCCCTTGCGGCGGTCGTTCCTTGGCATCCGGCTTGGCAGGAAAATGCCAGACCGCAGCCGCGTGCCTGTTTCTACTGCTGGCCGTGGGCGTTGCGCGGCCGGAAGTGGTCACCACACCGATTCAGACCTTCGAAGGCCACGATGGCCAAGTCTATGATGCGGTAATCTCCGCCGATGGGAACCAGGTGCTCACGGGAGGGCAGGACCACACAGCAAAACTGTGGGACGTCAGCAATGGGGAGGTGATCCGGACCTTCGAGGGGCACACGGGCAACGTGTTCACAGTGGCCTTCTCACCCGATGAGTCGATGGTCCTGACCGGCAGTTTCGACAACACCGCGCGGCTGTGGAATACGGAAACCGGCGAGCATCTGGAGACGTTCGAGGGGCACACGCACGACGTTCTGACAGCCGCCTTCTCCCCCAGTGGTTCGCGCGTTGTCACGGGTGGTCATGATGAAACCGCCAGGCTGTGGAACACCGAAACGGGTGAATTGATCCGCACGATCCCACATAACACAGTTGTTTACTCGGTGGTGTTCTCTCCCGATGGCGAGCAGATCCTGACGGGATCGGCGCGGCCACAACTGTGGGATGCTTCGACGGGGGGAATCGTGCGCAGCTTCATAACCATCGGTCCGTCCGGCCTGACGATGTCGGTCAGGTTCTCCGCCGACGGGAAAACCCTCTTGAGCGGGCACCTTCCAGGCGGCTCGGTCTGGCTCTGGGAAACGGAGACGGGAACGTCCCTCCAAACCATCCAGGGTCTGGCGGCAATGTCCACCGGCGTGTCCAGCGCGGAGTTTTCGCCGGACGAAACGGCTGTCGCCATCGGCGGTTTCTTTGTTCCGCCGATAATCGCCGACTTGGATACAGGGGAGCTTGTCCGCACCTTTGAGGGGCACTCCGGCGCCATCCGTTCGGCGGTATTTTCCGCCGACGGAACTCGACTGCTGACCGCCGGCACGGACGGGACCGCGAGGCTCTGGGCGACTGGACTCACTGGACCGCCGGATATTCCTGCCGAGGCCCGCGCACAGGGCGACCTCAATAACGACGGGGTGGTGAACTTTTCGGACTTCGTCTTTCTCCTGGAGCACTGGGGGCAGGAGATCGGTGGCACGCCGATTGGATTCCCGGACTTCGTGGCC
>SLMS01000338.1 GCA_007133495.1 Candidatus Sumerlaeota bacterium | reverse complement strand
CCATATCGAAGGACACCCTCACCATGCTTTCCACTTTGTATAAGAAACTCCATGCGCTCGTCTTCCCCGGCTTTCCCGCGGGGCGGTTGGGCGTCGCTCTCCTGCTGCTGCGGCTGATGGTTGGCGCCGGGATGATCGCCCATGGGTATTTCAAGATCATCGACATTGGCGCCTTCGCCGACCGGCATGACTTGCCGCTTTTCCTTGGTGCTGCAGCGGCAATTTCCGAGTTTGTGGGCGGCATGTTCGTTTTGCTCGGTGCGCTGACACCGTTCTGGGGACTGATGATCGCCATCACCATGACCGAAGCAGTCCGCACCCATATCACCCGCGGCGATCCCTTCTACCAACCCGGCGGGCCGGGGTACGAGCTGGCGCTCTTCTACCTGACGGCGATCGTTGTGATCCTGATACTCGGGCCGGGGCGGTTTTCGGTGGACAGTCTGTTATTCAAAAAGTGAGTGGCAGCTTGTCTATCTGACGGAACCGGGCACTTTCTCTCCCAGCGTGCCCGCCTCCTCCAGGCTCTTCGACTCGTTGAGCTTGCCACCCTTCAGCAGAAAACAGCGGTCAGCCTGACGCGCGATGGACGCATCGTGCGTCACCATGACCAGCGAACGCCCCTGCCCGGCGGTCATTTCGATGAGGAACTTGAGCACATCGCGCGAGGTTTCGGCGTCCAGGTTGCCGGTCGGTTCATCCGCCAGAACGACGGCCGGGTTGTTCTGAAGCGCGCGGGCCAGTGCGACGCGTTGCTGCTCGCCGCCGGAGAGCTTCGCCGGCCGGTGCGTCATCCGTTCGGCGAGGCCTACCGACCGCAACAGTTCCTCGGCGTGCTTCACCACGTCGGCCTGCGGGCGCCGCTGGATCAGGCCCGGCATGAGCACGTTCTCCAGGGCGGTGAACTCCGGCAGCAGGTGGTGGAATTGATAGACGAACCCGATCTGGCTGGAGCGCAGGCGGGCGAGCTGCCTGTCGCTCAGCTTCCGGTAGTCCTGGCCCTTGAGCCGGACCTCCCCGGCGGAGGCGCGGTCGAGCGCCCCCAGCAGGTGCAGCAACGTGGATTTGCCGCTGCCGCTCTGCCCTGCGATGGAGATGAACTCGCCCTCGGCGACGTCGAGGTCCACGCCGTCGAGCACGCGCAGGCGCCGCTCGCCGTCTATATATTCCCGCACAACTCCGCGGGCCTGCAGGATGGGCGCGCTCATGACGTGGCCTCCGGGGCGATGGCGTGCGCATCCGCCTCGTGCTCGAGTTCCCGGAACGCGTCCGGGAGGTACTGTGCAAGGTCCAGAAGCCGCGCCCCCCGGCTGGAGAGATTCTCCGTATATATATCCGAGGCCATCCCGTGCGTATAGACGCCGAGGCACGCAGCCTGCTCCGGTTCGAGGCCCTGGGCCAGCAGCGACCCGATGAGGCCGGTCAGCACGTCTCCCGCTCCGCCCCGTGCGAGCGCGGTGTTGCCGGTGCCGCAGTGCGTCACCATGCCGTCCGGGCGGGCAACGAGCGTCCCTGCGCCCTTGAGCACCACGGTGCAGCCGAACTTGCGCGCCGCGCGCTCGGCGCTCCCCCACCGGTCCTCCTGCACTTCGGCCAACGGACAGGCGAGCAGGCGCGCCAGCTCCCCCGGGTGCGGAGTAAGGACGTGACGGTCAGTCAGCTTCGCACGCAGGACCTCGTCCTCCGCGAGCATGTTCAGCGCGTCGGCGTCCAGCACCGTAGGAAGCTTGCAGAACTCGAAAAATTCGCCGAGGAACTCGCGCGCCGATTCCGTCGTTCCCATGCCGGGACCGAGGGCCATGGCGGTGGCGCGCTCGAGCACCAGGTGCCATGCCAGCTCGCCGATTGGGCCGAACTGCCCGTCGGCGGTGGAGCGCGCGGAGGAGAAGATCGCCTCGGGCACCTGTCCCGCCACGACGGAACGAATCACCGGCGGGACGTGCAGCCGCACCAACCCGCAGCCGCCGCGCATGGCACCGATGGCGCAGAGCACCGCCGCACCGGGCATGAACTCGCTTCCTGCGGCGATGGTGAGCAGCCCAAAAGTGCCCTTGTGCCCCATGACGGGCCGGGGCGGGAGGAGGGCGGCGGCCTCGCGGCGCGTCATCGTTTCGCGGGACGAGTCCGGCGCGGCAAGCAGGTCCGGGGGGAACTCCAGCGGTTCCACCCGCACGGAGCCGCAGCGCTCCGGCCCGTCGCGGCTGACCATGCCCAGCTTCGGCAGGCCCATGGTGACGGTCCGCGCTGCGCGGACGGCGTGTGGTCCCTCGCCGGTGTCGGGGTCGAGGGCGCTCGGGATGTCGATGGAAACGACTGGCCGGGCGGAGGCGTTGACGGCCTCAATGATCGCGTCGAAGGGCGGACGGGGCTTCCCCTTGGCGCCGGTGCCGAGGAGCGCATCCACGAGCAGGTCGAATTGGGCGAGGAACTCGCCGGGAGAAGACTGCACGTCCTCCCAAGAGATGCGGCGCACGGCGGGGGGAACGCGGCCGTAGGCTTCTGCGGCGTCGCCCTTGCCGGAAGGCGGCCCTCCCGCGAGCAGCAGGGCCACCTGCCAGCCGCGCTCGGCCAGCGCGCGGGCCACGACGAATCCGTCTCCCGCGTTATTGCCCTTCCCGCAGAGCACCAGCACGTCACACGATTCGAAGTGCGCGCAAATGTCCGCCGCCACGGCGAGTCCCGCGCGCTCCATCAGCAGCGAGCCGGGAATACCGCGCTCCTCGATGGTGCGGCGGTCAATCTCCTGCATCTGTGCTGCGGTGACGAGCTTCATGCGCCCCCCAATCGTTGGCGTTGCTCCGCAGAGAGTGAGGCCGTATCGGAACTGCCCGCAACCCCTTTGCAGGAGACCCCCCTGACTTGACCGAACACGCCAACCCGGCCGAATGGACTGAGCAACGCTTCCTCACCGAGGCACAAACCCTCTGCGATGAAATAGACGCCGCTCTGGAGGAGCAGTGCCGGCGTATGCCTCCCGTCCCCGGGCTGCACGAAGGGATGACCTACGCGCTCGGGCTCGACCCGGAAGGCGCCGGCGCCCGGGGCAAGCGCATCCGGCCGGTGCTGTGCCTGCTCGTCTGCCAGGCTCTCGGCGGCAGGACCGAGCGGGCGCTCCCGTTCGCCTGCGCCATCGAGATGCTGCACAATTTTGCACTCGTGCACGACGATATCGAGGACGGCGACACGCAGCGGCGTGGGCGCGACTCCGTCCATGTCCGCTTCGGGCTCCCCCACGGCATCAACATCGGGGACTACATGCTGGCGCGGGTGTTCCGGATGCTGCACGAGGCGCCGGAATGGGACGAACCTCTGCGCAGCCGGCTGCTCGCGCTGGTGGACGAGACGCTGGAGGAGCTGTTCTCCGGCCAGGCACTCGACATCGAGGCGCGCGCCCGCCACACCTTCACCCGCCGGGAATACACCGAGCTGGTGGACCGGAAGACGGGCTCGTACCTTGCCGCCCCGCTGATCGGTGGGGCGCTGGCCGCCGGGGCACGGGAGAGCGTGCTCGGCCCGTTGCGCGAGTTGGGCCGGGCGCTGGGGCCGCTCTTTCAGGTGAGGGACGACCTGATCGACCTGACCTCTGGGAAGGGCCGCGGCCAGTCCGGCAACGATATTCGCGAGGGGAAACGGAGCTTCCTCGTGGCCTGCGTGGCCGAGGAGTGCACGCCGGAGGAGCGTGAGCGGCTGTTCGTTCTGCTGGACAAGCCTCGCGAGGAAACCACGCCCGAAGACGTGGAGGAGGCGGTGGCGCTTTACCGCCGCTACGGTGCCGAGGAAGAGGCGGAGCGCTGGTGCGAGGCGCTGCGCAACCGCGCCGAGGAGGCCATCCGCCCGTTACCGGAGCAGCTGGCAGGGCTGCTGCACACGGTGACGGTGCTGCTGGCGAAGCGGAAACACTGAGGGGGGGAAAGGTCAGCCAGTACCGGCAGTCTTTTCTCCCGCGTTTCCACGGAATAATACGGCCTCGGAGGCCGCACTTCCGGACTTCCACGTTTGCAGAAGGGTGGAGCAACTCGGACAGGCGAACACCTTGCCGGCCGCCTTGCGGTAAGGAACCGGCATGACAGTGCCGCAGGAGGGACAGACCACCTTGGGCAGGCAGACCTCGAAGGCTGTCGGGTCAACGGGGTAAACTGGATTTTGTGGAGGCCGAGGTGCCATGGGTTCCGGGTCCCGCACACTGAATCGTGAAGGTGGGGACCAAGTTTCGTGCCGGAATAGAGCGCTTGATTTCCCGCGCTTCTACGCCGCGGAGCGGGACTCGAGTTTGGCGGCGATGAGGCCGAGCATCTCGCGGGCGGTTTCCTCCCAAGTGCGGCTTTGGGGCGGCTTGCGTGGCGGGCCGTTGCCATCCATGAGGGCCTTTGTGCAGCTTTTCACAAAGTCCTTCGGCGTGGCCGCGATGCTGACCTCCTCGGGGTAGTCGGCCTCGACGTCCGGGATCGGGGTGGAGACGACAGGCCGGCCGGCGGCGAGGTATTCCGGGGTCTTGGTCGGGCTCATGTACCGCGTCAGGTCGTTGACCAGCCAGGGGATCAAGCACACGTCGAACCCGCGCAGATAGTCCGGAAGTGCCTCGTAGGGCTTGGGGCCGAGCCAGTGGAAGTTGGGCTCGCTGATCGGTATTTCATCCATGAGGACAAGCGGCCCGAGGAAGACGATGCTCCAGTGCCGGCGTTCGCGGCAAAGGTGCTCGATGAGTGGCCAGTCGATGCGCTCGTCCACGGCGCCAAAGTAGCCAAGGACGGGCTTTGGGAGCTTGGCGAGCGCCTCGGGTACGGGTCCTTCCGCGGCGGCCTTGGCGAAGTGGGGAAAGTCGATGCCGCTCGGGAAGCAGTGTGGCTCGGTGCGGCTGCGTTCGAGCACTTGGCGGTGGAGGCTGCGGCCGCCGGTGAAGACGAGGTCTGCTTTCAGGAGCAGACGGGCCTCCTTTTCCGTAACTGTGGGGTCGGTTTTTCGGAACGCGGCGAAGGGATCCATCACGTCGTACACCAGCAGGTCGTGTGGCAAACGGCCGATTTCCGCCGCGTAGGCCGGGTTCTGGACCCAGAGGAGGCGCGGCGCTGCGCGTTCGTTGCGGAGCGGGGCGCGGGCTTTGGCGCGGAGCAGCGCCATGGTGAGGGCACGGCTTGGACCAAAGCTCCCGGCAAAAGGCATGAACGGCAGGTTGAGCGCCTCCAGCCGGCCATCCTCGCCGGCGATGGCGCGCTCTGTGAGGTCCATGTTCAGGTACCGGCGCAGGCCGCACAGCGCGAAATAATGCACCCGGTTGCCGAGGCGGGCGAACCAGGTGCCGAGTTGCTGCGGGCGTTGGAAGAGCTTCCGCTCCCACACAAGATGGGAGAGCTGGACAATGCGCATGGGCGGGACGGAAGCAGATTCGGCGGCGTTACCGGAAGGGTTCATGGAGCAGCGGGGGACTCCGATTCCATGGTGAACCGGAAGGCCACACTGTCCTGCGTGGCTTCAACCACCCACCAAAGGTGGGCCATATGTGCCGGTGCGGCGTCATCGCCTTCGGGCAGAAAGGCGGCGAACTCCGGACGGGCGAGCACACCGGAGACATACCCGAGCCCTTTGACACCGGGCCGGCGGTATTCTTCGAGGAGTTGGCGGAGACGAGGCGGAAAATCCGGGGAGGGGGCGGCGTCCTCCTCGTCGAGCATGGAGTCGATCACGCGTTCGGTTTCCGTCCTGCTGTCGGAGATGATGATACCGCGGCTGGTGGCAGCCATCACGAGCCGGTCACCCTCCGCTCCGGCGAGGGAGGGCGGGGGCGTTTCCCAGAGCGTGACACCACGGTGCTCCACTTCCTGAAGGTCGAAGAAGGAGATGTCACCGGTAAGGCCGCTGATGATGCGGTTGAAAATGGGGGTGCGGTCCGTGCCCGGGCTGCCGGGGAGGAAGAAGAGGGCACGGCTGCGCCCGCCCTCTTCGGCGGCGGGTGCGATATAGCTGACCAGCTCGCCCTCGTAATACGGGAAGAAGTCCGTGACGATGTTCACGTTCAGTTGACTTCTCACAAGGTGCAGGACGGTTTCGGCAATTCGCTGCTGATTGCGGTCCACATACCGCATGGTCAGCATGTATTCTTCCCAAAGCCTGCGGAGGTCGAAAGTGACCGTGGCGAATCCGGGAGCGCCGGGAACAAGACGCACGGCTTCCTCGAAGGTGTTGTCCGGGGCGCCGGTGAGAAGCGACAGGAGTCCGTCGCTCCGGCCCAGCCCGCCCTGCCATACGTGGAGGGTGAGCAGCTCCGGCTGTATAGACGCGGAGACGAGCAGCGGGCCGGCGGATTCTAGCCCGAGGGCAATGGGCCAGTTCTGCGCTCCGACACTGGGGCCGCCGGAGCGTCTCGGGTCGTGGATGGCCGCCTGGTTCAGGAAGAAGGTGGCATCGGCGCCGGGCTCGCGCTGGCGGAGCATGGTGCGGTACGCGCCCGCTTCCGGCCGTGGATTTTCGCCGGGGGCAGCGATCCATTCCACGGCAGGGCCCAGGACCCCGGCCCGGCCCTTGCCCAGCAGCAGGTGCCCGTCCACGAAGGCGTACTCCAGAATCCCGCGCGACTGCTGAAACACCTGAAGATTTTCACGGCCGCGTGCGCCCGGGAGTTGTGTCCGGGCCTCCTCGTAATAGCGGGCCTGGATGATCTCCACGCCGTGCACCTCGTAGCGCCCCCATTCGGCCTCCTCGGGGAGTCTGTCGAGCACGCCGTGGAGGAACTCCTCCACCTTTTCGTGCCCGGCGGAGGTGAAGGCGGCGGAGAGGACGGTGTTCCACTCGCCCTGATAGCGGCCGCGGCGCTCGACGACGTCGTATTCGGTGGCATAGAGGGCCAACGCCCGGTCGAAAGTGCGGTAAAGCTCCGCGGGAGTGGTCTGCAGCGGGTGGGCGCCGCGTTCGAGAAGCTCATGAATGGCCGGGGCCAGCTTGGGCGCCGCACGGTCCCACAGGAAGGAGACCGCATCGTTTTCCGAAACGGGCAGATTCGAGAGGAAACCCTCCACCATGTCCGGAGACAGAGCCCCACCCTCCAGCGACGCAACAAGCCCCCCGAGATAGGAGTGCGTACAGACGGCGTCGCGGAATTCCTGCATGTTCTCCACGACCAGGCCGGCGTGGGCGTCGGGGGAAACGAGCCGCCACGCGGAGGACTCCTGCCCCTGCACGCTTGT
Organism: Candidatus Sumerlaeota bacterium; assembly: GCA_007133495.1. Taxonomy (GTDB): domain Bacteria; phylum Sumerlaeota; class Sumerlaeia; order SLMS01; family SLMS01; genus SLMS01. The sequence goes on along the minus strand of SLMS01000338.1, from coordinate 3,774 downwards.
ATAGACGAGGAGAAGGACGGCCACAGCAAGTGCACGGAATGCAAGGCCTCGCCGGGAGACCGGGTGACTGATCGGAGACGGCACGGCAGTGGCCCTATTGCGGACGGTGGTAACGGTATCCGCGGGCACGCGCGGCGTCGTCCAGCGCGTAGGCCCGGGAATACCTGACAAACTGGCGCACGTAGTCGGCAGGAAGAGCAAAGCCCAATCCCTCGCGGAACATGGCTTTGAGCGTCACCACGCCGACGACCTCGCCGTTCTCGTTCACCAGCGGTCCGCCCGAGTTGCCCGGGTTCACCGCCGCTGTGGTCTGAATGAACAGGATGTCGTTGAAGTTCCGCGCCAGCGAGGACACGATCCCTTCGCTGACCGTATGGTCGAGCACCATAAGCCCCATGCCGGGATTGCCGACGGCGAAAACACGGTCGCCGACCTCCAGGCTCGCGGGCGGAGCGACATCCAGCGGGTGGAGTTCGATCTCCATCTCGCGCACCCGCTCCATGTCGAGCTGAACGACGGCGAGGTCGAACAGCGGGCTGGCAGCCTCGACGCGGCAGTTCTCGATACGCCGGCGCTCCCACTGATCGCCCTCTTTGACGAAGATCGTCACCGTTTGGTAGAGTTCGTTCCCTGTCACATGCTGATTGGTGATTACGCGCCCCTGCTGATCGAGCACCCAGCCGGTTCCGAGACCACCGGGGTTGGAGACCAGGACGACCCCCTTCTTCACCTGATCGAGCACTTCCTGTTGGGAGAGCAGGGCACGGTCGTCCTCCCTGCCGCGGAAGATGAGCGAGCCCGTTTCAGGGTCGAAGACGCTCTCGCCCATGCCGATGCCGGTTTCGGGCGGTTCGGTCAGCTCGTCAAGGGGCGTGCGGCTGACCACCGAGGCGGTCGGGATTTCCACCACCGTCGGGCCGATATCGACGAACACCGCAACGGGGGTTTCCTTGAGCAGCCGGCCGACGACCTCTCCGCCGCCGCGCAGACGCCACAGGATGCCCTCCTCACCAACCACGTCCTCGTCGGGGAACTCCTGGGTGGGAGCAGCCAGACCCGGTGTGGGGAGCATTTCCTCAACCGCGTCCGGGACTTCCTCAGGGAGTTCGCCGGGATCGATCTCGGGCTGCGCCGAAACGGCAAATGGGAGAAAGAGCAGGGCCACTGCCGGCAAAAGCACCGCGGCCCGCAAGCGGGTCGGAATCATGTTGGACCTGTTGAAAGAGCATTCGCACGTCATGGCGGGGAAATCATGGGAGGCCTCCCCGCACTTGGCAAGGGCAACCGCCGCCCGCCCCGCCACGGCGCAGACGGCACGAGGCTCCACCCGCGGACGCCAGGACTCGTGCAGGAGATCAATCCTCTTTCCCGAAGGTTGATTGTTTGGCTGAACGCGCGCCGCCGCTTTCGGCCTTTGGGTCCCTTTGGCCCCTTCTATGGGCCCACGAAAGTGAACCGCCGGCTTGCCACGTTCAGCACGATCCCGATCAGGGCGAAGGTGCTCACGAGAAACGATCCGCCGTAGCTCATGAACGGCAGCGGCAGCCCCGTCACCGGTAGTACCCCCATCGTCATTCCCACGTTAAAGAGGACGTGGAAGGCAAATACCGCAAGCAGGCCAGCGACAACGATCCCCCCGAACCGGTCGCGCGCCAGGTCCATCGCACGAACCATCCGCAGGATGACGAACAGAAAGAGCGCCAGCAGCACCGCACCGCCCACGAAGCCGAACTGCTCCACGTAGCTGGCGAAGATAAAGTCGGTGTGATGCTCGGGAAGGAAGCGGTGCGTGCCTTGGGTGCCCTCGCCCCATCCGCGGCCGAACCAGCCTCCGCTGCCGATCGCCACCTGCGACTGGATGATATTGTACCCGGCACCCATGGGGTCGGACTCGGGATTGAGGAACGTCTGCAGGCGCGCCTGCTGGTACGGTTTCAGGAACGGATAGCAGCAGGCGAACCCAAGCACGATCCCGGACACGATCACGGCGAGCCGGCGCTTCGGCACTCCGGCCATCAGCATCATGGCGAGGAACATGACGAAGAACAGCGAGGCCGTGCCAAGGTCCGGCTGCACAAGAACGAGCAGCGCGGGCAGGCCGCACAACACTCCCGGAATGAACACGCCCTTCCACTCGTGGAGCGCCTCGGGCCGCAGCGCCAGCCACTGGGCGCAAACGAGCACGGTGGCTATCTTCATGGTTTCGCTGGGCTGAAAACTGATCGGGCCGACCTGCAACCAGCGCGTCGCGTCGTTCACCCGCGTCCCGGCGAACAGCACGATCACCAGCAGCGCCAGATTCGCCGCGTAAAGCATCATGGCCGCGCGGTTCAGCCAGCGATAGTCCACCGACATTGTGACGAGCATCACACCGCCGGCGATCACCAGGAACACCGCGTGGCGGGGAATCGCGGCTTCGAGCCGCGGCACGCCCGAGACCGCGCCCTGCAGGCTGACAAGGCCGATCACGCCGAGCACGACGGCCACGGCGAGAAGCGGGAAGTCCAGGTTTGAGAGAAAGGCAAGCGCCCGCCGGTTGCCCGCGGGAGGCGCGTCACCGGCCGCCTCGCGTGTAACCGGGTAGGTTGCGGTGCTCACGGCACGAGGCTCCGGGCGAAGGCCGGGGCGCCGTCAGTGGCTTCGCCGCGCCAGAGCGCCACCGCAAGCCGGAGCTTCCGCCACACCGCGTGTCCGGCCCATGCACAGGTCAGAAAGGCCGCCGAGCCCGCCAGCATGGTTGCCGCGGTGGCCGGTCCGTGCTGGAGGGCGAAGACGCCCCCCCCTGCCGCCAAAGCAACGAGCGCGAACCCGGCGTGTGCCAGGTCGAAGGGCGCGACGGCTTCTGTCCGCGCGAGCAAATTGGCAAGGAAGAAGGCCGCGGCGGCCGTCAGAAAAGGCGAAAGCACGGGCAGGGCGCTCATCCAGGCGGCGGTCAGGCAGAGCGGCGCGAGCAGACCAACCTGCGCCGGCAGCGGCCGCGAGAACCCGAGCAGGGCAAGCGCCACGAGTGCCCCCTCCACCGGCCAGAAGGGAAGCAGTCCCGCCCAGAGCAGCCATGCTGCGGCTGCCGCGATGCCGAGCAGCAATCCGTGAACGAGGTCCCGGCCGGGGCGGTCGCGGCCGCGCAGGGGCGGCGCCGTGGCTGTCGTGAACGAGCGTGCGGCGGTCATTGGTCCGTCTCCGGCAGGCGCTCGAGGGGGAGGACGAAGACCGTCCGCAGCCGGCCCGGCTCCTCCGGCAGGCGGACCATCGCCACCGGCTCGCCCCTCCTGTTATAGACAATCTCCTCCACTGTCCCGAACGGCACGCCGCCGGGAGCCAGCGAACCCGCCATGCCGGAGGAGACCGCAACGTCCCCAACGTCCGCGGAGATAACCGTCCGGTTGAAATGAAACTCCGCACGCCGGGGATCGCCCGTGCCGCGAAGAAGGCCGAGCTCAGAACGATCCTCAATCTCCGCCCCCCAGACCGAGCGATGGCCGGTCACGAGCTGCACCAGCGACATCGAGCCGTGCACCTCCTCCACCACTCCGGCAATGCCGCGGGGGCCGAGCACCACCATCCCGCTGCGGATGCCGTCCGCTTCCCCGGCGGCGATCCAGAGCACCTGCCGGCCACCACTGACGGGGCCGGACAGCACAGGCACGGGCGTCAGGTCCCAGGTGCCCTTGGGAATGTTCGTGGAGACTTCGTGGCTGAGGGAGGCGAGTGCCTCCACCGAGAGGTTGCGCTGGCGTTCGAGACCGGCTTCGAGCAGTTCGCGGCGCAGGCGCT
>SLMS01000336.1 GCA_007133495.1 Candidatus Sumerlaeota bacterium | reverse complement strand
TACCGGGTTCTTGAAGAAGCAGCTCGATTGGAGTCTCCTGCTGGATTTGGCCCAGCGCCATCCCGAGTGGTCGTTCGTGTTCGTGGGTCCGAGGCACGCTCACCCGGAGATTCAGGAACCGATTCGGCTTTTGGAGACACGAAAGAACGTCCATTTCCTGGGAGGAAAACCGGCAGGGCAACTTGGTGCGTATGTACAGCACTTTGATGCGTCCATTCTCCCGTATGTGGTGGACGACTACACCCGGTACATCAATCCCTTGAAGCTCTACGAATATCTGGCCGCCGGTCCGCCCATCGTCGGCACGCCGATTCGTACGCTCAAGGAGTTCACCACTGCTGTGCAACTCGCTTCAGGGGTGGAGGAGTGGTCCGATGCGTTGGACCATGCTCTTCGACACGCTGACACGGCTCCTCAGGGTCGGGCGGCTCGCAGGAAGATCGCTCGCCGGTATGATTGGAACCACCTGGTCCATGGAATTGCCCGAGCGCTCGCGGCCCGACTCGACGACGGTGCCGTTGACCGGATCGATACGGTGACTCCGGAGTCGTTCGCGTCGGTCCCGTGAGCAGAGTGGTCCCTCGGCGGCTCCTGGTGGTGACCTTCCACTCGCAGCCGGGCACTCAGGTGGGTGGCCTTCGTTGGTGGGGCCTCTCGCGGCACCTTGCCGCCCGAGGCTGGGAGATCCGCCTGCTCACGGCAAACCCGGCGGCGGAGAAGCAGTCCGTTCCCGAAGGCATGACCGTTGAGAGTGTAGTGCCTGATGTGACGCTCAACGACCGATATCGGGGCTGGCGAAAGGCCCGGGACACGAACGATCCGAAAGGAACCGATGGCGATAGCGCGGCGGTCCGGAGTCATAGGAGAGGATCGACGCGCTCACCGGGAGCGTTGCGCCGATTTCGGCGAGAGCTTGGCGGCCTGCTGAGCTTTCCGGATGAGGGGCGGGGCTGGCTCCTTCCGGCCCAGCGTGCGGTTTCGCGAAGAATTGGAGCGTTTCAGCCGTCGGTGGTGGTGAGCAGTGGACCGCCTCACTCCACACACCTGGCGGTTCTGGCCGCTCTGCGGAGTCACCGCACGCCGTGGGTGGCTGATTTTCGCGACCCCTGGTCTGACGAGGGTCGCGCTCATCTGGATATCTTCTGGGCCCAGCCCCTGCTGGGCCGATGTGAGGCGAGTGTGGTGCGCCGGGCGACTCGGGTTCTCACGACGACTCCAGAGCTGGCCACGATTCTGCAGAATCGCTTTCCGGCATCGACCGTTCAGTGCCTCCCGAACGGTGTGGACATGGCGACGCTTCCGGAGCGTTCGACGTCTGAAATTACCGAACTTAACGTGGTTCATCTCGGCACAATATACCATCGGCGAGATCCATTGCCGGTGGTGCGGGCGTTCGCGCTTTTTCTGCGACGAACGCCCGAAGCGCGCCGTTCCGGGTCTCGGCTACGATTTATCGGGCGGGTAGATTCGTTGTACGAGGAGAAGATCCGAAGGGTGGCCGGGGAGGAGGGGATTCTCGAACACGTGGAGCTCGGCGGCCTCCGACCGCGCGCCGAGGCCCTCGAGATTCTGGCCCGTGCCGGAGTGTCCGTGGTGCTTGCCCAAGACCAGGGAACGGCGATCCCCGCCAAGATCTACGAGTCCGTCGGCCTGGGGATCCCCACCATGGTCCTGACCGAGCATGGCAGTGCAACTGCTGCAGCTGGGCGGCGCCTTGGTGCAGCCGTGCATCCTTCGGAGGACCTGGAAGGGATGGCGCGGAGTCTCGAAGCCGCCTGGTTGGACGAATGGGACGGGTCCGTGCCTTCCGGTGTGGCTGTCGATTACGCCGAGCTCGCGGGCCAGGCCGAGAAGATCTTGCTTGCCGCGTGCGAGCGGCGCGATTCTGTTTCCACCATGACGGAGCCCTGATGGATGTATCGGTGGTTTTGGCCACGCACCGGCGCCCGCAACTGCTCCAGGAAACTCTCGCAAGCATTGCCCGAGCCCGGCGGCCACCTGCTGGGTTCGAGGTCGTCGTGTGTGACAACGCTGGAGACCCGGAGACCGAGGCGGTATGTCGGGACGGCGGCTACGAGTTGGAGTTGCAGTACCTCGTCGAACGAACGCCCGGCAAGAACGCGGCTCTCAATCTGGCGGTGGAGGAGGCACGGGGCGACCTCTTCCTCTTTACCGACGACGACGTAATCGTCGACGAGTCCTGGATCGAAGAAATGTGGGAGGGGGCTCGCCGCTGGACGGATCACGTGGTGTTCGGTGGCAGGGTTCTACCGGTGTGGCCCGAACCACTTCCGTCGTATCTGAACAATGAGTCGTTGCATGGGATTTTCTTTTCCCGTCTGGACCCGCCGATCCCAGAAGGCCCGGATCCGGCTTTCCTCCCGTTTGGTCCCAACATGGCAATCCGGAGGAGCGTATTCGATGCGGGCCATCGCTACAATGCCGAGGTGGGGCCCTCGGGCCGCTCCTATATCATGGGCAGCGAGACCGACATGGTCCGGCGGTTGAAGGACATCGGACAAACGCCGGTGTTTCTACCCGGCAGTTCCGTGGGCCACAGGGTAAGGCGCGACCAGTACTCCTTGAGTTGGCTCATTAGACGGAGTGTAAATTACGGGCGCAGCCTGGGGTACCGCGCAACAATTGGCCAGGATCTCCACACGGCGGAACCGGTTCCCCGCTTGCTTCGTGCCGTCGTGATGGGAACCTTGCGCGCAGGCTGGCATGTGGCCAGGCGGGCACCGGCTGACGCATTCGACCAGGCGAGCGGCGTGGC
>SLMS01000272.1 GCA_007133495.1 Candidatus Sumerlaeota bacterium | reverse complement strand
TTTGCCCGGCAATACGGATTGGATGAACACACAACCGAGGCTACCATGGCAGCCATGCTCGATCTGGACGAGATCCAAGCCGAGGGAGAAAAGATCGCCGCTGCCATCCGCGCCTGGGGGGAGTTATCTCCCGCCGAACGCGCACGCCGTTACGGAGAGTTGGAAAGTCAGATGGAGGCATTGAAAGAAGAAGCTCCGCAAGAGGTCCTGTCACTGATCGGAGCCATCTATACAGGGTACAAACGCGCACACATCAACGAAGACGTAGCCGATGCACGCCGCCACCTGCTCCGGGCCGCGGCCTCGATTCTCGCCGAAGGGGACGGTCTTACAGATGAACGCTTGGAGGAGATTCTCGATCGGTCTCCCGATCCCTACTCCGAGGACGGGCGGTTCCGATTCGATCCGGAGGCGGCACACCCCTTCGACCTCCGCTCCCCCGGTCCCAGCATGGAGTTCCATCCCCAAGGCAGGGCCTACGATCCGTCCAAAGCGGAGGATGACCGTCTGGACAATGGTGACCTGGTCTTCGGGCGGTAAGCACACACGAGCTGCTGTTCTCGTGATCCCCCCGGCAACTCGGAAGTTCGCGCAACGCCGATCACCGCAGCGCGCCTGTTTGCCGCATTATTCGCCTGTGGTCGGCATGGACGCCGTGAAGATGATGGACGGTGTGGAAACCACCACCAACCCGGAGCTTCTCCCTGGGAGCGCCAATCTCCTGATCAGCGTCCCCAAACCCTGAACCCCGGACCCCAAACCCTGACTTTCCCTACACCGCCTCCATGCGTTGCGCGATGGCGAAGGCCATCTCCATTGCCTGCTCGTAGTTCAGCCGCGGATCACAGAGCGAGTGGTAACGCTGGTCGAGGTCCTTTTCTGAAATGCCGCTCGCTCCGCCAAGGCACTCGGTCACGTTTTCCGCCGTCAGCTCAAAATGCACACCGCCCAAGCTCGTCCCGAGTTCCTCATGGATGTCGATCGACTCCAGCAGCTCCTCCATCACCAGGTCGAAGTGGCGCGTCTTCTTGCCGGACTTCGTCGAGACAGTATTCGCGTGCATCGGATCGCATATCCATACCGGCCGGCGCCCGGTCTGGGCGAGCGCGGCCACAAGCCCCGGAAGCACCTGCCGCACCTTCCCCGCACCGAAACGCCCGATCAGCGCCAGGCGCCCCGGCTCCTTGTCCGGGTCCAGCACTTCCGCCAGCCGCACCGCCTCGCGCGGAGTCGCCTTTGGGCCCAGCTTCACCCCGACCGGATTGCGGATGCCGCGGAAGTACTCCACGTGCGCTCCGTCCACCTGGCGCGTCCGCTCGCCGATCCACGGCAGGTGCGACCCGAGGTTGTAGTAGCCCGGCCGGCGGGGCACCCGCCGCGTCAGTGCGCTTTCATACGGCAGGCTCAGGCCCTCGTGGCTCGTATAGAACTCGATCAGCGAGACCTGGTCGATCTTCCGGCCCGCGATGATCTCCATCACGTCGATCGCGTTGCCCAGCGCCTCCGCCCGGTGCAGGTCCTCCGCCCGGCGCTCGGGCACCAGCCCCGCCTTGCCGAGGAAGTTCAGGTCCCAGTACTCCGGATGATGCAGGTCGGCAAAACCGCCATCCACCAGCGCGCGGATAAAATTCAGCGTCATCGCCGAATGCTGATACGCGTCGATCATCCGCTGCGGGTCGGGCCGGCGCGACTCCTCGGTGAAGGCCGCGCTGTTGATCAGGTCGCCGTAGTACGACGGCAGCTCCTTCTCCCCGTGCTTCTCCGTCGGCTTGGAGCGCGGCTTGGCGTACTGCCCCGCGATCCGGCCGATGCGCACGATCGGGCGCTTGAGCCCGTCGGTCAGCACAAGGCTCATCTGCAGCAGAATCTTCAGCTTGTTCGTGATGTACTCGGGGCTGCACTCGCTGAACGTCTCCGCGCAGTCGCCACCCTGGAGCACGAAACGGCGGCCCTCAGCCGCATCGGCAAGCTGGCCGCGCAGCCGCTCGATCTCCCAACTCGTCACAAGCGGCGGCAGCGAGGACAGGTGCGCCGTCACCTGCTCCAGCGCATCACTGTCGGGATAGGCTGGAGCCTGATACAGCGGCTTCGACTTCCAGCTCTGCGGACTCCACGTATCCTCGGTTTCGGACTCGGGCTGTGCAGGGGCGATCGGATTCAAGGCTGCTCTCTCTTACGCGGGCGGGACGCGGTGGCCCGCCGTCCGGTGGAATTGTCCCGCCTCCGGGAAGGCGCACTGCCGGTCCAAACCGCCATGCACCAGTCCCCGACGGGCCCAAAAGGATGGGACGAACCATCCTCCATGGCCAGCCAAAACTGCAACCCCCAAAGCCCCGAACGCAAGGCCGGGAAACACAACAACCCGCAAAGGGCACACAGCAGGAGAAAAACGCGGAAGAAGTGGAGCTGCCGAGCGGGTTCGAACCGCTGACCTCATCCTTACCAAGGATGTGCTCTACCTACTGAGCTACGGCAGCCCCGTAAGGGACGCGCAGTCAATGCCCCCCACCGCCCCCCGCGCAAGGGAAAACCGGGGACGCCCGCTGGCAAGGTCGTGGGCCTCAGCACCCCCTGGGACCGCCAAACTCCCGTTTGGCGTTTTTCCTCCGCCAACGACCGCAGCACAGAGAACCCCCATTCCTCTCGGGTTTATCTTTCAGAGGCACGCAGGTGTCGCGCTCCGAGGACCCCGCCAAGGGGTCCAAGATGGTAGCCGGTGGTTGAGCGAAGCGACACCACCGGTAACCGGGACGAAGGTGCCCACGACCCCGGCAGGCGGTCGCAGCC
>SLMS01000271.1 GCA_007133495.1 Candidatus Sumerlaeota bacterium | reverse complement strand
GGCCCGGGGCGAGACGCGCGAGCAGGTTCTTTCCGAATTGAAGGACCAGGCGGTGCTGGCCGCCACGGGGCGCATTTTTCTGACGAACACGCTGGTACGGGCTGAGGAGCTGCTCGATGCGTACTTGGACAATTACGGCCAGCAGTTCGTGAAGGGCGTGGAGGTGGTGGAGGACCGGTTTCGGGGCGGGATGACGGAGCTTCGGGCCCGGGTTTACGTGGATTACGCGGCGCTGAAGAATGACTTGGAGGAGAAGCGGTTCCTCTATAGCCCGGCCTACCGGCCGTTCTTCACGATCTTCCTTGAGGAGACGATCGACGGGGAGGTGAGCCCTGAGCCGATTTCGCGGGAGACGACCGCGGACGTGATGCTCCGGAGCGGCTTCAAGCCGTCAGAGTCGGTGATCGAGGAGCCTTCGCGGGGGACGGACGTGAGCGCGACGCCGGAGTCGCTTCACCGGGGTTTCATCGCGGCTGAGCGCCGGGGGATTGAAATTCTGGTGACGGGACGGGCAACGACGACACTGCGGGAAGAGCGGGACGTGTATTACGACCGGTTCTTCTTCTACGATACGGAGCTTGAGCTGTCGATGTACCGGGTGGACACGAGGGAGCTGCTGGCACGGACGCGCACTTCGGGAGCGGCTTCGGACCGGGCCCGGGGTGAGGCGATCCGGATTGCGATCGAGCGGGCGGCAGAGAGGGCCGCGACGCGGTTTGCGTCCACCTACCGGGAGTACTGGCCGAAGGTGGTGCTTTCGGATGCGGACTACCAGATTCTGCTGACGGGCGCGGATGACGATTCGATCCAGATCGTGACGCAGCACCTTGACCGTCTTGCCCCGGGGACGCGCGTGAGCCTGAAGCGGCGTTACGGGCCGAGCGCGATGCTGGTGGTGAGCACGGATGCGGACCGGGAGCGTTTCATGGAGGTGATCGGGGAGCTTGCCTTCCCGGCGCTGCGGATCGTGCGGGAGCACGAACGCAACCGTTTCGAAGTGCAGGTTTCCGGCTGAGCGGGCGAGCCAGGCCCGCGGCTGCCGGATTGCTGCCCCCACACATGAGAATCCCGGCTTTGACCGGTGAAGATACCCTGAGACCATTGGGGACTTACGTGGCTGCGAATCAGATTCCCTTCGTTTTCCGGGCGGCGGCCCCGGCGTTTCTTCTTGCCGCCTTTCCTTTCCTTCTGCCGGCCCAGGAGCCACCACAGAACGACACGGAGGTGGACCTCGAGGAGCCGGCCGAACCGGGATACGTCTCGCGGCTTGAGGTGGACCTTGAAGGGGTGGAGATGAGCCTCGCGGACGTGGTGCTGCTGGCGTTCTCGCAGAACCTGGATATTCAGCTCCAGGCGATCGACGTGCAGATCAGCGAGGACGAGATAGACATCGCCGACAGCATCTACGATCCGGTACTGGGGGCGGGCTTTTCGCACACCGAGCGGCAGCAGGAGATCACGCAGCGGCAGGCGGGCGAGACGATCACCGGGACGAGTGAGACGCGGACCGAGTCGTACAGCGCGTCGCTCTCGCAGCTTATCCCGAGCGGGGCGACGGCGTCCGTGGGCTTCACGAGCGACCGGACGACGCTGCGCGGGGCGCGGGAGCCCTTTGCCGTCTATAACCCGGCGGAAACGCAACGGGCGTTTGTACGCCTGACGCAGCCGCTGCTGAGGAATTTCGGCCCGATGGTGACGAACCGGGGGCTCCGCATCTCGCGCATCCAGGAGGAGGCAACGCGGGCGCTCTACCGGCAGGAGATAGACGACCGGCTGGCGGACGTGATGGACGCGTACTGGGACCTTGTGTTCGCGATCCGCAACCTTGAGGTGCAGACGGCCTCGCTGGAAGCGGCGGAGGAGCTGGCGCGAGTGAACGAGGCGCGGGTGGACGCGGGCGTGGCCCCGCGGACGGAGCTGCTCCAGGCCCGCGCTCAGGAGGCGGAACGGCGCAACGACGTGATCCGGGCGCGGGCGGCGATTCTGGCCTCCCAGGATGCGCTGCTCTCGATCCTGAACTGGACGGGAGACCTGGAAACGTGGGACCAGCCGATTCTGCCCGTGGATACGCCGGACCTTTACGACGCGGACATCGAACTGCAGGACCCGGGGCTGATAGACATGGCGATCAGCCGGCGGCAGGATTTCCGGGCTTCGGAGCTGGGGATCGACATCGCGAAGATCAACCAGGACGTGGCGCGCTGGCAGCGGCTGCCCGAACTGAACGCCTTCGTGGAACTGGGCGCCAGCGGCTTCGATGACAACCGAAGCGACGCGTTCGACGACGTGACCGCGACGCATTACCAAGACTATTCCTACGGGCTTGAGTTCCGCTACCCGATCCCGAACCGGCGCGCACGCGCAGAGTATAGACAGAGCCAGCACCGTCACGACAGGGCGGAGGTGGACGTGCGCCGGGCGGAGCTGATGCTGGTGACCCAGGTGCGGAACGCGACGCGGACGCTGCGGACGGCGCTGGACAACATCGAGGCGACCGAGGCGCAGGTGGAGGCGGCCCAGGAGACGCTGGAGTCGGAGCGCCGCCGGTTGGAGGTGGGCGCCGCGACGACGTTCAACGTGCTGGAGTTCCAGGAGGCGCTGGCCCGGGCGCAGGTGGCCCAGGTGGACGCGCTGGTGAACTACCAGAAGGGCCTGATCGAACTGGAGCGCAGCACGGGCAACCTGCTGGACGCGGTGGGCCGCGAACTCGGGCTCGAGTTCGACCTCGACGAGCGGGTCACCGAGAGCGCCTGGCGCGGGCCGGACTACTGAGAGCTTTCCCACTCC
>SLMS01000194.1 GCA_007133495.1 Candidatus Sumerlaeota bacterium | reverse complement strand
GAGGGCGCCTTCGGGCCGCTCCGGGGCAACGAGCCCGTCCCACTCCTCCAGCATCTGCCAATCCCCGCCGGCGCGGTTCACGAGCGCGCTCTCGCGGGTGCGGATTTCCTCATCCCAGAAGTCCACGGCGTCCTCGTCGAAGCCGAGCGATTCGAAGAACTCCAGCTCCTCGTGGGCCTCCGCGATGTCCCCGGCGATGAGCATCGGCCGGAGGCGGAACCATGCCTGCCCGGCGAGCATGTTCGAGATCACGGACACGTAGGCGTCCTTGTCTGCGCTGAGGTAGTCCAGGAAATCGTGGCTCCGGCCTGTGATTGAATCGGCCGCCGCGCGGTGTTCGGCGAAGCGCTCCGGCCGGTTGCGCTCCAGCTCCATTGCCTCGATTCGCGTCGGGAGATAAGTTGGGTTCGACCGCAGGGCCCGCGCGAGTGCCTCCCGGATGCGTTCGGTGCTCATTCCGCCGAGCACCTCCTCCTGAAGGCGGTAAACGTCGCGCCGCCATCTTGGGCCGGCCAGGCGCCGGCGCAGCTCATCCGCCGCTTCCTCCTGCCGCTCCAGCGCCGCCTCGGAGAAAAGCACGTGCAGTGTCTCCGGGGGCAGGTCCCGCGGGTCGAGCATCCGCTCGATCCAGTGATTGCGCTCGGGGGAGGGGCGCGGCGCGTGACGCGTCCACACGTCCAGCAACATGCGCGGGTAGCGCGCCTCCAGTTCCTTCGAATACTCGTCCGCCTCGTCCAGCCGCTCCTCCACCAGCAGCCCCGTCAGGACCATGATCTGTGGCAGGCCGGGCAGTATCTCCTCCCCGGCGTCGTGGCGGGCGAGTTTATCCCGGCCAAGCTCCGCGTACTGCTTCTCGATAGCCAGGCCGCGTCCGCTGGCGAACCATTCAATCCGTTCTTCCCTCTGCGGGATGTCCAGCAGCAGGAGGATGCTGCTCCAGAACAGCAGATAGAGCACCGTCACTCCTGTCGCCACACCGGCCAGCGCCGGCGTCCGGAAAACCCGGTGCACGGCCAGCGAGACCAGCACCACGCCCACCGTCCCGAGAACGAAAAGCACCACCACCGTCACCGGCCCGTCCACCGCAGTCGGGTGTGCGAAAATGTCCGAGGTGAACCACCGTCCCGGCAGGAACCAGCGCCAGCCCAGGACGTCCCAGTTGCCGAAATCCCAGGAGACCATGCGGCCGGGAACGCCTCCGTATAGAAGCGGCTCCCAGGCTGACCGGAAAACCTCCCGCAGGTTCAGCCAGACCAGCACCCCCCCTGCCGCGCAGACCAGCCCGAACGTGCGCCGGGAAAGATGCCCTGCGACCTGCGCCGCGGGAATCAGCAGCATGGCATAAAGCCCAATGAAACGCCGGTGGCCGAACGAGCCGCCGGCCCACCAGTCCCCCGGCAGCGAATTCATGATCACGAAGAGCGCCGTCACCACGGCCACTGTGACCGCCCAGGCGGTCCTCTTGTATAGACAGAAGCCCAGCGCTCCCAGCGCCCCCAGGACGATCGGGTGGGTGAAAATCCAGCCGTTCAGCGGGCTGAAGAGCACGCGGTAAAGCCTCTCCCACTCCCACACGAAAAAGCCCGTGCCCTGCGGGACGACGATCCAGCTTCCGAAAACCGCGCGCCACATCGCGAGCTGCGGCATCACGAACAGGAAGGCTCCCGCGCCGGCCGCCGCCAACTCCGCGAAACTCCGCCGGCCCATGCCGTGCCGGCGCATCGCCACAAACCACGCCACCAGTGCGATCACGCCCGCCAGCACATCCTGCCAGCGCATCAGGAACGCCAGCCCCACCATCGCTCCCATCAGGAAGGCACGCCAGAGCCCCGGGTGTTCCGTGTAGCGCACCGCCGCGAGCACCAGGAACGCCACTGCGGCAAAGGAAAAGCCGTGGGACATTAAGGGCGCGTCCCACGTGTAAAAGGAAAGGTTCGTCCCCAGGAAAAGAAGCAGGCAGAGCGCCGTGGCGCGCCATTCCGAGGTGTAGCGCCGCGCCACCGTCCAGGCGGCAATCAGCCCAAGCAGCACCGCCGTCCAGCACGCCGAGCTGGCCAGGAAACGGTAGAAGTACGTGTAGCGTTCATGGTCGCCCAGCCGGCCGCCCACGATCGCATCCAGCGCCTGCCCGAACAGCAGCAGCGGCGACATCGCCAGCCCCGGCCCGACGGAGAACGGCAGGTCCGGCCCCTCGTCACCGAACAGCCGGAACACCCCCTCCAGGCGGACGTCCAGCATGTTCCGTGATTCCGCCACCGTCCGGCTGAAATCGAGAGACCCGTCCCAGATCGGCGCCACCAACTGCGCATAGTACAGCGCCTCGTCCACGCCCGTCCCTGGCCAGGCCGCCGCCCGCAGCAGCAGCAGGGCGAAGTACGTCCCCACCAGCGCGAGCAGGGGAGTGCCCGGAATGCGCAGGTGAGGGATTAGCTGCCGGACGGTCATCGCCGTCCGCCGGCTTGCATCGTTATCATGTGGTCACTTGAGGCAGGGGTGGATACAAAAGCAAGGATGAGGTGCCGTGGCCCCGGGACCCAAGCCTGGAATCTCTTCCGGCGAGGGATTGCAACATTGCGTCGCAGCGGGCTTGCCGCACCTCATCCTCATCTTCATCACATCCAACTGGCCGGCGCTTGTCAAGGCCCTCCGCCGGCACCTTCACCCGGCATCGTGGCCGCTCCGGCTCACAGGCCCCCTTCGCGGGCGCCGCTTCCTGTGCTTACCAGCGAGGCTTCCAGCTCCACCAGCGAGTAGGTCTCGATGACGTCGTCTTCCTTGATGTCGTTGTACCCTTCCAGGCCGATGCCGCATTCAACTCCGGCAAGCACCTGCTTTACGTCGTCCTTCACGCGGCGGAGCGACCGCAGCTTGCCGCGCCAGATCACCGCGCCGTCGCGCAGGAGCCGCGCCCGGTGCTTGATCGACACCGTGCCTTCTTCCACGAAACAGCCCGCCACGGTGCCCACCTTCGAGACTTTGAAGGTCTGCAGCACTTTGGCCCGGCCTTCTTCCTTTTCCTCGTAAACCGGCTCCAACAGGCCCATCATCGCCTTTTCGATATCTTCCAGCAGCGCGTAAATGACCTGATAGCTGCGGATGTCCACGCCGGACTCGTCTGCCAGGTCCCGTGCCTTGGGGTCGATACCCACGTTGAACGCCAGGATGATCGCCTCCGAAGCTTCCGCTAATTGCACATCCGCCTGGGAGACCGCGCCGACCGCCCCGTGCAGCACCCGCACGGTGACCTTGTCGCTCTTGATGCGGAAGAGCGCGTTCGTGATCGCCTCCACCGAGCCCTGCACGTCCGCCTTCACGATCAGATTCAGGTGCAGCGATTGTCCCTCCGCCACCCGGTCGGCCAGGTTGTCGAGGCTGACGTGCTGCTTCACCTGTGCCTTGCGGGTCTTGCGCCGCTTGAGCCGGCGCTCGGCGATTTCCCGGGCCTCCGTCTCTGTCGGCGTCACGACGAACTTCTCGCCCGCGATCGGGCTTCCCCGCAGGCCCAGAATCTCCACCGGTCGTGCCGGGCCGGCCTCCTCCAACTGGTTGTCCCGGTCGTCGCGCATCGCGCGCACACGGCCGTACTCCGTGCCACAGAGGAAGTAGTCCCCGATCGTCAGCGTCCCTGCCTCGATCAGGATCGTCGCCACCGCACCGCGCAGCGGGTCCACGTGCGACTCGACCACCGTTCCCACGGCCGGGCGCTCGGGGTTGGCCTTCAGCTCCAGCACTTCGGTCTGCAGGGCGATGTACTCCAGCAGGTCCTCCACGCCTGTGCCCGTCTCCGCGGAGACCTCAACAATGATGGTGTCGCCGCCATAGGACTCCGGCACGAGGTCGTACTTCATCAGCTCCTGCCGGATGCGTTCGGGGTTCGCCCCTTCCACGTCCATCTTGTTCACCGCCACGAGGATCGGCACCTCGGCCGCCTTGGCGTGGTTGATCGCCTCCACCGTCTGCGGCATCACGCCGTCGTTCGCTGCGACCACCAGCACCACAAGGTCCGTCACGTTCGCGCCGCGCGAGCGCATCTCCGTGAACGCCTCGTGCCCGGGCGTGTCGAGGAACACGATGTCCCCTTTCGGCGACGCCACGTAGTAGGCGCCGATGTGCTGCGTGATGCCCCCATGCTCGGAGGCCACCACGTCGGACTGCCGGATGCGGTCGAGCAGCGATGTCTTGCCGTGATCGACGTGGCCCATGATCGTCACCACCGGCGGACGCGGCAGCAGTTTGTCCTCCGGGTCGTCCACTGCAAGATACTTTTCCACGTCCATCTCGTCGGACTCGCGGAGGATTTCCACTTCGATTTCGAATTCCAGGGCGAGTTCCTCCGCCATGTCGGGGTCCATGATCTGATTGATGGTGAGCATCTGGCCTTTTTCGAACAGCTTGGCCATCACGTCGCGCACGGGCAGGTGTGCCCGGTCGGCGAATTCGCCCACAGTGAAGTCTCCTGCCAGGCGGACGATCTTCGGCCGTGACGGGGTGGACGGACCCTTGCGCCTGCCGCTGGTCCGCTGTGCCTGGGGGCGCTTGCGGCCCTTGAAGCCCGGACCGCGCCGCTGCCCGATCGCGTCCAAGTTGATGATCTGTGTCGGGCGGATGCGCTTGCGGCCCTCTCCTTCGGTGGGCTTGCCCGGCTTGCGCGGCCGGTCCGACGGTGGCGCGTCCGGCTTCCCCTTGCCCGGGGCGCGGCGTCCCCGTCCCGGCGCGCGTTCCACCTTGAGGTCGGTCGTAAAGCCCTTCTCGACGAAGTCGCGCAGATCGGTAACGTCTGCCGCCCCCGGTTCTGCGGGCGCCTTGGCGGCGGGCTGCGCGGCTTCGCGCTTCGGGGTGGGCGGAGCCTGACCCGGCTGCTCGCCCGTCCGGCGTGCGGCCGGCCTGGTTGCCTCGCGCTCTTGTGGCGGCGGCGGGGCTGCGGGCTCCTGCCTGCGTGCGGCCGGGGCGAGTGGCGTGCGGGGAGCCGCCTCCGCGGGCCTGGCTGGCTGGGGCGCTGCGGGTGCGGTCGGGCTTTCCCCCGCCGCCGGCTTTGGTTCGGCCTGGCGCCTTGCCAACTCCGCCTGCCGGCGTGCCAGTTCCTCGTCGGCCTTCTTGCGCCGCAGCTCTTCCTCGCGCCGGCGCTCTTCCTCTTCCTTCTTGCGCGCCAGTTCCTCGGCGGCACGCCTGCGCTCTTCCTCCTCGCGCCGGCGCCGTTCCTCGGCTTCCTGGGAGGCCTGCTCCTGCTCCAGCCGGATTTTGTCGAAATCGGCGACGATGACGGCAGCCAACGTCTTGTCGAGCGCACTCGCGGCGGTAAGGCGTTTGGCGAGCTTGAACCCCTGTGCGGAGAACTCGTCGCGTTTTGATTCGATCGCCTTGATGACGTCGTCCTTCTCGACTTGGAGAAGCTCTGCTACTTCTTTGACCCGCATAGGCGCTCCGCAAGGGAAGTCGGACGGCAACTGCAATCCGCCCGGGAGATGGGGGCAAGCTTACCCCCCGTCAGCCGGAGGACCGGCTGACCGTACGCGCCCACTTCACCAAAGCGCCTCCCCTCCACGCAAGGGTTTTGGCGGCCCCTTCGCCCGCCTGCGCCTGCTCCCGAACCCGCTTGCGCTCCTTCCCGGCCTCCTGTTGCTCTAAACTCCCAGATCCTGATGCAAAAGGAGCCTCCCCACGATCATGTCCATCCTCTGTTCCGTCACCCTTCGGGTCCTGCTGCCGGCGCTGGTGCTGTTTGGCCTGCTTGCCGGCGGCCCCGCCCCGGCCGAAATCGTCAAACCGCCGGCCCTCCAGCCCGGCGGCACCGTCGCCCTTGTCGCTCCCGCCCGGCCGCAGAGCGAAACAGTCGTCGCCCGCGTCGAAACCCTCCTCGGCGAGCAAGGCTACACCGTCCTCCGCGCCCCCAACGTCACCACGAACTGGGGCGGCTTCGCCGGCACGGACGAGGAGCGCGCCGAAATACTCATGGACATGTGGCGCAACCCGGAGGTGGACGCCCTCTTCAGCGTCACCGGCGGGTACGGCACCACCCGCATGGTGGACCAGCTCGACTTCGACTACATCCGCGAGAACCCCAAAATTCTGGCCGGATTCAGCGACATCACCGGCCTCCACCTTGCCATCTACCGCAAGGCCGGCATTGTCACCTTCCACAGCCCGAACACCTCCTGGGTGTACGGCCGCGCCGAGGAAGAACGCCCCTTCGCCGTCGAGGCCTTCTGGCGCGCCATTGCCGCCGAAAGCTATCCCACCGGCTCCGAAGCCGCCCCCGGCTGGACCATCCCCCTGAGCGAGCCCTCCACCCCGGTCGAAACCATCTCCCCCGGCCGCGCCACCGGCCGGCTCGTCGGCGGCAACCTCTCCCTGGTCCATGCCCTCATGGGCACCCCCTACGAGATCGAAACCCGTGGGCACATCCTCTTCCTGGAGGACGTCAACGAAGCCGCCTACCGGATCGACCGGATGCTGAGCACCCTGCGGCTTGCCGGAAAACTCGACGAGGTCGAAGGCGTCGTCCTTGGCCGCTTCACCCGCGTCGGCGACGAGGACTACGAGGACCGCTTCACCGCCCGCGAAGTGTTCGAGCAATACTTCGCCGACCGGCCCTACCCCGTGGTGTACAACTTCCCCACCGGGCACGTGCAGGACAACGCGGCGCTCCCCATCGGCGTCCTGGCCGAGCTGGACGCCGGCGCCGGCACCCTCACCCTGCTGGAGGACCCCGTCACCCTGCCGGAGGAGGAGTGACCGCCGCGGCGCCCGCGAACGGCGAGCCGCTTTCAACTTGCGGCGCGGCGGGGTCTGCCGTCCAAAGGGTACCGTCGAACGACCGATCCGAACCCCATGAGAGGAGACACGGGATGAGACCAGCTTACCTGCTCGCCCTTTCCGCCGCGGTTCTGGCGGCGGGCGGATTGAATCCCCTAAGAGCACAGCAAAACCCAGCCGCGGACGCGCCCCCCGAACTAGAAGTGCGCGGCTTCCTCGACCCCGAACACCCGCGCGCGGACCTCATCGCGGACATCCGCGAGCGCCTCGCCGACGAGCGCTTCGCCAACGCCCACTGGGGCGTCCTCATCGAATCGCTCGAAACGGGCGAGGTCTGGTATGAGCAGAACGCCGACAAAATGTTCATCCCCGCCTCCAACCAGAAGGTTCCCACCACCGCCGCCGCCATCCTCTACCTCGGCCCTGATTTCACCTTCACCACCACCCTGACGCACAACGGCGAGGTGAGTGATGGCACCCTCGACGGTGACCTGATCGTCTTCGGCAACGGCGACCCGACGCTCTACGAGCGCTTCTTCGACGACTCGCGCGACGTTTTTCGCGAATGGGCCGCCGAACTGCGCCAGATGGGCGTCGAGCGCATCACCGGCGACGTCATCGGCGACGACAACGCCTGGTCCAGCCGCCACACCGGCGTCGGCTGGCCTCCCATCGATTCCGTCACCCCCTGGTACTACGCCGAATACGGCCCCCTGCAGGTGAACGAGAACTACGTGGACATCATGATCCACCCGCCCGAGGAAGCCGGCGACCACGTCCGTCTCGAACCCAACATGCCCAGCGAGTACTATACGCTCGTCAACAATCTTGAGGCGGTGGAGGATGGCTCCAACAGCGTCTCCATAAACCGCCCCGTGGCGACCAATACCATCTATCTGAACGGGACCGTTGTCGCCGGGTCCAACTCCTTCGAGCGCACTGCCACCATCACCAACCCGACCGCCTACTACGTCACCGCCCTCAAGGAAACCCTCGAAGAGGAAGGCATCGAGGTGCTCGGCTCTCCCGTCGATTGCGACGATATAGACGGTTGGGACCATACGCCCGAAGATTTCGAAACCATCACCATCCACCAATCGCCGGGACTGTCCGAAATCGCCAAGCTCTGCATGAAGCGCAGCCAGAACATGTACGCCGAAACCATGCTCCACGCCCTCGGGCAGCAGGACACCGGCCGCGGCACCATCTCCACCGGTACCGACGTGATCTACCGCGAACTCGAACGCTTCGGTATAGACCGCCAGAACATGCGCTACCGGGACGGGTCGGGCCTCTCGCGGTTCAACTATATCACTCCGCGTGCCGTCGCCGCCATCTACCGCGGTATGCTGGACACGGAGCACGCCGAACTCTGGTACGAGGCACAGGCCATCGGCGGCGTGGAAGGAACGATCGCTAGCCGTTTCCGCAATACGCCGGGAGCCAACAATGTCCGCGGCAAGACCGGCACTCTTGGAAACGTCCGGGCCCTCTCCGGGTACGTTACCACAGACGGTGGCGATGGCGAGGAGTTAATTTTCTCCTTCCTCGTCAACGGACACACAGGCACCGCCGGGCAGGTCGATTCCGTTATAGACGACATCCTGTTTATGCTCATCGAGGCCGAGCCGCTGGAGGACTGAGCCCTCCCACCACAAACGGCCCTGCGCAGTGCCCTCCGGAGCAGTTCCACCCTCCGGGGGGCATTTTGTACACGGACGGACACAGGCTGACAGGAAAAAATAGCACAGAGCCACCGTCAGCAATTACAAACGACCATTCGTCATTCGTGGTTCTTCGGCAACACCCGGTATGCCCTGATGGTCCTGTCGGAGTAGGCAAACACCGGGGGCTCGATATGCGTTTGGTTCTCCCAAGTTGCCGGGTCCTCTATAATATCGATCAGCATGCCGCGAAGTTCCTGGATCCCCTCGTTGTAGTGCAGATGGTGCTCGTGCAGCAGTATATACCGCACGTTGTACCGGACCAGGCTTTCCGCGAAGCGTTCGTAATCGGTGGGCCACGTTTCCGGTCCTCCCGCCGCCACCAGAGGAAAGCGAAAATCCTCCTCCAGCTGCCGGAGTTGATCCATCTGCATCCGGCCGCCGTAGCCCCAGATGGCCGTCTTCTCGTGGTATGTACTGAGGTACATATAAGTCTTCATGCCACGCCCGTAAGGAATATCGAGGACCGCAAAATCCCCCGGCTCCTGCGCGATCTCGTGGTGAAAGGAGCTGTGCAGCCGTGGCACCGGCTCGAACGGCCATACCGCCCGGTCGGCCGTATGAAGCAGCAGCAACGCCGCCAGCACCGCCGGCCGTTTCCAGCTCCCCCCGCCGCGCAGCTTCCTCCAGCGCATCACCCGCAGCATTCCGTACCCCGCGAGAAGCCCCATCGCCAAGTTCGCGATCGTGATAAACCGCGCCGGGGTGCGCAGCGAGCCCAACACAGGCCAGTCCTTTAGTAGATAAAACGGCCCGGGAATCCACGTAGGCCCGAAAAGCAGCGCGGGGGTGTCTGGCTCCTGATGGAGCGAGATGACCGGCCCGAACGACAGCAGCAGCCCCACCACCGCCATTGCTGCAAGGAAGCCCGTCCCGCGATGCCGTGTCCATGCGCCCAGCAGCGCCAGCGGGATCACCACCCACCCAAGATAGCCCCCCGGCGCCGGGTTGTGTGCCGTGCGCTCGGCCACCCATGCCGACAAACCGCCAAGCGGCCAGCCACGCTCCCACGGCAGGACCATCTGTGCCAGGTTTACCCGCCACAGGAAGATCGCCTCCAGTGGCGTCTCGCCTCTCATCGCGGAGAAATCCCCGCCGTAGGCCCGCCACGTTTGCCAAAGCAGCGGCAGACACGCCAGCACCGCAATCCCGCCCGCAGCCACAACCGCCGCAATGCCCTGCCAGTCCCTCCTCCAGGCTCGCTCTGCCGTATAGACGCTCGAAATCGTCAGCAGATAGACAATGTTTTGGATGGAAAACCAGGCTGCTAGCGCCGCGCCCCCGCCCGCCACCGCCACCCGCAACGGCGTCACCCGGTGGCGCATCAGCACCAGCGCCCCCAGGAATATCACCAGGCCCTCTGCCGACGCGAGCCACGGGTGCACCTGCTGCACGACGCCAAAGCCGCTCAATCCACAAAGCCACCCGCCGAGGAGCGCTGGCAGGAACGCCCCATGCAGTAATCGCCTCAGCACCAGAAACCCCGCCAGTGCCACCGTCGCTGGCGCCGTCACAATCAGCAGGTTACCTGCCGCTGTGGGCTCCAGCCACCAGCCCAGCACGGCGAACAGCCACTCCTTCCCAAGACCATTGGACGTCAGCATCAGCGGCACGCCGTCCGGCGGCAACACGTTCGAAAGGTGCCATATCGACTCCCGCTCGCCCGTCAGAACCAGCCGGAACCACCAGATGCGGTAGTATATCTCCGGGCCTTCGAACCAAAGCAGAGGTCTGCGGAACACCCACCCCACGCCGGGCAGCGCCGCCACCACCGCCAGAGCCAAATAGACCGCAGCCGCCAACACCGTCTGGCGGACTGGCAGCAGGAGGCGCTTCGGCCCCACTAAGTGAATCTTTTCGCTCATCTGACGAAGGCTCTCACCCCTGAGGGAAAAAGCGTCAGAGGAAATCCCATATGTGCGCAACAGCAAAGCGCCTCGCGGCAGAATCCCTACCCATGGAATGGTTCTTCGGGTTTCGTCCTGCAGTGCGCGTTGTTCTCTGGCGTTGAGCCGGTGGTCGAGCTCGAGGGCCGGGAGCAGCCAGACGCGCGTCGTGCGTTCGGCAGCATCGAGCATCCCCATGAGCTGCTCGAGTTCGACCCCGATGATGAGGGCCTTGATGGCGGGCAGACGCACGCCGCTGAGCTTGGAAGTCGCGGCTTTTACGGCCGCTTCGAGGTCTTCGCGGGAGGCGTTCTCTGGGTTGGGTGTTGCTCGTGCGTGGCTCACACGGGTAGATAAAACACAGTTCGACCCACTAACAAAGGGGAGTCTTCTCCTTGCCGGGAGGTCTTTGGAAAGGCCTCAAGAAACCATCATTCGTCATTCGTGGTTCTTCGGCAATACCCGGTATGCCCTGATGGTCCTGTCGGAGTAGGCAAACACCGGGGGCTCGATATGCGTTTGGTTCTCCCATGTTGCCGGGTCCTCTATAATATCGATCAGCATGCCGCGAAGCTCCTGGATCCCCTCGTTGTAGTGCAGATGGTGCTCGTGCAGCAGTATATACCGCACGTTGTACCGGACCAGGCTTTCCGCG
>SLMS01000104.1 GCA_007133495.1 Candidatus Sumerlaeota bacterium | reverse complement strand
GTGAAGGTGATTCCGTAGCTGTATTTGACGGGGCGGAATCCTGCTTCGCGGAGCAGCTTTCGGAAGCCTTCGTAGCTATACCGGCGGAAGTGATGGAGGGCGACGTCGTGGTCGCTCCAGAGAAACTGGTGCGCGGGGACGGTGGCCATGAGGTATCCGCCGGGGCGCAGGATACGGTGGAATTCGCCTGCCATGAGGTCGTCGCGCTCGACGTGCTCAATGAGGTCGAGGGCGAGGACGAGGTCCATCGAGTTGCTTTTGACGGGGAGGTGGACGACGTCGCCCTGCAGGAGGTGGCGGATGCCTCGGCCGCGGCAGTAACCGAGGGCAAGCTGGCTAAAGTCGAGCCCGACGGGTTGCCATTCCTTGACGCGGCTGAGCATCAGGCCGGTACCGCAGCCGACGTCGAGGACGCGGCCGGGGCGCGGCGGCGCCTTCATGTAGGTGTCGAGGACGGTGCGGATCATGCGCATGCGGCCCTGGAACCACCAGTAGTGGTCTTCGAGGGCGTGCATGCGTTCGTATTCCTGGGCTTCCATGATGGCTCCGCCGGGTGTGTGCGCGGAGGAGGTTTTGCGGGGCAGGAGGCGGAAGCAAGCGGGAACTCGGGGAGGGGTGAGAGAATTACGAATTGGAAATTACGAATTACGAATGATGAGTTCGGACTTGGAGTGCCGGTGCGGCCGGAGCCGGATTGGGGAGGGAGAACCGATTAATGCACGTGCAGCACACCGGTTGACGTTCCCAAGCCCGGGGGGGACTTCCGTGGCGCTCCATGATCCGGAGCGGGGAGGCTGCCGAGGCAACCTCCCCGTCCGGGTTGGAGTTTTTGCGTTTCAGTGGAAACCGGGGCCCGTAAAGGGCACTGCTGGCCGCGATTGGGACAGCGCCAATGGATGCTGTCTAGTCGCCGAGGGCCTCGATGGACAGGTTGGTGAGGATGAGGCCGATCTCGGGGTTGTGGTCCGATTCTTCGGAGTAGAGGTAGTCGAAGGAAACGATGAGGTTTTCGTTGTTCACTTCGGGTGGAGGCATGTAGTAGGCGGTGTAGGTGATGGGGTCCCCGTCGGTGGGGATGTTGCCCCACCTGCCGCGCGAGTCAATGTTCACGTAGTGGGAGGTCTGGAGCGTATAGTCGTTGACACGGATGCGGAAGACGGGGACCTGCTCGCGCTTTGGCGGAAGGGGGGCGTCAGGGGGGACATCAGCTTCCTCGTCCAGGGGTACTCCGTCTGCTTCGACGGTTGCGGTGATGCGCAGGGGCACGTTCCCCCAGATTTGCACGTCGCTTTCGAGGCCCCAGTAGCCGAAGGTGGTGGGGGCTGTATATTCCCCGTCTATACTGAGCTGCCTTTCCATTTCCTCCTGGGGTATCCCGCGGATGAGAAGGCCGCGTTCGTCTGCTTCGAATTCAGCGGGTGCATTGATGAAGGGTTCGGCATCGCGGGGGGTGAAGCCGTGGGTCTCGCCGTCTTCGAAGGATAGTTCGGCGAATGGGTAGGTCGGTATTTCGAAAAGGGCTGCATCGCCGAGTTCGACGCTGGCCTCTTCGAGTTCGAGCAAAATACCGGGGTCGTTCTGATCCGGGAGGAAGTTGGTGACGTCCCAGTTGAGGCGGATGCCATTGGCGCCTTCCGGGAGATGGAAGAGCTGGGTGTATGTACGGGAACCGTCAGGCGGGGAGACTTCGCCCCTGTCCTGGGAGTTGATGATGGTGACATCGCTGCGCTCGAAGTCCCGGGCGGAAGTTCTGAGGCGCATGTCAGGCGTGCGTTCGATGTCTTCTGCGTGGCCCGTGGCGGTGAACTCGGCGATGTACACGTGGCCGTCCCCGGTTTCGCCGGCGATTTGCGGCACCGGGCCATCGACCGGGCCAAGCCAGACGATGGGCGCTTCCCAATAGCCGAAGGCGTTTTCGTTGCCGAGGGGGGTCATGCGGAGCTGTCGGGATTCGGGGTCCCAGCTTCCCTCGACTTCTTCAAACGGGGGTTGGGGATTGTGGAATTCCCACTGCGGGCCTTCGGGGTGGAAATCAAACCCGAACTCGGATGGAAGTTCTTCGGCGCGTTCGGCAGGATCGGCGATTTCGACGGTGGCGTCCGATGCGGAGGCCTCATCGGAAAAGGCGGTGGAGCTGCCTTCGGGAATTTCGTCCAGTTGTTCTGTCTCGCCGTCCAGCAGCACCCGGACCTGTGTGGATTCCGTGGGGGCGATGGCTTCGAGTTGGAACTCGATGATGGGGCCATCGTAGGCGGTGGTGGTTTCGACGCTGGTGATGTCCAGGAAGCCGGCCGCGAATACGTTCGATTCTGCGCCGAGGACCATGGGCTGAAAGATATCCTGCCATGGGCTTGCCGATGGTATTGCCGGGCCTTCTGCGCCACCGGCGAGGGAGAGCTTGGCGCTATCCCAGGTGAAGGCGATGACGCCGCCGTTGGTTTCGTTACCGAGGGTGTCCAGCTTGACGGCGAAGTCGATGACGTCGCCGGGTTCGTAGGTGCCGGACTCGGGCGAGAGCGTGAAGTGTGCGTCCGGTCCGGTCTCTCCGGCAGGAGCTGTGGTAACGAACGGAGGGGCGATAATGGCCAGGGCGGCTGCCGTGGCCAGAAGCGCGCGGGACGGGCGTGAGGATGGCTCTGCCGCGCGCCTGCCCTGGGAATCCTGGTGGGGGTTGTGGTACATGAAACTGCCTCCTCCTGATTGTGTTCTGGACGCCTTGGTATAGTTGACCCCAGTGGCGTCAATCCTTACCCGACCACTCAAACACCGGCCGTCGGGTTGTGCAATTGGAATTTTTTCGCTGCGCGTTGGGCGTCAGGCGGTGGAGCAGCAGAGCTGGCCGCGGTCGTGCCATTCGTGTTGGATTCCACGCATGAGAAGGGCGCAGTCGAATCGGACGGTGCCAGGCGGGAAGGCCTTGCGGTCGTCGAAGAAGCTGGATTCGGCGTGTTGTATGTCAAGAGGCTCGACGTGCCAGTTGCGGCACTGGAGTTCCATTCCGTCGTAATGCCCTTTTTCGCGAGCCGGCGAATAGCCAAGGGAGCCTTTTTCGAAGAATCCGGAAGCGGCGGAGAGGGCGGGGAAGATGGAGGTCTCTGGGAGTGCGTCCGTTACTGTTCCCTCGACGGTGACCCTGGTTTCCCCGTCGCTGCTGCGGAGTGATACGTATAGACGCTCGGGCGTTTCACGTGTCTGAAACACGGCATGGTGGGAGATGCCGGGGAAGATGCGCCCCCCAGCGAGGCTTTGCAGGCGGGAGTCGGTGTCGCGCCGGAGGACATAGACGCCGTGGCGTGTTTCGCCCTGGTGGTCCCATTCAACGGCGATGCGGTGGGCGGCGTTTTCGGAGTGAAGCCCGAACGGGGAGGGAAGGTGTTTGGGGCGGAGGGCTTCGAGGCGGATGAGGCAGACACCGCCGATGGCATGGCCGTTTACCTGCGCGGGGCGGAAGGGCTCGGGCAGGTGGCGCGCAAGGGCGTCCGGGTGGATGCGGTAGTTTGCCAGAATGCGGCGGGCGATGATGCCGTGAATGGCGGGGAGGTGCATGGGTGGACTCCGTGGGTGGAGATAACGTTCATTCCAGAGGTAGGACGTGCAATTATTCCGCGCTTTCCTTCCACAAGCTTGCGTTGTCCGCCCAACGGATCGCCGCCGCGTACCAGTAGGAAGACCCGAAAAGTCCCACTCCGACGATGATGGGCGGATAGAACAAGCCTACGATGAACAGGCAGATCGCGGCCAGTGCAGCGCCGGTTTCGAAGTATATCGCGGACTTACGGGTCGTCACCCCCCAAAGGGCGATCCGGACCCAGTAAGGTGCCCTGGCCCACTCTTCCGAGTTCTTGTCTATCATCGCCCGTCCTTTCCTGCATTTTGGAGTGTGGCGTTGAAGGTCGAACGGCCCTGGGTGTACCGTCAATGGACAAGCCCCACATGGTTGGCTCTCCGGCAGCATCGCCCGAGTGGAGGATTCAGCCTCTCAACCAACTGCCTGCCGGTAACTGACAGAGTGCCTCCGATCAGTCAAGCTCAAGGTGCTGGTCTGTGGTGATTTATGAGGTTGCCACCCGGGGATGGGGGAAGAGGATCAGGGAGTGAAGTGCCGGAAGGTGGCGCTGGACACTACGGCAGCGGAGGCAAGGACCGATGGCCGGGCAGATAAGGCAGGCAGCATGGTATCATCTGGAGGGCGATGGGGCTCACAAGGGTTTGGGCGGAGTGTTCACCCATGGCATTGCAATTCTGATCGTGCTGAACGCGGTGGCGGTGGTGCTGGAGTCAATGGCGTGGGCACGGGATTACGCGGCATGGTTTTGGGCGTTCGAGGTGTTGAGCGTGTCGGTCTTTTCCGTGGAGCTTGTGCTGCGTTTCTGGGTGAACGGTGAGGGCGAGTCGTTCGGCAAGCGGCTTGTCTCGCGCTGGAGGTATTTGCTGCGGCCGCTTACGATTATCGACATTCTGGCGATTGCGCCGTTCTTCCTGATGACGAGCGAGCATTTCGACGGGCGTGCGCTCCGGCTTTTCCGGCTGTTGCGGCTGCTGCGGCTTTTGAAGCTGGGCCGGTACTACAGGGCGTTCGATCTGCTTGGCGTGGTGCTGCGGCAGAAGAAGGCGGAGCTTGTGGTGGTGCTGGCGCATCTTATGGTGGCGACGGTGATGGGCGCGACGCTGATGTATTACGTGGAAGGGCGGGCGCAGCCGGAGGTTTTTTCGAGCATCCCGGCGTCGATGTGGTGGACGATCGTGACGTTCACGACGGTGGGGTACGGGGATGTCTATCCAGTGACGACGGGAGGGAGGATGCTTGCGGGGTTCCTGGCGCTGGTGGCGGTTGGTTTCTTTGCGCTGCCGTCGGGGATACTGGCCTCGGGCCTGACGGAGGAGTTGCACCGCCGGCGGGAGAAGGCCCGGCTCAGGAGGTGCCCGCACTGCGGGAAGGAGCTGGAGGAGGATGAGTTCGAGTAGCTTGGCCCGGCGAGGGGCGCGAGAATTGCCCCTCGGGAGAGTGGCGCTCCCGGGGAGTGCTCCCCCCTACTTTGCGTTGCCCTTTGGGCGCGGTGGTTGCGGGGTACGGTGGTGTGTGTGCCTGCGTGCGGGCGAGTTTCCGGGAATGGTTTCGGTTTGATGGGTGATGCGCCGGCAGTGACGATCGTGGTGCCTGTCTATAACGAGGCGCGGGCCGTGCGGAAGACGGCGCGGGCGATCGGGGAGGTGCTCGGCCGGCTCGGAGATGGGTCGGAGGTGGTTTTCGTGGATGATGGGTCCGCGGATGGGTCCGGGGAGGTGCTTGGGGAGGTGGCGGCGACGGACCCGGAGCGGTTCCGGGTGCTGAGGCACCGGCGGAACCGGGGGTACGGGGCGGCTTTGAAGTCGGGCATCCGCGCGGCGCGGAACGAGTTCGTCGGCATTTGCGACGCGGACGGGACGTATCCGGTGGGGAAGCTGGAGGAGCTGGTGCGGGTGCTCGCGGACAGCGGTGCGGCGATGGCAGTGGGCGTGCGGCCACCCTGGGAGCAGCCGATGGCGCGCCGGCCGGCGAAGTGGCTGCTGCGAAAGCTGGCGGAGCACCTGACGGGCGAGGACATCCCGGACCTGAACAGCGGGCTGCGGGTGTTCCGGCGCGCCGACGCGGTCCGGCTGTGGGGGCTGCTGCCGGAGGGGTTCAGCTTTACGACGACGCTGACGATGGCGCTGCTGACCGAGGGGGCGGAGGTGCAGTACGTGCCGATCCGTTACCGCAGGCGGATGGGGAGTTCGAAAATCCGGCCGCTGCGGGACACGGGAGGCTTCCTGTTGTTGATCTGCCGGACGGCGGTGGCGTTCAATCCGCTCCGGGTGTTTGGCCCGGTGGGCGGCGTGCTGCTGGGGCTGGGGGTGTTCATGCTGCTTGCCCGCGTTGTGGCCGAGGAGCCTTTCGGGCTGGCGACGACGATTTTGCTGATTGTGGGCGGTTTGCAGGTGCTGGCGATCGGGCTGCTGGCGGACCTGATCAACCGGCGCGGCAGCACCCGGGAACGTGGCCCGGATTTCGCCACGCAAAACCGGGAGATTCGGAAAGACCGAGGAGCAACAGAATGAGCGACGAACGGCGAGACGGCGAGAGGCACGAAGAGCCGCGCCGCAATGCACATAGCGAGGAACACCAACCGGAGCGCCGCGAGGAGCCCGGGCAGGAGGCCCGGCCGCCCTCCGGGGAGCAGGAGCCGCAGCAACGGCCCGAAGCACGGCGGGAAGAGGCCCAGCAGCCGCCCACGGGCTACGTGGCGGGGCCGGGTGCGGTGGAGGAGAACGGGGAGCTGGACATCGATCCGCCAAGACGTGAGGTGGCTCCGGCAGCTCGGGAGCCCGTGCGCCCGTCGGCCCCTCCCCCACCGTCCGCGGGGCCTGCGCCGGGGCAGCACGGGGGTGCGCAACCGCGTCCTCCGCAACAACAGCAGCCGCAGCAGGGCCAGCAGCAGCGGCCGGGTCCGGGTGCGCCCCCTCCGGCAAGACCACCGGGCGGGTACGGCCCGCAGCAGGGGCCTCCGCCTCCTCCGGGAGCTGGCCGGCCGCCTTACGGGCCACCGCAGGGACCGCCGCAGCAGGGCTTTCAGCCGCCTTACGGCCAGGCCGGAGGCGGTGGATGGCGTCCGCCGTATGGTGCGCCGGGGGCGGGGGGATACGGTCCGCCGGGTGGCGGCCCGCCGCGTCCTCCACAGCGGAACCGGGCGCTGCCGGTGATCGTGGGGCTGGTGCTTGTGTTCTTCCTGATCACCGTGGTGTTGGTGGGTGTTGTGGCAGGCACGGCGGGAACGGCGCGCGGCGGCATGCTCGGGGGGCTGATGGGCGAGCGGATCGCGATCCTGAACGTGGAGGGCGTGATCGGCGAGGGCCCGGCATTCGGGGCGGACACGCAGAAGATCGTGGAGCAGCTCAAGTCCTGGAAGCGTAACGAGAATATCCGGGCTTTGGTGGTGCGGGTGAACTCGGGTGGCGGCGCTGTGAGCGCGACGCAGGAGGTGTACGCAGCGCTTCTGGAGTTCAAGGAGGAGACAGGCCGGCCGGTCGTGGCGTCGTTCGGCGATTCGGCGGCGAGCGGCGGTTATTACGCGGCGCTGCCGGCGGACGAGATATACGCGAACGAGGGGTCACTGACGGGCAGCATCGGTGTGATGCTGAGCCTGTGGGACTTCCAGGAGTTGCAGAGCAAGATCGGCATCAGCGCGCGGAGCGTGAAGAGCGGGGAGTTCAAGGATATCGGCTCGGGCTCGCGCGACATGACGGAGGAGGAGCGGGAGCTGCTCGAGGAGATGGTGGTGGATGTGTTCGAGCAGTTCTACGACGCTGTCTATAAGGCGCGCACGGAGCGCGTCCGGGAGATTCTGAACTCGGAGGCGCCGGATACGGTGACGGACGAGGAGGTGGACGAGCATCTGCGCGCGTACTCGGACGGGCGGATTTTTTCGGGCCGCCAGGCGTTCGAGTTCGGGATGATAGACGGGCTGGGGACGCTGGACGATGCGGTGGCCCGCGCGGCGGAGCTTGCCGGTATAGATCCGGAGACGCGGCGCGTGCGGGCACCGGTGAGGCCGCGGGGGCTTTTCGGAACGATCGGCGCGCTGACGAACCGCGTGGAGAGCCTGGCGGGCAGCACGGGCACGGGCGAGTCGGTGCGGCTGGAGTACCGGATGGGGCCGTTCTGATTGGGCGGAGCGGGTGCGGCGCCGCTGCTGCGCCTTCCGTATAGACGGCCGCTGCTGGCGGGGGTGCTGCTGGGGCGGTACAAGCGCTTCCTTGCGGACGTGCGGCTGGAGAAAAGCGGCGAGGTGGTGACGGCGCACTGCGTCAACACCGGCCGGATGGAAGGGCTGACCCGGCCGGGAAGGCGGGTCTGGCTTTCGCACGACCCCGAGCGCAAGGCGAAGCTCAAGTACACCTAGGAAATAACGGAAATAGACGGCCGCCTGGTGGGAACAAACACCGCCATGCCGAACCGCATCGTGGGGGAGATGCTGGCGCAGGGACTGCTCCGCGGCCTGTCCGGCGCGGAGGAGGTGCGCCCGGAGAAGAGCTACGGGAACGGTTCGCGGATGGATTTCTGGGTGCTGAAGGGCGGCCGGGAGAATTATATCGAGGTGAAGAACTGCCACCTTGTCTATCCGGATAACCGGGGATATTTTCCGGACTCGCCGAGCGCGCGGGCGGCGCGGCACGTGGAGGAGTTGATGGAGGCTGCCGGGCGCGGCGTCCGGGCGTGGGTTGTCTTCACGGTGCAGCGGACGGATGTGGTGGCGGTGCGGCCTTCGGATGCTCACGATCCCGTTTTCGCGCGGGCAGCCCGCGAGGCGGCGGCGGCGGGAGTGCGGTTTGTGGGACTCCAAGTGCGGCCGGCGCCGGAGTGCCTTGTGGTGGAACGCCGGATTCCAGTGGACCTAAGGCCCTACCCCACCGAGCGGCAGGAGAGGTGGCGGGCCGAGCTGCGGGCACAGGCGCCCGCCTGGTTCCGAGAGGCCCCAGAGCGGTAGCCGGGGGCCGGTGCGGTGGTTTCTGACGGATTCGTGTTGCCCCGGCCGGGGGCGATCCGACCATCTGGATAAGCAGGTCGTTTATTAGCCCGGCACCGGGGTTCGAAATGAGCGTGCGCCACCCCATATTGGCTTCGTTTGCAGCGCTGGCCTTCCTGTTGGGAGGCCCGCTGGCGGGGTTGGCGGCTGCGGCCTGTGCTTGGCACTGTGTTCCGGAGCAGAGGACGGCCGCGCAGGAGGCCCCGCCGGAGAGCTGCTGTCCGCCCCCTGTGGAGGGGTGTGCTGTTCCGGAGCCCTCTGAGGAACCGGGATGCCATCTGCCCGAGGAGGCCTGCCGTTGCCTGTGCACGGCTGACTGGCGGCAGGTGAAGGCGGCCGTCATTCCGGCGCCGGAGCCGGGTCCCTCGAAACCTGCGACGGTGGCGCTGCCCGCCGGACCGGTTTCTCTCCCAGATACGGCGGTCCTTCCCCTGGCCTTCCGTCTATACGCGAACCCCACACCGGCGGACTGCCGCCGGCACCTGTTCCTCTGTACATTGCTCCGTTGAGCCTCAGGCCCGCGCGGCCTCACGGCTGGTGCGGGTTCCGGGAACCGGCCCGGATTGACCTCTGTGCCAACCAAGACCCGACCCCTGAGCTCGAAAGGAGCATGAAAAATGACACTGCGTACCCTGCTACTCCCTGCAATCGCTGTTATCGCCGTCGCCGGCGTGGCCGCCTGGGGCCCGCTGACCGCTGCCCCGGCGGAGTGCTGTCCGGTGGAGTGCTGCGAGGACAAGACCTGCTGTATTGAAGGAACGGCGCCCTGCTGCGATGACGCGGCGTGCTGCAACATTGCGGAACCGGCGGCTGCCTGCTGCACGGACGGAAACAAGGGCTGCTGTGAAGTGGAAGAGAAGGCGGCCAACCCGGCACCGATGCCGGTGAATCCGATGGGTGCAGCGGAAGGCTGCTGCCCCGGGCACTGAACACTCCCCCACCCCCACGGTCATTCTGATCGTGCCAGCCCGGCCGGGCGAGCATCCCGGCCGGGTTTGCTTTTGTGCGAATGGCGTTGCCGCCGGTCCACCCGGATGGACATCGTTGCCACCGTTTGTGGCGGGTGCACTCCACAATTCACCTTGGTGATGGAATAATCACAGATGGCGCTATGCGTTTCCGCTCCGGGAAGGGTTTGTCTATTCGGAGAACATCAGGATTACCTCGGCCTGCCGGTGATTGCGGCGGCTATTGATTTGCGGGTGCGGGTGGAAGGGCGCCCGGCAAACGAAAGGGTCCTGCGGTTGCGGCTGCCGGACATGGGCGAGGAGCGGGCGTTTCCTCTGGAAAACACGGGAGTGCTCCCCTACCGGAACGACAGCGATTACTTGACGGCGGCCGTGAACGTGCTGCACCGCGCGGGTGTGCGCTGGGGAAGCGGCTGGGAGGCGGAGGTGCGCGGTAATATTCCGCTCAACAGCGGGGCGTCCAGTTCATCGGCGCTGCAGGTGGCATGGTGCGGTTTTCTGCTGTTGGCCGGCGGGCACGAGAATCCAGCGCGGAGCTGGGTGGCGCGGCTCGCTTACGAATCGGAGGTATTGGAATTTAATGCTCCAGGCGGTATGATGGACCAGTACGCGGCGGCGTTGGGGGGTGCGATCTGGCTTGATTGTTCGAATCCGGACGGCGTGGAGGAATTGCCGCAACCGGGAGGGGAATTGCTTCTGGTGGACTCGGGCCAGCCGAAGGACACGACGGGTGTGCTGGGCCGGGTGCGCCGGCCGATGGAGCCTTTGGCGGATGCTGTTCTGGACGCTGGCGCGCCGCTGGAGGACCTGGACGGAGACCGCCGGCGGATGGTGGAGGCGAACAGGGAGAGTTACCGCCTGACGGGGGTTGCGCGGGAGCTGCTGCGCGAGCGCGGCTGTATAGAGGAGCTGGGCCGGCTGCTGACGGCGCACCACGAGCAGCTTTCGCAGGGACTGGGTGTCTCGACACCG
Source organism: Candidatus Sumerlaeota bacterium (assembly GCA_007133495.1). Lineage (GTDB taxonomy): Bacteria > Sumerlaeota > Sumerlaeia > SLMS01 > SLMS01 > SLMS01. The sequence goes on along the minus strand of SLMS01000104.1, from coordinate 544 downwards.
GAAATAGACGGTTGGCTGGAGGCTGGCATGCGGGCGGGTGCGCTCGGGGGAAAGATAAACGGCTCGGGCGGTGGCGGGACTTTCTTTCTGCTATGCCGGGAGGGCGACCACGGCCCCGAGGAGGAAATGCACCGGCAGGGGCTCAGGACGTGGCGGCTGCGGACGGGACCGGGGCTCCAGTGGCAGCTTTCCGGAAGGGGTGTGGCATGACGGCGGGTGTGGATCGGCCGGGGCCGCACGCTCCGCAGGAGAAGGTGCAGCAGTGGCTGGACAGTTTTCCGGCGGTGGTGGACCTTGGCGGGCGGCTGTTGGCGCTTGAGCGCTGGTGCCGGGCGGCCGGTTATTTCGATCACCTCGCGCAGGAGAATCTATACATCGATTTGCGTGGCGGCTCCGGGGATGGGGCCGCGCTGGCGATGCAGGTGAACTATTCGCGGGAGGGATACCGTCCGCCGGCGGGCGGGAGTGCGTGCCCGCTCTGTTTCGAAAACGTGGCGAGCGAGGCGAAGCCGCACCTGCGGGTCCATGAGTTCACGCTGGCGGG
>SLMS01000331.1 GCA_007133495.1 Candidatus Sumerlaeota bacterium | reverse complement strand
GTGAAGTTGATTTCCGGCCCCGTGTCCTCCGGGCTGCGTGGCGTGAGCACGGCCGTGTCCAGCAGTTCGTTGTTGTCGTCCCAGGCCCACATGGTGATTTCGTCGCCTTCGACGCGGAACCATGTGTAATGATAGGCCTCGGCGCCTGCTTTCACCCAATCCTCGCCTTCGCCGGGTTGTGCAGGTGTATAGAGCGGCGCGCCGCCCCCGCCACTGGTGATGTGATAGATGCCGTCCACTTCGGACCGCTGGTAGAAGTGATTGTGGCCGTGCACCACCATGGAGAGGCCGAACTCCTGGAAGAGCGGGTCGAGGTGTTCGCGCATTTCGAGGTTGCCGCGCGTGGGGTTGGGAGCGGTGCGGTGTGAGTACATCGTGTGGTGGAACGCGGCGACCTTCCACGTCGCGTCCGACTGGCGCATCTCCCGCTGCAGCCAGTGATACTGCGGGCTGTCGCGGCGCCAGTCGCTTGCCCAACTGTCCATCATGAAGAAGTGCACGTCGCCCACGCGGAAGGAGTAGTAATACGGCGTGCCGGAACTATCCGTCGGGACGGAGAAATTCTCGAGATAGCGGTGCGGAATGCGCGGCCAGCGGGTTCCTGTTTCGTGGTTGCCGATGACGGGGAAGAGGCTCACGCGCTTGATGAGCGGCGCGGCCGGTTCGAAAAATTGCGTGTCCCAAGGATCAACGGCTGCCTCCCCGTGGCCCGTGAAATCGCCCGTGTCCAGAATGAACCGCGGCCAGCCTCGCTCCTCCGCCCGCTCGATGATGGCGTCCACGACCCGGCGGTGCGCCACGTAGTTGTTGCGGTGGTCGCCGTACACGACGAACTCGAACGCCTCCACATCATCCCCCGGGAGCGTCTGGAACGGAATCCAGTCCTCGTGCAGGAACTCATCCTCGCCGTAACCCACCCGGTACTCGTACCAGGTGTCCACTTCGAGGAGCGGCACGTGCTGCTGGTGGCGCTCGGTGGGAACGTTCGACATGTAGACGGCGAGCGGCTCGCTGGCGCCCTTCTCGCGCACGGCGGCCCAGGATTCGGCCGGCTCGTCGGTGCGCCAGAAGATTTCCACTGAATCCTGCTTGAGGTTTTGCAGGTATGGCCCGCGGATCAGCTCCTGGGCTCCTACGGGTGCGGCCAGGGCCAGTCCGGCGGCGATGACCGTTGCGGTGAAAGTTCGCATGTTGCTCTCCCCTTGCTCTGTTGGTTGAGGGGTCGCCCGCGGGTGCAGGCGACCGGCTGGTCATCTTTGATGCTGCGTGGGTGCTGATGCAAGCCCAAGCGGTCCAAGAAGGACATATGCCTGCGTGGTGGCCGCGCTCAGTCTTCCTCGTGGTAGCGCGTCACCTTGATGGCGTCGGCGTAGAAGCGGTCCGGCTCGAAGTCCACCTGGATGAACGTGACGGTGTCGCCCGGCACGAGGTCGAAGAGGCCGATGTCGTGCCAGCGGTGTCCGGTCGTGTCGTAGTGCAGCCGGACCCTCCCGCGGATGAGGTCATCATCGCCCTGGGTCACTTCGAACAGGGAGTACGGGGCGCCGACGCTTCCCGCGCCCGGCGTGGTCACGCTGAGGAGGTAGGTGCCTTCCTCCTCGATGGGTGGCTGGAAGGTGAACCGCGTGCCGGCCTGATCGGCTCCGGCGTAGCGCGTGCCCTGGCCGGTCAGCTCGGGGACGCTGCTCTTGACCGAACTGTATATCATTTCTCCCTGCTCGGCGTAGAGCGGCTCCGGGGAGAGGTTGCCGCCGGCGTCACGGCTTTCGACGATATATATGTCCCCGGCAGTCATGCTCTCGTCCGGGAGGCGCCTTGTGAAGTTGAGTTCCGGCCCGATATCCTCCATCCGGCGGGGCTTGAAGGTGGCCGAGTCCAGCAGTTCATTGTTATAGTCCCATGCCCACATGGTGAGTTCGTCGCCTTCGGCGCGGAACCAAAGATAGTGATAGGTTTCGGCCCCGGCCTTCACCCGGTCCTCGCCCTCGCCCGGCAGAGCGGGTGTGTAAAGCGGTGCCCCGCCGCCTCCGCTGGTTATGTGATGGATGCCGTCCGCCTCGACGCGCTGGTAGAAGTGGTTGTGGCCCGTCACCACCGCGGAGACACCCAGCTCCTGGAATATGGGATCGAGGTGTTCGCGCATTTCGAGGTCCCCCGGCGTGGGGTTGGGTGCGGCGCGGTAGGAGTACATGGGATGGTGGAAAGCGACGATCTTCCAGGGGGCGTCCGTTTCACGCAGTTGGCTCACGGCCCAGTGCCATTGCTTGCTGCCGCGGCGCCAGTCGCTGGACCAGCTATCCATCATGATGAATTTCAGGTCGCCGACGCGGAAGGAGTAGTAGTACTTCGAGCCGGAGTTTTCCGTGGGTACGGAGAAGTTCTCGAAATATCGAAATGGGATTCGCGGCCAGTGGATGGCCGACTCGTGGTTGCCGATGACGGGATAGAGGTTCACGCGCTGGATTAGGGGCTGTGCCGGCTCGAAGAACTGTTCGTCCCAGGGGTCAACCGGCGCCTCGCCCTGGCCGGTGAGGTCCCCTGTTTCGATAATGAAGCGCGGCCAGCCGCGTTCCTCCGCCCTTTCGATAATCGCGTCCACCACGGCGCGATGGTGCTCGGGAAAATTGCGGTGGTCGCCGTAGAGCGCGAACTCGAAGACGTCCACGTCGTCCGGCGGGAGCGTCTGGAAGGGAATCCACTCCTCGTGCAGGAACTCATCCTCGCCATGGCCAATGCGGTACTCGTACCAGGTGTCCACTTCGAGGCGCGGGACGAGCTGCTGGTGGCGCGCTGTGGGTACGTTGG
>SLMS01000029.1 GCA_007133495.1 Candidatus Sumerlaeota bacterium | reverse complement strand
TGCTCCTTCACAAGCTCGGCATCGCCCTCCCGGAGCAACCGCTCCCCAAAATCCTCCCCACCCGGGAAGTCAGCCTGTAGTGCCGACTTTTCACCCCTGAAACCCGATTTTCCTGGGGTTTCTCGTGCCAAACGCCGCGAATAGGGAAAGATGGGCTCACACCGTCCAACCGGCACCCATACGTCTATACAAAAAACCGCGGGCAGGAGCCATATCCAGCCCCTGCCCGCGGCACTAGGAACGTTCCCCCCGGCGCTCACGCCGGGCCACTGGTCCTACTCGTCGTCGTCGTAGATCGCGGCATCGCCGAAGACGGGGACTTCCTCCTCCTCGCCCTCGCCGAGTTCCTTCGCCTCGACGTCCTCGCCCGGAGCCGCCAGCCGCTCCACCACTGCGGTGATATCCGCCACAATGCCGGGATAGACACGCACGCGCAGGTGGTGCTCCCCGAGCGTCTTCAGGTTCCGCATGTCTATACGGCGCCGTTCGATCTCGATGTTGAACTCTTCCTTGATGGCGGCGGCGACTTCGCGGGAGGTGACCGAGCCGAACACCTGCCCCCGGTCGCCCGCGCGCAGGTGGAACGTCAGCTTCGCCCCGTCGATCGCTTCGCGGATACGCTCGGCGCTCTCCTTCTCCTTCGCCACCAGCGCCTCCAGCTTCTTCCGCCGGCTCTCCACCTGCCGCAGGTTCGCCGGAGTCGCCTCCAGCGCCATCCCCCGCGGCCCAAGATAATTACGGTAATACCCGGACTTGACCTGCACCGCATCACCGGCCTGGCCGAGATTGTCCACCGAACGCAATAGCACGACTTTCATGATTGTCTATCTCCAGAATCGGGGTCGGGGAAGCACACAGGGCGCCTCCATCAGCGGTGCCGGGCACTGAACGGCAGCAGCCCCATGTAGCGGGCCCGCTTCACCGCGGTGGTCAGAAGACGCTGGAACTTCGCGCTCGTGCCGGTCATGCGGCGGGGAAGAATCTTGCCGTTCTCGCTCACGAAACGCCGCAGCGTGGTGACGTCCTTGTAGTCGATGTACTCCGCCTTGCTCGCGCGGAAAAAGCACACCTTGCGGCGCGGGAAACGCCGTCGGCGGGGCGCCTCACGTGGAGGGCGCCGCTCGCCCCCCGGGCCTGCCGGGCGAGGGGGACGCGCCTGGCCCTCGCCGGCCGGCGCAGCCGCCGGTGCCTGTCCCGGCGTGGCGGGAGGCGAAGTCTCTGCCGGTGCTTCCGCCGCGGGGGTACCCTCCTGAGGTGCCGGTGCGGCGGCCCCTTGCTCTGGCCCCTCCGCGGGCTTCTCCTCCTCCCGCTTCGGCAGGTGGCTTACCATCGGGTTGGCCGGACCTTCCGGCGCCTTCTCGTCTTTCTTCTCTTCGCTCATGAGTCCTGCATCTCCATTCCGTTTGTCGGTCGGACGCTGCCCCGGCCAAAAAGGCCCTCAGAAGGGCAGATCGTCGTCGGTATTCTCGCCGGAAGCACGCTCCGCGGCGGGTGGTTCGTCGTACGAATAGTCGCCTCCGGGAGCATCCCGGCGCGCATCATCACCATAGGAGGAAGGCTCGTCACGCGCCGACGGTTCGCCGTAGGACTGGCCGCGGCTGTAGTCGCTCCCGCCACCGGAACCGCTTCCCTTCGGCCCGAACGTGATCTGGTTCGCGACCACCACCGGGTCCCGGCGCTTCTCGCCTTCCCTGGTCTGATACTCCTCTACACGGAGCCGGCCCTCCACCAGCACAAGTGACCCCTTGTCGAGGAACCGCTCCACGTTCTCCGCCTGACGTTCCCAAACAGTCACCTTGATGAAAAGCGTCTCATCGTTCTGGCCGCGGCGCTCGTTCACCGCCACGGTGAAGCTGGCCACCGCCTTGCCGGAACTCGTATGCCGGAGCTCCGGTTTGCGCGTCAGATTGCCAATCAGGAAAACCTTGTTGAGGTACATAAGGGGGCTCTCCTTTGGGAGCCGCTAACGGGCCATGTCAGGTCTTCTGCTCGTCGTCGGTGGGGAGTTCCTTTTTCGTGGGGGCTTCCGGGTCCTTGGGCCCTTCTTCCGAAGGTGTCTCGCGCTCGGCGGGCTGCAGGTTCTCCTGCGCGGAGGGCACCTCGTGTGACTCCGAGCGCTCCTCTTGTGATTCCGTTTGTGATTCCGTTGCCGGCGCTTGCGGGGCGCCCCCGGCCGGCGGCGCATCGGCAGTGGCCGTCTGGGCGGGTGCGGCAGCCGGCTGAGCCGGGCGCGGGCCCTGATACGGACCACGTGGGCCGCCCGTCGGCGGGCCACCAGCCAACGTCCGCGGGCCGCCAACGCGCGGCATCCGGTCTTCGCGCAGAAGCGCCGGATCGCCCGTCGATTTGCCCACCACCGCATGGGTCACCATGTGGCGGTAGATTTCCTCCGCGAAACGGCAATGCCGCTCCAGCTCCGTCAGCGCCGGACCTGTCGCCTCCGTATCGAACAGGAAGAGCACGTAATAGCCCTCCCTGCGCCGGTTGATCGGATAGGCAAGACGCCGCTTCCCCCACACGTCAACCTTCTCGACCGTGGCGTCGTACTGCTCCAGCACGCTCTTGATTTTGTCGGTGGTTTCCTGCTGTTGCTCTTCCGTCCGCACAGGATCGTAAAGAACAAGTAACTCGTACTTGCGTACGGCCATGGCAACCTCCCTTGGGCTTGTGTCTCCGGCAGCAATGGTTGCCAACGCCGGAGAGGGTTATATGTCGCTCCGCCAACACCGGCAGAGCCGCCGCGGAAAAAACAACGCACTCCGCAGAGCCGCGAAGCACACCTCCACCGCCGCCCCCGGTCAAGCACGATCTT
>SLMS01000078.1 GCA_007133495.1 Candidatus Sumerlaeota bacterium | reverse complement strand
TTCTGCCGCGCCCGCGCGCGGATGCTGCAAGGCGGGAGCAGGAAACGTCCCAGCCCGGGCAGCACCTCGCGGATTTGCTGCGCCTCCTCCACCGAAGCCTGCCAGATTTCCTCCTGCGCGTTGTAGCACAGCCGCATCTCGTGCTTGTGCCGCAGGTTCAAAAGGTCCGCGCTCTCCGTAAAACGCACCGTAAAGGCGTTCGGCAGCAGGTACAGGACTGCCTCCGCCGGCGCCCCAAGACGGTGCAGACGGGTCATCTTGTCCCAGAGCCGCTCCATCGTCTCCCGGTAAAAGCGCGTTGCCGCCTCGTCCACCCGGATGGCCATCGGCGTCACGTAGTCCGGTTCCCCCCGCAAGTGCGCCGAGAGCACCGGCCGGCTCCCCGGCGTCATCCGGTGCCGCTGGTCCTGAGAGTCCGCCGCATGGCTCAGCCGCTTGCGGAACGCAAAGTGAACATGCTGCAGCGCCCGCCCCACCTTGTGCAACGTCGTCAGGTTCAGCGACTCGCCCAGCAGCCCGTTCGACGCCGGGTCCAGCGCCAACGCCACCGCCTCCCCGTCCGGCAAGTCTTCCTCCGTCCGCCCCAGCACTTCCCGCACCGCGCCCGCCAGCAGCCCCTCGCCCCCCTGCGGCCACGCGACCAGCCGGCTCGTGTGCTCCCCCATCTCCGCATCGAAACGGCTGCAAAACCGCTCCGCACGCCCGAAATCCAACTCACCGATGCCCGGAATCGAACTCTCCGGAAACGCCGCCTCCTCCAGCGGCTCCTCCAGCGTCAGTTCGTAGTCCGGATCGAAACGCAGCAGCTCCTCCACCATCTTCCGCGCCACGACAAGCTGTTCGGACGGCACATCCAACTGCCGCGCCGCCCGGTAATACCGCAGCAGCGTCACCCCGCTCACCGTGTGGTAGAGATAGGCATGAGTCGCCACCGGCAGCACATACCTGGCCGCCTCCTGCGCCTTCTTCCGGATCGCCGCGCGGTGCTTCTTCTCCATCCGGGCCGACGGCCGGAACCGTTTGTGGTATTCGGCCGCCACCGGGGCCTCCAGCATCTCGCAAAGCCGGCGGTAAGCCTCGAACGTCAGCTCCAGCGCCTCGCGGTACACCGCAAGCTGCTCCGCCGGCAGCTCCGGCACCGCCACCGTGTCCGGTTTCACCGCCACATAACGCTGGCTCACCTGCTCACTGTTGTAAAATGGATGCGCGTGCAGAAAAGACCAGATGAACTGCCGCGAGACGTTCTCCAGCGAAAACTGAAAGTGCGCGTGCTGGAACGTCGTATGGTGCCCCGCCTCGTAGATCGAACGTGCAAGCGGCGCGAACTTCTCCCGCTCCCCCACCTCCTCATCACCGATGATGCCGCGGCTGCTGTAACACGTCCGCGCCGTCGCCACCACGTTCCTGTAAGGCGTTGCAAAAGCCTTGGTCAGGCGGACGGACGGCTCGGCGGACAAAAATCGCATCGGCAGACCCCGCTATTGCTCCTCCTCGATCAATTCCAGCAAAAACTCACCGTTATCGTCAAACACACCCTCGGAGTCCACAACGTAGAACCCATCGCAGCGTTGGCTCAGGAACTGCGCAATTTGCGAACCAAGCAAAAGTGCGTTGTCCTCCTCCGCCAGCGACTCCGGGATTTCCACTACAAAACCGCCCGTGCAGTTCTTCAAAATCTCCTCCAGAAAAACACGCTCCGAGCAGTGGTTCGACTGAAGATTCAGCAATCCCAACAGGTTCCCCGCCTCCGAGCCGATCTCCTCGCCGTTCGTCTGCCGCACCACCCGCACCGGCTCCTCCAGCCCCGAATCCCAAACGAGGACATCTTCCCAGAAACCATCCTCATCCTACTCCAGCTCCGACTCAACTTCGATATCGAAGTCCAACTCCTCCAGCGCCTCGATCAGGTCCTCAAGGAGCGGGCACCCTTCCACCGTACTGTAAATTCGAAATGAAACGGACATCATCCACGCCTGCAGGAAAAAAATTCGTCCCCTCGTGGGGGCTCGCAACTGCTGATTAGGAAAGGGCCGGACTCCCGGCAAGCGGAGTTTACCAAAACCGGCATTTCTTTTTCCGGCCTCACCAGCCCGAAGGGGAGACTCCTCCTTCCCAGGCGGTCAGCGAACGAATTTCGGCATCAGGTCCGCGCTCGAAAACAACCCCCGCATACCGCGCCCGTGCAACTCCAGCCCCGCCTTCATCCACCCGAAAGCAGGCCCCAGCACGTTCGCAGCCATCGACGTCTCGTCCCCAAGAACGAAACGGTGACACGACTCCTTGCCTTCGAAGGTACGCCCGCGCAACGTCATCGTGGTGCTCACCGGCTTCTCCGCCCGGCGGGTGTCCACCAGCCCACCCACGCGCACCTTCTCCGCGGCCACAACGCCCGCACGTTCCAGCAGCACATCGTCCGCGTGCTCCATGCCCTCCAGACGCAGCACCCCGTCGCAGTCGTCCAGGATGCGCTCCACGTCCGCGTCCGAAAGCAACCGCACCTTCTCCACGTCGTACCCGGGCATGTGCGCAATGTCCTCCCGCACCGTCGCCCGGTAGCTGTCCCAGCTCGGAATCCCAACCCCAAAGTGAATCGTCACTTCCTCCACGCTCACGAACGACTGCGCCGCCAGGTTCGCCGCGGCCGTCAGCAGCCCCGGCGTCGCCCCCGCCCCCGTCACGTAGAGCACACCGCTCCCGCGTAACTCCTCCTCGAAGCGCAGAATCTGCTCCACCGCGGAGGTGCGCTTGAGCGCATCCACCAGCACCCCGGAATACCCTTCCCGGGCAAAGCGAGCGATTAAATCGGGAATAAACGTGTTCGGAATGTTCGGCACCGCCAGGAAAACCGCATCCAGCTTCCCTTCCCGGTTGAGGGCGATCATTTCCCCGGCTGCATCGGACGATAACCCGCCAACGGAGCCAAGTTTCGCCACGGAATCCCCCGCGCCCAGCGCGTCGATCTCCTTGGAGCCGATACCACTCTCCCGGAAGGCCAGCCCCTGCGAATCCCCGATCGCGGCCAGCGAAAATTCCTCTTTCTGCTCAAGGTAACGGACCGCGGCCCGGCCAAGGCCTCCGGCCCCCAGAACTCCGATTCGGCGTATCGAACTCATTCACAGACCTCGTTCTTCCGGCATGGTCCCCCAACCTTCGGAGGAGCCCCCCCTTGCGCCGCAGACGCGGGTGGCGGTGCGGGCAATCCGATGGACCCCGTCCGGGCGAGTCAAAGGAAAACGGACAGCTTAAGGCGCAGGGGGTGCTGCCCCGTCCACTCAGTCCACATCATCTACCACCCGCTGCGGACAGTGTGGGCACCCGTCCCCGGCTGCCGTACTGCGTACCTTTTTACGAACACCCACCCGGTTCAATCCAGGTCCAGATCGGCCGCAAGGTCCGGCGGCAAGGGCGAAACCGCCCGCGGCCGCGGAGCGCCCAGACTCGACTGCATGACCCGGCCCTGGCCGTTGCCCGGCCGCGAGGGCTCATGCGGCTTGTCGAAATCCGGCGGCGTGTCGATACGGTCCTCCCGCGGCAATCTGCTCCCCCTCCGCAGGACGACCTGCTCGGACAGCTCCGGCGTCCCCGCCGCCGAAACCTCGTCCAGGTCCTCCTCGATCGGCTCCTTCTTCGCTGCCTTCTTCCCCGAAACCGCAAAGCCCGCCGGCGGGCCGCCCGCCCGGCTTTCCGCCGCACGCGCCGCCTGCGACGCAATAAAGCGCCGGCGTTCTGGGTCCCCGCCCAGACGTATATACGCGCTCTCCAGCGCCTCCTTGCACTCCGCCGCATTCTGATACCGGTCCACCGGTGCCTTCTCCAGGCACTTCATCACGATACGGTCCACCTCCTCCGGAACCACGGGCGAAATCTCCCGCGGCGAAGTCGGTGTCACGTTCACCTGCTGATAGGAAATATCCCCGGAAATAAACGGCGGCGAACCGATCAACAGCTCATAAAGAATAATCCCCACCGAATACACATCGGACCGCTGGTCTATACGCCCGCCGTGCACCTGCTCCGGGCTCATGTAACGCGGAGTGCCGATAAGCGCACCCGTCGGCGTGAACGTCGCCTCCTCAACGTGCACAATGCCGAAATCCGTTATCTTTACGATATCCCGGTCCGCGATCATTACGTTGTCCGGCTTGATGTCCCGGTGGATGATCCCCTTCTGGTGCGTGGCCGCCAGCGCATCGCAAAGCTGGCTCATCCAGTCCAGCGCCCGCAGGACATCGTCACGCGAAATATCCACGCTCTCCCCGAACTTGTCCTCGATCAGATCCCGCAGCGTCGGCCCGTCCACGAACTCCATGGCGATATAGGACTGGCCGTAGTTGTTCGATATATTATAGTCCAGAATCCGCACAATGCTCGGGTGATGCAGGCCTGCCGCGATGCGCGCCTCCCGGAAAAACCGGTCGATCGCCTTTCCGCTCCCGCTCAGCCCTTCCCGCAGAATCTTCATCGCCACGACCTCTCCCGTCTTCAGGTCGTGGACCTTGTGGACGACACCCATGCCTCCGGAACCGATTTTCGACATGTACTTGTAGCGCCCGATCGAATGGTCCCCGATCAGCTCCCGCATCTTCGGATCGATGAAAAAGTCCCGGTTCGACTCCTTCATTTGCTCTTCGTAGAAGGCAATCTTGTTCTCTATATCGTGAAACGACTCGTCGTATTCTCGGATAAGCTTTGCCGTGTCGTACGCCTCCGCATACTGCCCGGCATTCGCAAATGAAATCGAAAGATCGTACAGCCGCTCGAGGTCCTCCACCTCGAGAACCGGCAGCTCGCTGTACCGCGCCAGTGCCCCCGAAAGGTCCCCCGCCTTGTGGCTCGCCTCCGCCAGCTTCCGCGTGGCCTTCATCTTGTGCTCCGGCGACTCCGCACACCGGCGGAACTCCTGCAGCGCCCGCTCCATATGGCCCTGCCGCAGCAGCTCATCCCCGTAACGCAAACGCACGTCCATGTCCGCAGGATTCTCCAGAATCAGCCGCTCACACGCATGCACCACCCGGTGACTCATGTCCGTGTTCGAGGGGTCAAGCTCCAGGGTCCTGGAAGCATAATTCAGCGACCTGCGCCACTCCTTCTGTTCGGCGAAAAACTGCGCCAGGAACGCAAACTTATCCGCAGGGATGCTTTGCACCCGCGAAATCAACAAATCCAGTGGCTCAACAAGCGACTTGTAATCCTCGTGCCCCAGTTCCAGCGCACGCAGATAGCTGTCGAAGGCTTCCCCCCACCGCCGCGACTTCCAGTAACGCTCCGCCATCTGCAATTGCGTGTTAATCTCGATTGCCAGAGTCTCCGAAGCGTCATTCTCCGAAGGATCCTTCTGTCCATACAGTGAGAATTCGTCATTTTCGTTTATATACTGAAGAATATAGACAGCCGTGTCCAGCTCGCCACGCTTTTCCAACTGGTCCGTCATTTCGTTCAGCAGCAGCTTGACCTCCTGGTCCATCCGCAACGGAGCAAGATACTCGAACGCCTGCCGGTAATCCTCCATCGGGATGAGCCGCCGGGCCAGTTCCTTCGCCAGCTTCGGGTCCGCTGCCAGTTTCTGCGGCTCCAACTGCCGGGCCCACGTCAGCGCCTCCCCCGTGTTGCCCCGTCCCAGTGACACCCGCGTCAGCCGGATCAGATAGCGTTCCGCCTCGTCCGGCCGTTGCGTCATCGCCTCGTGCAGACGCCGGTGTAGAAACTCCGCGTAGGCCTCCAGGAATCCCGGCGAATCGGGGTGCTCACGGAAATACTCCTCATAAAGCATCTCCGCCTTGTCGGGAGAGCCCTGCCTCTCATATAGCTCCGCAAAGAATATCGTCGAGTTTTCCGCAAGTGTCCGGAGTTGACACACCCGCGAAAAATGATCGCAAAGCTGATCCAGGTCGGTCAGGCCGAGCGCCATCGCGCAGCGGTAATGGTGGACCGCCTCCTTCTCCATCCCCGCCACCAGCCGCAGATCGCCAAGAGCCTGGTGAACATCCGGCGAATCGGGAAAACGCAGCGACAGCTTCTCCAGCCGCTCAAGGCTCCGGTTTATCCCGTCGAGGTTCAACCCCTCCAGCGATGACAGCTCGTGCGCAAGCTCCGCACCCTGCCGGATCAGCAGCGCGTTCGAAAGCGCCTCCTGAATCTTCACGTCCGAAGGGAACAACTCCGCCGCCTGCTGGTACACCTCCATCGCGCGCACGTCAAACGTCCCGCTCTGCGAGTACGCCAGCGCAAGCTGATGCAAAATCTTCTCGTTACCCGCAAACCGCTGCAGCGAAGTCTCCAGGACGTCGATCGTCCGCCGTAGAATGTCACGCTGAGTTGATGCCATAACCGCCTTCGACCCGCAGAGCTGCTCCCGATAGCTGGGGCACCATGAAGATAGGAAGAAGTGACCCGCTGGCAAGCCCTCTGTGAAACTCTTTCGCCTAATTCCGGGCAGAGGGTTTATTCACAGCCGCTGTGGAAACTTTCTCACGAATGTGTCCCAAAACAAACCAGATTCAAGTGCTAAGTCCTTCATTCACAGTGTTCTACAACCACATGTGCCGCGTCCCCCGCTGTCCCATCTTGTGTGGATAAAGATTGTGAAGACGAAATCAAAGCTCCCCGGCCTCCGGAACAGCCCTCAATCAGCCCCAACTCCACCCGAATCAGTCCTTCCTGATCCCCGAGCCACTTTCAGTTTTGTTCCACAGAAATAAAAGCGAAACCATCCTTCCCAGCCCGCCGCGCCAAATTTCTCCACAACTATCAACAGTTTGTCCCTCATCCACCACCAAGGCTCTTCCGTGCCATCAGACACCTTGAATCCCCGCCATAGCTGGCTTCCCGGCCTTTTTCCCCAACTTCCACAGCGCCTGCTGTTACGGTGACTAGGTTAAGAAGTATCTCTCTTTCTTCTTAATAACCACCTCCCCCGCCACCACCAGTCCCACGGTGCTTCCAAACAGCATCACGCCCATCAGCCAGAGACCCGGACCTGTGAAACCCGCCGACTCCGTGGCATACAACCCACCGGCCACACAGTTCCACAGCCCGTGCACCATGATCGCCGCGGCGAGGCCTCCACCAAGGTGAAACACCGGGAACACGCGTCCGTACCCTTGCCCCAGTCCCAGCATCAAACCCGCCACCGCGGTGGCCAGCGCATGCATCTGCGCCGTACTCAGCCAGCGCGTCAGCAACTGCGTCATTGTCCATTCCTGTTCCGTTTCCTCGAACAGCAGCACAAACCCCTCCGCTCCTGCCAGACCCAAACCCACGAGCGCGCCGTAAAGAGCCCAGTTCTCCTTCCATGCCTCGCCGCGGTGGACAGCCCACCCCACCAATCCGGCGAGGAAGACCACCTTCACCGTCTCCTCCGCGACCGGCCCATACACCAGCCAGATCAGCGTGAACTGGATTGTCTCCCCCAGGAACGCCGTCGCCTGCCGGAAAACCATCAGCCCCGCCAGCGCGACAAAACTTGCCCCTATCGCCCCGGCAAGGAACGCATGAATCCCGTAACGTGGCGGGCGGAACCACCAGCCGATCCCGGCCAGAGTCCCGGCCGCGACTGCTGCCGGCAGGAAACCGAAGGCGAAGGCAAAAAGGGCGTTCGTCATCAAGAAAACCGCCAAAAGTTCGAAAATATTTCGCTAATACCCGCACACGTGAGGGCAAAAGGCATCATCGCATGGAAATGACCCGCCTCTTCCGTGTCCTCTCGGACGCCACCCGCTTTCGCCTCCTCCGGCTCCTTACTCGCGAGGAACTCACCGTCAACGAACTCGCCCAGGTCACCCAACTGGCACAACCGCGGATATCCAATCATCTCAAAATCCTCCGCGAAGAGAACCTCATCGACGAGCGCCGCGACGGGTCATGGCGCTACTACCGCGTCGAAAAGGAGAAACTCTCCCCCGAAGCCCGCATCCTGTGGCCCTCCCTGGAGGAAACATGGCGCGAGGACAACACCTTCGCCCCCGACGACCGCCGGCTCGAAACCGTCCTCGAAGCACGCCACGCCCGCGCCTCCTCCCAATTCTTCGACCAGCTCGCCCATCGATGGGACTCCCTCCGCCAGGACCTCTTCGGCGAAGCCCTCGGCCGCGCCATCCTCCGCGCATTCCTCCCCGAAGAGCTTGTCGTCGCCGACATCGGCACCGGCACCGGGTACGTCCTCGAACTCTTCGGCAGCAGGGCCAGGAAGCTCATCGCCGTGGACCATTCCGAAACCATGCTCGCCATGGCCCGTGAAAAAGCCCGCGCCCGCAGCCTCACCAACACCGAATTCCGCCTTGCAGACGCGGAGGACACCCCCCTCGCCAGGGACGAAGCCGACGTCATCACCGTCATCCAGGTTCTCCACCACTTCGAGGACCCCGGCCGCGTGCTTGCCAACCTCACCCATGGCCTGCGCCCGGGCGGCACCCTGATCGTGAACGACTTCCTCGAGCATCAGGAACTCTGGCTCCGCAAGGAACTCAAGCACCGTTGGCTCGGCTTCTCCGAAGAGCGCATGAAGACATGGCTCCGTGACGCCGGCCTCACTCTGGCCGGCTGGGAGGTTCTCCCCGGCCACGCCATCCCACTTGAAACCGGCATTAGAACCCGCATTCCGGACGCGTTCACCGCCGTCGCCCGCCGGCCTTCCGCCTCCACAGGGTAAGAACTTTCCCATCTGCCAGCCACAAGGCACTGAAAAAATATCGCTTCAGCATGGATGCCCTCCGCATTCAAGGTTGACTTGCGGGAGGATAGGCCCGAGAGACCTGCCATTCTGCAGGATTCGCCCACACACAAAAAACTCACGGGTTATCAATAATACCCAGCACAGAAAGAAGGATTCCCCATGAAGAGACTGAACACCAAGGCCTTCACCCTCATCGAGCTGCTCATCGTTGTCGCCATCATCGCCATCTTGGCCGCGATCGCCGTGCCGAACTTCCTCGAGGCGCAGATGCGTGCGCGGGTTTCGCGCGCCCAGTCCGACCTGCGCACCCTCGCCACGGCAATCGAGTCCTACGTCGTGGACCACAACCTCCCCCCAAGGGAGTACTCCACTTTCACATACGGTGACCCTTTGATCAATGGGCAGAACGCCAGCGGCATCATCTTCCCCGGCCGTGTCGAACCAGGCAACGTCCAGCACGGTCTCTCCACCCCTGTCTCCTACCTCACCTCGGCCTGGCTTTTCGATCCTTTCGTTCAGCGGGGAAGCAACATTGACGAGGATCAGCAGCGCTACACCTACCACAACCTTTACGCCCGCGCCACGGCCCCCTTCACCATCTTCGGCAGCGACGCATCCCAGGAGATCACCCGCCGCGAACACCTCGATTTCTTCGGCAACTGGCGCGTCGCCTCCATCGGGCCCGACCGGGATTATTTCAACAACCTTGAAAACCCCGGCTCCCGTGCGGGCGTCGCCCTGCGTGAAAACATTATCTACGATCCCACCAACGGCACCGTCAGTGAAGGCAACATCTGGCGCTCCCAGAAGCGCAGCGAAAGCGACCAGCCCGAGGTAAAGCCCGGTCTCCTCGGCGCCCACTGACCCGGACGCCACGCGATCGCGCGGCTCACAGACTCTACGCTTGACCGGGGAGGGTCCCAGCCGGACCCTCCCCACCGCTTGTCCGTCGGGGTGTGGCGCAGTTGGCTAGCGCGCACGCTTCGGGAGCGTGAGGTCCCGGGTTCGAGTCCCGGCACCCCGACCAGCCAAGCACCCTTCTTTCCAGCCTACTCCTTGATCAAACCGCGCTCCACCAGCTCCCGGTGAGCGCGCTCCACCTCGTCCTTGGCGTCCTGCTCGGCGGACCACTCGACCAGCTCCCGCATGCCGTCCTCCAGGGAAATGCGGGCCTCCCATCCCAGCTCCGCCAGCTTCGCCGGGTCACCATAGCAATGCCGGATGTCGCCGGAGCGGAACCGGTGCACCACCTCCGGCACAAGGTCCTCCCGCCCGTTCAGCTTCAGCAGCAGGTCCGCGATCTGCCGCACCGACGTGGGAGTCCCCGTGCAGATGTTGTACACCTCAAGGTTCGAGCGCGGCTCCTCCAGCAGGAAGAGCTTCGCCTCCACGAGGTCCCGCACGTTGATGAAGTCGCGCGCCTGCTTGCCGTCCTCGTAGATCAGCGGCGCGTTGCCGTTCTTGATCCGCGAGGAGAAGATCGCCGCAACCCCCGTGTACGGATTCGATAGCGACTGGCGCGTGCCGTACACGTTGAAGAACCGGCACGCCGTCACCGGTATGCCGTGCGAGCGCCCCGCCACCAGCGAGTACTCCTCCTGGTCCTTCTTGTTGAGCGCATAGACCGAGGTGCAGTGGAGCGGCTTGGTCTCCGGCGTGGGGACGGCTTCGAGGACCTCGCCCGTGGCCGGATCGCGCATCTCGAAGTCGTGCTTTTCGAGCTGGCTGTCCGGCCGGAGCGCCGGTGTCAGCAGCGCCCCGTCGCTCGGCCGGCGGTAGAGCCCCTCGCCGTAGATGCTCATCGAGCTGGCCATCAGCAACCGCTCGACGCTCGTCTTCTCGTTCACCAGAATATCCAGCAGGATCGCCGTCCCGAACGTGTTCACCTGCGTGTAGCGCTGAATCTGGTACTGGGACTGGCCGACGCCGACCATCGCCGCGTCGTGGATCACCGCGTCCACGCCCTCGAGTGCCCGCCGGAACGTCTCCCGGTCCAGCACGTCCCCCCGGATGAACTCCGCCTCGGGGTTGAGGTACTCCGGCGGGCCGTCCAGCTCGCCGTGCACCTGTGGCTCCAGATTGTCCAGCACGCGGACCTTGTAGCCCTTCTCCAGCAGCAAATCCACCATGTGCGAGCCGATGAACCCGGCCCCGCCGGTAACGAGTACGTGTTTGAACATGTCACCCTTTCCGCGGGCTGCCGGCCTTCGCGGCGCCGCCCGAAATCGCTCGCAACACAAGTCCGGCGGACCCCCCACACCGGGCAAGCGGGAAGAGGGGCCATCTGGACGTTGCGCCAAAGAGCAAGCCGGAGGCTTGCCAGATATTAGCCGGTGGTTGAGGGCGCAAGGCCGACACCACCGGACAGCATCCCCCCAAGACCCCCAAGCATCCCGGCAGGGATGCCAGCAATCACCTCAATCCGCACG
>SLMS01000140.1 GCA_007133495.1 Candidatus Sumerlaeota bacterium | reverse complement strand
GGGGGAGTTTCGCGTCACGCACGCGGAACACCGCCGGCTGCCTCGCCCGTTTGAGAGAATCCGCCGGCTCCGTCACCCTGTCTATCTGGACTCCGATCTGGCGATCTTCCCGGAGGAGGAGTACCTGCAGGCAGAGCTGAACCGGCTGCTGTCGGCCGTTCCGGAGGACGTTCCGGTGCTCACCGTGCTGGCGCCGGACAAGGAGCGGCGCGAGGCGCTCAAGGGCCCCCGCAGCCCGGAGGAACAGGCCCTGCGCCGAAGCAAGCTCCTCCGCCGCGCGCTCCCCGCCAGCCCTTACGATTACCCCTGTCTGGTGGTCATGAAGGACGCGGAGCGGGAGGCCGGGGCTTCCTGCACGCGCCTGCTCTCGATCCGCATGGCGGAGCTGCTCCCGATGCAGCGGCTTGTGCGCAACGCAGGGCGGGAGCACTGGGGGACCATCCCCGGGCTGACCGCGGCAAACGCCCTCGCGTATTCCCTCCGCGAGGCGATGAGCGTCGAGCAGTTGAACCTGATGGACTGTGGAGCGCTGCGCACGCTGTTCGTCACCAGCGGAGAGATCGCCACCAGCCGCAACAACGTCATTCCGGTGGGTTATCTTTCCACGCGCAAGTCGGGAGAGATGTTCACCCACGAACCGGAGCGGGAGATTCCGCACTTCGCGCGGCGGTTCGTCCGGGAAACGGTCCCCGGGCCGGACAGGGATGGAAACCTGAGTCTTTGCCTGCTGGGCTTTCCCGATCCGATTGCGTCACTAAGTGGGCGCATTGCGGAGGCCACTGGATACACGCCGGCGGATATCCCGCAGGAGGTGCTCGCAGCGATCGCGGAGGGCTGGCCGGAGGGTGTCCCGTTCGCCCCGGCGAGTCTTGCGCTCGGCGGCCTGCTGGCCATGATCCCACGTGCGCCGGA
Source organism: Candidatus Sumerlaeota bacterium (assembly GCA_007133495.1). Classification (GTDB taxonomy): domain Bacteria; phylum Sumerlaeota; class Sumerlaeia; order SLMS01; family SLMS01; genus SLMS01. Next base: position 10,195 of record SLMS01000140.1, on the reverse strand, counting down.
GCAGTTCGGCCCGTTGCGGGGGGACCTTGTGTCGCCGCCGCTGGCCAATGGGAAGTGCGCCGTCTCGCGCATGAAGGATGGGCGTCTGTACGTTTTCGAACAGCGTTACCCGCTGTAACCCCCGAATTCGGCATTTCGGGGCGTGGAGTTTCATGGCAAAACCCTTGCACTCGCTCTTGCCGGTCAGGAGGCCCCCTTCCGTGAAGCTCCCCTCGTTCCACCTCGTCTTTCCCGCCGCGGCAGTTTCGGCCGCCCTCTCCGTGCTCCTTCTTGCAGGGATTGTGGGCGTCCCCGCCGAGCCGCGCGAACCCGGTGAGGCACGGGAACCGGCCGAAGAACGGGCCGCCGGGGAAGAGCGTGAACGCGGCTGGCAGCGCTCCCGCGGTGTGCCCTTCCAAGGCGAACGGTGGGACGACTGGTCGGACTTCTACCTCTCCAGCCCCGTGGACCCGCAGCGCGACCCCCTCGGCTGGTTCGGATACCAGCACCTGCGGGCTGGAGTGCTCAAACACCGCGAGGAGTTCCTTGGCCACGTGAGCCAGCGGGTGCTCGAATCAGAGGAGGTGGCAGCGCTCGGTGATGCCGAAAGGGAGCGGATCAAAAGGATCATCGACCTGCGTCAGGAGCTGATCACCCTCGACCAGGAGCACTTCGTCAGCCTGTTCCGCTCCGAAGCCAAAGAGGTCCTGGAGGGGCTGAAAAGCTGGGAGGAGCGGACAGAAGAGGAGGACTCGCCCCGGCACCGGATCGCCACCGCCAGCCGCGAACGGCTTGAACGCCTGATCGAAGAAGGAGAGGATTTCGAGTCGCTGGCAGAGGGTATCCGCGAACTGGCCCCGGGACGATGGTTCCGCCGGCATCATGACCGCGAGGACCGGCTCAAGCGGGAAATCTATCTCCTCGAACAGCGCCTGGACAACCTTCGCGAAGAAGTGGAGCGCCTTGAGTGGGAAAGCAGGACCGAACAGGACGACGAGGAAGACCCGCGGGCACGCCGCCTTCGCGAGCACGAACGCGATCTGCGCGATCAGGGCGTCCTCTATCCGCCCCGCCGCGAGGATCGGGCGCTGATGCCCGGCACGGGGCGCGACGCGACACCTCCCGAACTCCAGGACCCCGCCGACGAGGAGCCACGGGACCGGAGAAACCGGTGAACGAGGCTCCGCCACCGCAGGCGGACAAGTCATCATTCCGCATTTCCCATTTCCTCTCGCGCGCGGGGGTTGCCTCGCGCCGCAAGGCGGAAGACATCGTCCGGAAGGGCCGTGTCCGGCTGAATGGCAACTTGGTGGAGGACCTCGCCACCCAGGTGATCCCGGGAGCCGACGAGGTCACAGTGGACGACAAGCAAATTCACTTGTCGGGGGAAACGTTGGTGCTGGCGATGAACAAGCCAAAGGGCATCGTTGTCACCCGCCACGATCCGCAGCACCGTCGCACGGTTTACGACCTGCTGCCGAAGGAGTTCTCCCGTCAAGCTGGTGCGCTTGCGTATGCAGGTCGGCTGGACGCCTCCACCACCGGGCTGCTCATCCTCTCCACCGACGGCGACCTGCTAAACCGGCTCATGCACCCGCGCTACGGAGTCCGGAAAACCTATCACTGCTCGGTGGACGCACCGCTCTCGGAGGAGGATCTGAAGAGCCTGCGCGGGGGCATCGCGCTGGAGGAGTTTCAGGCGGCGCCGTGCGAGGTGCGGGAACTTACCCGCGGCGGCGCGAAAAGCTTTCAGTACGAGCTGGCCCTCCACGAAGGGAAGAATCGTGAGGTTCGGCGGATGATGAGGGCCCTCGGCAAGCGGATCAACTGGCTGCGGCGGGTGGCGGTCGGCGGGCTGGACGTGCGCCGGCTGCGGCTGCGCGAGGGGGAGGTCCGCGCACTCGGGCCGGAGGAGGTCGCAGCGCTTTGCGGCCCGGCGAAGCCGTGACCGGTCCCGCGGACGAACGCTGGATGCGCCGGGCCGTGGAACTGGCCCGCCTCGGCGAGGGGCAAACGCGCCCCAACCCGCTCGTTGGGGCGGTCCTCGTGGCGGCAGACGGCAAGGCGATCGGCGAGGGCTATCACCGCGCGGCGGGCGAGCCCCATGCGGAGGTGGAAGCGCTCCAGGACGCCCAGCGGAAGGGGCACTCCCCGGAGGGAGCGGCCATCCACGTCACGCTGGAGCCCTGCAACCACCACGGACGGACGGGTCCGTGTACCGAAGCGCTCATCGGCGCCGGTGTCGCCCGCGCCGTCATTGCGGTACGGGACCCGAACCGCCAGGCCGGCGGGGGAGTGGAGCGGCTTCGTGAAGCGGGCATCGCGGTGGAGGTGGGCGTGCTGCGCGAGGAAGTAGCGCTGCTGAACCCGGGGTTCATGACGTGGCACCTGCTGGGGCGCCCGCTGGTGACGATCAAATGGGCGATGACGCTGGACGGGTGCACGTCGCTGGCTGGCGGCGAGTCGAAGTGGATCACCGGCGAGGCTGCCCGGCGTGAAGTCCATCGCCGGCGCGCGCGGCACGACGCGGTCCTTGCCGGCATCGGGACCGTGCTCCGCGACGGAGCACGCCTGACCGCCCGCGGCATGCCTCCGCCTCCCGGCCCGCCACGTTTCCGGGCGGTGCTCGATTCCCGGCTGCGGCTTGCGCCGGCTGCTCCGTTTCTCGAAGAGGCGGAGGACGCCTCAGTACCACTCGTGTTTTGCAGCGAATACGCGGAGGAAAGCCACGCCGATGCCCTGCGGCATGCTGGCGCCGAGGTCATCCGCGTTGGCGCGGACGGGCAGGGCCGGCTCGCGGCCGCGGAAGTTCTGGCGGCGCTCGGGACGCGCGGCGTGCAGTCCGTCTATGTCGAGGGCGGGAGGACCGTCGCCGGGCATCTGCTTGGCCGGGGGGTGGCGGACCGCGTGGAAGCGTGGCTGGCGCCGGTGCTGGCTGGCGGCGGGGAGGCTCACCTTGGGCCAATCACCGTTCCCGCGCCGCCGGGAGCGATGGCCGATGCTTGGCGGCTCCGCCGCACCACCCTGCACCGCGTTGGTGAGGACTGGGTCGCGGAGGGCTGGCTGAGCGGGCATCTGTTTGCCGGGAAGTAGGTTCTCCGCTTGTCAGCGGCGGTCCGGCCTTCAAAGTGTCCCCAGACCGTGCCCGGCCGGGCCGGGCGCTTTTCGGTTGTTCCGCGATGAAGAAGGAAAAGCCCGAGCACCAAAGCGGCAGTGCGCAGGAGCGGTTCCTGCCGGAACCGCACCCGCTCCATCACTATGGCCTGCTCTTTCTCGGTTTTCTGATCGTCCTGACGCTGCTGGACATGCGGATCGAGGATCAGACTGACTACGGGCTGGAACGGCTGGAGCACCGCACGTCGAACTGGTTCCAGCGGCTGCGGGACGATTCGATTCGCTATGAGCCAGCCGTTATCGCCGTCGAGCTGGACGTGGACATCGAGGACGTCCTGGCAGGGCAGTATTTCCTGGAAGCCTACCTCAATCATCTCGACGAGCGCGAGCGCGCCGCTGCCCTGCCCCTCTCGGTGACTCTCGGCGACTTGCAGTTCCGGACAGGGCCGAACTGGTTCTTCAACGTGGTGCTTGCGTTTCTTGGCGCGGCTGCACTGCGGCTGCGGGACAGGTTGCGGTACAGGTCCGCTCTGCTGGAGGACAGGGACAGCCGCCTTTACCTGACCGAGTGGCGCTACGACAAGCACCGGCGCGAGACGCGCCAGATGGTGGAACAGTTCGAACACCTGCGCCACCGCCTTGTGGAGACTGAGAAGCTGGCCTCGCTGGGCCGGCTCTCGGCAACTCTGGCCCACGAAATCCGCAATCCGCTTTCGATCATCAAATCCTCCACGGAAATCGCCCTGGACGACGTAAAGCCCGACAGCAGCAGCGCCGGCGCCATCGCCCTCATCCGCGAGGAGATATCCCGCCTGGACCGGATCATCGGCGAGCTGCTCAAGTTCGCCCGCCCGCGCGAGCCCAGGATCGAATGCCACGGCTTGCGCGACCTGGTCCGGCACTGGCTCCCGCCGATCGTGGAGGAGCTGGAAAAGGACGGGATTCAGCTCGTGCCCGAGGTGGGCGAGCAGCCAGCGGAGGTCTTCGTGGACCCCGACCACCTGTACCAGGCACTTTTGAACGTGGTATGGAATGCGCGCGACGCGGTGAAGGGAAGCCCGCCGGGGCGTATCTTCGTGCGCATCCGCCCGGAGGAAACCGTCTATACGGCGCTGGAAATTGAGGACACCGGCAGCGGCATGCTGCCGGAGACGCTCGAAACCATCCGGGAGCCCTTCTTCACCACCAAAACGCAGGGAACCGGCCTCGGCATCCCGGTGTCGGTTCAGTTGCTGGAATTGATGGGCGGAAAGATGGAAATCGAAAGCGAAGTGGAAATGGGGACCACCGTGCGGATGTTGCTGCGGCGGGGGACTCCCGGCGCCGGCGAGCCCGCACGCGAGGAAGAGCAGGACAAGGACGCCGATCCCCTTGCCGCCTCCCCCTCTTCCCACTAACATTCTTCCCATTGTGCGAGCCTAAACACCTTCCCAGGACCCCCGATGCCCCGCTACCGCCTGCTGATTGTTGACGACGAACCCCGGATGACGCAGGTGCTCGGCATCCTGGGCGAGCGCTGGGGTTACGAGGTGCGCACCGCCTCGGACGCCGATCACGCGTTGCGGGAACTCCATGATTTCCCCGCGGAAATTGTCCTCACGGACCTCAAAATGCCCGGCATGAGCGGCGACGAACTGCTCAACCAGATCCGCTCCCGCCATCCGGAAACGCCCGTCGTCATGATGACCGCCTACGCCACGGTGAAGAGTGCCGTGGATGCGATGCGCAACGGCGCCTTCGACTACATCATGAAACCGTTCGAGAACGAGGAACTGCGCCTGACGCTCGAACGCGCCGCCGAGTATGCCCGCCTCAAGCAGGACAACGCCTACATGCGCCGGGAGTTGGGACTGCGCTACCGGATGGACAACATTATCGGGGAATCGGAAGGCATCCACAACGTCCTGCGCATGATCGAGCGCGTCGCGCCGACCCGCGCCACGGTGCTCGTGACCGGCGAGAGCGGCACGGGGAAGGAACTCGTGGCGAAGGCGATTCACTTCCGCAGCGCCCGCGCCACGGGGCCCTACGTGCGGGTCAATTGCGCCGCCCTTGTGGAGACGCTGCTGGAGTCCGAGCTGTTCGGCCACGAGAAGGGCGCCTTTACCGGCGCCACGCGCACCCACCGCGGCAAGTTCGAGGAGGCCGACGGCGGGACGATCTTCCTCGACGAGATCGCCGAGACCAGCAACAACTTCCAGGCAAAGCTCCTCCGCGTGCTCCAGGAGGGCGTCATCACCCGGGTGGGTGGAAATGCTAACATCCGGGTGGACGTGCGCATCGTGACCGCGACGAACCGCGATCTGGAGGAATACGTCCAGCAGGGCAAATTCCGCGAGGACCTGTTCTTCCGGCTCAACGTCGTGCCGGTGCATATTCCCTCGCTCAAGGAACGCCCGTCCGATATACCGCTGCTCGCCGAGCATTTCCTCAAGGCGGCGATCGAGGAGCATGACCTCCCGCCCAAGCGCCTGAGCGAGGACGCGATCGAACTGCTCAAGAGCCACACCTGGCCGGGCAACGTGCGCGAACTGGAGAACACGATCGAGCGGGCGATGATTCTCTCGCCCGAGCAGGTCATCACGGCTGCGGACCTGTGGCTGCCGGGCGAGCAGAACTCCACCGGCTCCTCCGGCCACCAGCGCCGGCTCGCCGAAGGGCAGGCCAGCCCGCGCGAAGTGCACATCCCCGTCACGATCCTCGACAAGCCGCTCGGCGGCTTCCTCGACGAGATGGCCAAGATTCGCGTCCTCCATGCGCTCGACCGCACGGAATGGCGAAAGCAGGAGGCGGCGGACCTGCTCGGTATAGACAGAGCCACCCTCTACCGCCAGATGAAGAAGTTCGGCATTTCGGGGAGCTGACACGCGTCCACCTTCGAGCTGCAGAGGAGTTCAGCACATGAAATACCTGAGCGCGGCCTGGCGCCCCCGGCGCCTGCCGGTGAGTGAAACATGAGCGGCAACTTCGGCTGGGACTTCCCCTACCCTTCGAGGCGGATGCCGGTGCTTGCCGGCAACGCCGTGGCAACCTCCCAGCCACTCGCCGCGCAGGCCGGCGTCGATATACTCCGGCGCGGCGGCAATGCGGTGGATGCGGCGCTGGCCACGGCGATAGCGCTTACCGTCGTCGAACCGACGATGAACGGCATCGGGAGCGATGCCTTCGCGATCATCTGGGACGGCCGGAATCTGCACGGCCTGAACGCCAGCGGTTGCTCGCCGCGCGCCTGGACGCCCGGGCGCTTTGCCGGGCGCACCACCATGCCGGACTCGGGGTGGGACTCCGTCACGGTGCCCGGCTGCGTGTCGGCGTGGGCGGCGCTGTCCCGCCGGTTCGGGAAGCTCCCCTTCCCGGAACTGTTCCGCGAGGCGGTCCGTTACGCCGCGGAGGGATTCCCCGTCTCCCCGATCACGGCGGCTGCATGGGCGAAGGCGCACGAACGGTTCCGCGATTTCCCGGATTTTCAGAAGGCCTTCTGCCCGAAGGGCCGCGCGCCTCTGCCCGGCGAAACGTTCCGCCTGCCCGAGCAGGCCGAGACGCTCGCGTTCATCGCGGAGACCCGCGGCGAGGCCTTCTACCGCGGGCCGTTGGCGGAGCGTATAGCTGCCGCCTCGCGCGAGGGCGGCGGGGCGCTCACCGAAGAGGACCTCGCCGCGCACGAGCCCTTCTGGGCCGAACCCATCTCCATCGACTACCGGGGCTATACACTGCACGAGATTCCGCCGAACGGGCAGGGCATCGCGGCGCTGATGGCTCTCGGGATGCTCGCGGGCGAGGAGATGGCGGCGCTTCCGGCAGACTCGGCGGACAGCGTTCACCGGCAGGTCGAGGCAATCAAGCTGGCACTGACCGACGCCCGCCGCTACGTCGGCGATCCACGCACGCCGGAAGTGGACGCCCACGCGCTGCTCGATCCCGCCTATCTGGGGCAGCGCGCATCGTCTATACGGATGGACGCCGCGGCAGACCCGCATCCCGGCCGGCCCGGCGGAGGCGACACTGTCTATCTCACCGCCGCGGACGCTTCCGGCATGATGGTCTCGTTCATCCAGTCGAACTTCGCGGGCTTCGGCTCGGGCGTTGTCGTGCCGGGGACGGGCATCGCGCTGCAGAACCGCGCCTCGGGTTTTTCGCTGGAGGAGGGGCACCCCAACCGCGCCGGCGGCGGAAAGCGCCCCTTTCACACGATCATCCCCGGGTTCGTCACGCGGGCGGGTCAGCCGGTTATGAGCTTCGGAGTGATGGGCGGTCCGATGCAGACGCAGGGGCACTTGCAGATGATGGTGCGGCTGGCGGACTACGGGCAGAATCCGCAGGCGGCCTCGGACGCGCCGCGCTGGCAGTGGACAGGCGGCCGGGCCCTCGCGCTGGAGAACGGTGTTCCCCGGGACATGGCGGAGGAGCTGACCCGCCGGGGGCACGAGATTGAATACAGGGACTTTACGCACTTCGGCGGCGCCCAGCTCATCCACCGGCTGGAGGGCGGGGGGTATCTGGCGGCCTCGGACAGCAGGAAGGACGGCCAGGCGGCCGGCTATTGACCCGCAAACGATAAACAAGGGCGCCGGGGAAGGCCGTGGTTGACCCACGCCGCCGGCCTTCGGCCAGATTGCCGCGCCCGTTTACGGAGCGCTCCGGCCCGGTCTCCGTGCCTTGGGCCGCTCCCGGCGGAAACCGGCCGCAGGGTCCCCCCTGCGCCGTGCCCCCGGCAAGCCGGCAACGAGAATCGTAGAAGAGGGAGTATCATCCAGCCGTGAGCAAAGCTCTGCCGTCCCCGCCCAAAAAGAAAACCAGCCGGAAAGGCATTTTCCTCAAGCGCTTCTTCAAGGAGCCCAGCCGCGTCGCCTCCATTATCCCAAGCTCCCGCGTCCTGATCAAAAAGGTGGTGGGCAAAATGGACTTCTCCGAACCCCGCATCATCGCGGAGTTCGGCCCCGGCGAAGGCTGCCACACCCGCGAAATCCTCCGCCGCGCCCACCCCGAATCGAAAGTGCTCCTGTTCGAGCTGGACCCCGACCTGGCGGAATTCCTCGAACAGGAATTCGAGGACGATCCACGGGTCGAAGTGCTCTGCATGGACTGCCGGCGCATCGTGGACGAAATGAAAAAGCGCAACATCGTCGAGTTCGACTATATCTTCTCCGGTATCCCCTTCAGCCTCATGGACCGCGAGACCAAACAGGAGTTGATGCACAACGTGTACAACTCCCTCAAGCCCGGCTCCTGTTTCATCATCTATCAGGTGACGAACGAACTGAAGCGCTTCGGGTCGCACTTCGACGAGGTCACCTCCGAGTGGTGCCCGATCAACATCCCGCCGATGTTCGTCACGGTCTATAGCAAGAAAGCGGAGGGGAACGGCGCCCAGCCTGCGTAGCCGGCCGGGCGCCGTTCCCAAGCCTGTCTATACGTCGTCGAATTCTGCCATCAGCTTTTCGCGAAGCTCCCTGGCCCGTCGCGCGTTCCACTCGCGCACGAGCTGGGGGCGCATCTCCTCGAAGCTGGGGGGCTGCTGCTCCTCCTTCTCCTCCAGGTGGATCAGCCAGAACCCGTCCCGGCGTTCGAGCGGCGCACTCACCCCGCCCGGCTCCAGCCCGGCCAGGGCCCTGTCCAGCACCGCCTGGGTCGGCGGCTCGATCCAGCCCAGCTCGCCCCCGTCTTCGGCCGTCGCGGAGATGGAATACTGCCGCGCTGCCTCCTCGAAGGGGAGCCCGTCCAGTATCTCCTGCCTGATTTCGCGTGCCCTGTCGCGGACGGCGCGGCGGGCCTCCCAGCCCTCGCGGGTCTGCTCGCGGGTCCAATCCGGGCCCGAGACGACGATCTCCCGCGCAAAGTAACGGAACCGGCGCTCGTATAGACGCGCCTGCCGTTCGTAGAATTCCTCCAGCTCCTCGTCCTCCGGCGCCTCTTCTTCGCGGGCCATGCTGACCATGCACTCATGCGCCAGCAGGTAATTCCGGTAGGCGGCCAGCTCCCCCTGCACAAAGTCGCGTTCCATCACTCCGTACTCATCGAGGAATGCCTGCCAAGTCTCCCCGGACTGCCGCTTTTCCGCGAGCCATTCGTTCGCGAGCGTGTCCTCCACGACGGAAGGAATGCGCTCCTCGGTCAGGAAGGGGCGCGCCTCCGAGGCGGACTGCACATGGACGATGACGAACCCCGAGGGGTGCTCGTAAGGGCCACCGACGGTGCCCGGTTCGGTATCGCGGACCGCGGCGGAGAAGTACTCGCCCAGCCGTTCGAGCGGCATTGATCCCACATGACCGCCGCGCACCGCCGAAGGTGCGTCGCTCCACAGGCGCGCCATCTCGGCGAAGTTCGCCGGCTCCGTCTCCCCGGCGATCTCCTCGCCGAGTGCGCGCTTCGCTGCACGCTGCTCGTCCGTTGCGTCCCCCGGCACCTCGAGCAAAATGTAGGAGAAATTATAGTGCCCTGGAATCGTGCGGCGGAGGTTGCGCTCGCCGATGATGCGCTCGGTGTCCTCCTCGTCCGGATCGACGTTCTCGCGGGCGATGATGAGCGCGGCCTCGGACTCCAGCTCGCGCTCACGCTCGGCAATCATCCTGTCGAGCCATTCGGGCGCCGTCAGGCCCGGGCAATGGTGTTCGAGCAGCCAGGCGTCGAAACGCAGATCGCGGGCGATTTGCTCCCGGCGTTCCTCCGGGCTGTCGGCCATGTGGTAGCCGCGCGGCTCCGCCCAGTGCGCCGCAGCCACGCGTTCGATGAGTTCCTCCCCGGGCCATTCCGCGTTGGCGGTTTCGGCATCGCCCCCTGCCGCGAAGCCGGGCAACAGCAGGAAGCAGGAGGACACCAGCAGCGCGGCAATACGAAGTGCCGCCGGCAAGCGTGCCGCAGTATGTGTTGGGTGAAGGTGGCCTGCCGGGGTGCTGTTCTCCATCAGTTTGTACCTCTGTGACCGGGTTTGTGGTGGGGGAAGGCTGAACGAAAAAGGGCCGGCACCGCAAGGGTACCGGCCCGGGTGCTGCCTCGATCAGGGTCGGGTCATTGGTAAATGGCCCAGTCGCCGACGCTGACAGGCTCGCCGGCGAAGAAGTTGTCGTAATACACTGAGCGTTCGAGCCCGCCGGTGTCCCCGTTG
>SLMS01000068.1 GCA_007133495.1 Candidatus Sumerlaeota bacterium | reverse complement strand
TGCGGTAAGAGCGCACCGGCGCCGTGGCAACACGGCGGCCTTTCAAACCCCACCCGATGCAATGCCAAATAGGAGGGAAGGGCTGGCCCGGCCCGTCAGACCCTCGGGTAGGCAGCTTGAGTCCACGGGAGACCGCGGACCTGGAGGAATGGCCGCCACACCGGCTTTTGCCGGTGCACAGAATCCGGCTTACAGGCTCTCTCCGCCTCTTCAATTGCGAATGACAAATTACCAAGGAAAGCCGGAGACGGCGGCGGTTCCTGCTTCCGGCCGTCTGCCTGCGTCCGTCCGCGTGGGTCCGTGGTCTTACCCGGCTCCGAGGTCAACGATGCGTATATACGCCGGTAGAGGGAACTGCTGGACCATGGACTGGTAGCCGAGGGCCTTTGCGGACATGCCGGCGGGGATTTCCAGCTCCACGGTGTTCATGTCGTACTGGATGCCCTTGATGCCCTGTTCGGCGAGAGCCTGGGCCATCGCCTCCAGATAGACATCAGGCGTTTGCAGCATGATGCCGACGGGTATTTCCCAGCGGTCCTCGTTTTCGAGCGGCTTGCCGGCAAGGAGGAGGCCGTTGCCACCTTCGCGGTGGACGCGCTTGAGGAGGCGTTCGGTGGCGGCCTCGACGGCTTCGCGCTCGGGACCGGTAACAGCGAGGCGGCGTTTCATCCAGTCGAACTCGAAGTCGAGTCCCTTCTTCCCCGCGCAGACGGCACGCAGAGCAGCGAAGAGTTCCGCCGGACCGTAGTCCGCTTCGAGCCGGTAGCGGTGCACTTTGGCCGGCAAGGGAGGATGCTCCTATCGTTTGTCTTTATATACCGACATGACCGGTACCTGCGGGTTGGCTGCGCGGATGATGCGCTCGGCCTCTTCCGCTTCCTGGATGCTGATGGTTTGGAGGGGAATGCCGGGGACGGGGGTGACGCTGCTGCGTGCTCCGCGGGCCTCGGGGTACCAAACGCGCGGGTAAAGGCGGCGGGGGGTGTTGAGGTGCACCTCGTCGGGGCGGATTTCGGCGATCAGCTCGGCGAGTTGGGGGGCGGTCCCCACGTTCGAGGAGAGGAACATGCACTGCAGGGCGAGTTTGCCGCCGAAGCCGGGATCGCCGCGGAGTGCCTTGATGCCTTCAAGGATGCGGCCCATGCCGATGCCTGGGACGGGGCGGTTGACGCGTTCGAGCGTCTCCCTGTCCGCGGCGTCCAGCTTGCAGGCCACGACGTCGGCCCTGTATAGACGTTCGCGGGTCGCCCCATCGCGGAGCCAGGTGGCATTGGTGAGCACGTGGACGGGCCGGGCGTAGTGATCTTTCAGGTGGGCGATGACCTCGCCGAGGTTGAGCGCCAGTGTCGGTTCACCATTTCCACTGATGGTGACGACGTCCACGTCCTCCCAGACAACCTGGCGGAGGTCTTCGGCGACACGCTCCGTGGGAACGTAGATGTCCTGGCGTTCCGTGTGCTCGCGGATGCGGCCGAGCTGGCAATAGATGCAGTCGAACGAGCAGATGGACGTGCGGAGGAGCAGGTCCACGCCCAGGGAGCGGCCGAACCGCCAGGAAGCAACGGGACCATAAACCGTGGAAATGGGCGGGGCAGGGAAAGCCGTCATCCTTGCGGTTCCTCTGGTTTGTTCGCCACGGCGACAAGGCTCAGTCCGAATGGCCGTTCGTGGCCGGTCATCCTGTCCACCAGCCGGTTGAGCGGCTCGATCAGTGCGTGGAGCCGGATGTTGAGTCTCCAGATGGTGGACTGGCGGAAGATGCGCCCGGCGATGAACCAGCCCACGCCGCCGATGAAGTTGGTGTAGGAGAGGTATTCCACGTCGAACCCGGCGTCGCGGAGTTTCCGCGTCATGTCTATCTTGCTGTACCGCCGGTGGTGTTCGAGGTTTCTGTCAAGTGGTGAGTAAAGCTGCTGGAAGGCGGGGACGAGCAGCACGAGCCGGCCGCCGGGCCGGAGAAGCGAAAAGCAGGACTCGAGGGCCGCACGGTCGTCCTCGATATGCTCGAGGACGTTGGAGGAGAAGATGGTGTCCATGCTTCCGGGCGCGAGGCCCGGCGGCGGGTCGGTGATATCCACCTGCTGGACGTGGACGTTCTTGAGGGCGCCGAAACGCCGTTCCAGTTCCTTGACGTAGCGGGGGTTGGGCTCGGTGACGTGGAGTTCCTCGCGGTCGAGCAGGTGACGGGAGAGGCTGCCGATGCCGGCTCCGAACTCGAGCACCTTGTTCCCCATGTAGGGGCGGAGTTGGCTGATGACCTGCCCGGCGTAGGTGCTGTGTATTTCGAGCCGCTCCAGTGTTTGCCGGCCGATGTCGCGGGAACGGTGAAGCAGGTTGTAGCGGATGATGCAGTAGAGGGCATTGAGCGCGTCGTGGAAGCCGATCTTCTTCCCCTCGTCGTAGGTGCGGCCGTCGTAACTGATGCCGACCTCGTAGAAGCGGGCGCGCTTGAGGGCTAGCTTGGCGGTGATTTCCGGTTCGAAGCCGAACCGGTTTTGCTGTATTTCCACATCCTCAAGGATGGAGCGGCGGAACATTTTGTAGCACGTCTCCATGTCCGTGAGGTTGAGGTCCGTGAACATGTTCGAAACGAGGGTCAGGAGCTTGTTCCCGATAGTGTGCCAGAAGTAGAGCACGCGCCGGCCGTGGGCGCCGTGAAAGCGCGACCCGTACACCACGTCAGCCTTGTCTTCGAGCAGGGGCCTCAGCAAGTCCGAGTATTCGTTGGGGTCGTATTCGAGGTCGGCGTCCTGGATGATCAGGAATTCGCCAGTGGCCTCCTTGATGCCGCGGCGTATGGCGGCGCCTTTGCCCTGGTTCTTCTTTTGGAGGAGGATCCGATCCACCTTGTCCTGAAGATCGGGGTAAAGCTGGCGGGTGCCGTCGGTGCTGGCATCGTCCACAATGATGATTTCCTTGCGGATGCCCGGGGGGAGCTGTGCCTGGCGAACGCGGTCGAGGATGACCGGCAGGGTCATCAACTCGTTATAGACGGGGATGACGATGCTGAGGAGGGTGTCCCTCTGGGGGGTGGGGTCCATGGTGGTCTACTCCGGAGCGGGCAGCGACAGGGAGGTCTGTGTCCCCAGCTGGTCGGGTTCGAGGTCGCGGACGGCGCCGGTGAAGTCGCATTCGGTGAGGGTGGCTTCGAGCGCGTCCATGAGCTGATCGCGCGCCTCCCGCTTGCAGACGGCGAGCATGGCGGACCCGGCCCCGCTGATGCAGTAACCGGCCGCGCCCGCATCGAAGGCGGCCTGCTCGAAGCGCTCGTACTCCCGGAAGAGGTCCTTTCGGTAGGGGTGGTGGAAGCGGTCCTGCATGGCTTCGCGCAGGCCGGTCAGGTCGCCCGTGTGCATGGAGAGGATCACAATGGGCGAGCGCGAGGAATTCCATACCCCGTCGGCCAGCGGTATCCGGCTGGGCAGGCGCCGGCGTGCCTCGGCGGTGCGGACCTCGTACTCGGGGATGACGAAAACGAAGCAGACGTCGGGGTGGACAGTCAGCCGGCGGTAGAGCAGCGGCCGGCTCTTGGAGGCGCTGACGACGAGGCCGCCGAGCAGGGCCGGGACGACGTTGTCCGGGTGGCCCTCCCACTCGACGGCGCGTTCGAGAATCTCCTGCACGGTGAAGGGTGCTCCGGCGAGCTGGTTGCCCGCCGTCAGCCCCGCGATGATGGCGGTACTGCTGCTGCCGAGCCCGCGGGCGTTGGGCACCTCGATGTGGGCGCGGAGCTGCATGGGGGGCGGTTCGAGCCCGGCATCGAAGAAGACGCGGCGGGCCGAGGTGAGGGCAAGGTTCTGCGGTGTGGCGGGAATGCCGGCGGCGCGGGGCCCGGTCAGGTGAACGGTGTGTGCCGCTCCTTCGGGAAGGAGCATGAACTCAAAGTGGTTCCGGGCGGAGACGGCACAGCCGACGCTGTCGAAGCACGGGCCGAGGTTGGAGGTGGAACCGGGTACGCTGACGGCGCAGCGGGTTTGGGGAGGAAGGATCGCGGGTCGGGCTTGGGCGGTCACAAACGCCTCCAGCGGTTGTCTGGCCGGGCCCGGCCCGGCAGGAAAGGGCAAAAGTGCCGAGCGCTTCTCCCCGGTGCAAGCCCCGCGGGACAAGCGGGGAGTTGGGGGGGAGGTGTTTCGCCCACACGGTCCACCGCGTCCACTATGGCTGGCGGGTGCGACGATATCCTGGCATCGCCGAATCCGGCCAAGTGTGGTCTATATTGTGGACTTGGTGGACGGGGTGGACCGTGTGTGGTTCAGCCTGCCGGGCATTTCAGTATTCTGCGCAGTCAGTTCTGTCCCACCTCCCCGCCCCGTCCTACTCCGGAAAAACATCGTCCAGCCCCGCCATGCCGGGTTCGTGCCCCAGGACCTCGATGGGGAATTCGCTGGAGAGTTCGAGCAGGATTTCGTCCAGCAGCGCGCGATTCTCACGCGGGTACCAGACAACGGCAAATCCGACGGTGCGGTCCATCGTGCGGATGAGGAACTGGTTGTCGTAGGCTTCGAGGACGGAGGCGGCGTAGCCGAGTTCGGCGATGGGCAGGCGCAGCCGGACGGTCTCCCACCCCTCGTCGCGGCAGGCGGGAGGGAGCGGCTCAGGGAGCCGTGGCCGGCGCGGGTGGTGCGTGGTCATGACGTCGTCGGTGCGGCGGGTTGACCGCAGCGTCAGGTGGTGACGGGCGTCGGCTTTTCGGCCACGTCCCGGGGCATTTCGGGCGGTGCGCCGAAGGGCGCCTCACCGGACTCCTTCCGCCGGCGGTGGAGCATCAGGTTGATCATGCGCTCGGTGGCCTTCACGGCGGAGAGCACCTGGTCGCTGGAAACGGCGCGGGTCTTCATGCCGCCCTCCCAGCTTATGGTGCACTCGACGAGGGCGTTCGTCCGCCCGCCCGGCGGGATGTGGAGTTCGAAGTCCTCCAGCTTGGGCACGTGGAAGCCGAGTTCTGGGGCGAGCTTGCGCAGCGCCGTCACGAACGCGTCAAAGCCGCCCGAGCCATTGGCCAGCGCCTCGTATTCCTTGTCGCGATAGCGGATTTTGACGTTGGCGGAGGGGCTCATCCCCAGCGTCGTGGTGATGACGCAGTCGAGGACCTTGAACTCCATCTGCTCGGGCGACATCATCAGGTCAGCGATCAGGAAGGGCAGGTCCTCGGTGGTGACGATCTTCTTCTTGTCGCCGAGTTCGATGATCTTGTCGAGGACGGCCTTGCGCTGCTCGGGGGTGAGGTCCATCTCCAGCTTGCTGAGGTTGAAGTCGAGGTTGCTGCGGCCGGAGAGCTTGCCGAGCGCATAGACGCGGTCGCGCCCGAAGCGGTGGGGGGTGAGCCGGCTTTCGTAGAGGTTGCCCTTTTTGTCCCCGTCGGCGTGGATGCCGGCCGTCTGGGTGAAGACGTCGTTGCCCGTGATGGGTGCGTTTCCGGCGATGCGCTTTCCGCTGAACGTTTCGACGAGCCGGCTGATGGACTTCAGGGCTGTTTCGTCCACGCGGCACTCCCGGTTGGTGTGGTCGCGCAGATTCGCGGTGACTTCGGCAAGGGAGGCGTTGCCGGCGCGCTCGCCAAGGCCGTTGACGGTGACGTGAAGGCCGGCTGCACCGAGCTGGGCAGCCTTCAGGCTGTTTGCGGTGGCCAGCCCGTAGTCATTGTGGCCGTGGAATTCGAAGAGGCTCTTGGGGTAGCGGCGGAGCGTCTCGCCCACGGCGGCCTCCACCTCGGCGGGGGAGAGAATGCCCAGCGTGTCGCAAAGGTGGATGCGCTCGAACGGCCACTTGGCGAGCTGGTCAATCATTTCCCAGACATAGTCGGGCGAGTTGAGGGCGCCGTTCGACCAGTCCTCCAGATAGATGCAGGAGGTCACGCCCTGGTCCACGGCGTACTGGAGGGTCTTCTCAATGTCGGCAAGGTGCTCGGAGAGGGTCTTGCGGAGCTGGCCCTCGCAGTGCTTGCGCGAACCCTTGGTGAGCAGGTTCATGCGCCGGCAGCCGGCCTCCCGCAGCCAATCCACCGAGGCCTTGTGGTCGGTGAAGGAGAGAACCTCGACCTGGTCCCCGTGGCTGTACTTTTCGGCCCACTCCATGATGCGGGCCAGGGACTTCTGCTCGCCCTGACTGACGCGGCAGCTCGCGACCTCGATGCGGTCCACCTTCACTTCGCCGAGCAGGCGCTGGGCGATCATGAGCTTTTCGGGCCCGGTAATGGACACGCCATGGGTCTGTTCCCCATCGCGCAACGTCGTGTCCATAATGCTGATGGGGACTCGGTTCTGTGGATTTGTTGTTTGAACCTTGTCCTGGGCGCTCATGCCGGTGCCCACCCTTCGTCTTTGGAATGATTTGCGGTGGGGACTTTACTCCCACCTACCTGCAGCATGCAAGGGTGGGGAATGGGCAACGGTCCAAGCAACGGTTTTTCCGCCGGGGGAAGGGCTGGTGATGGTGGTTACTGTGAGGTTGCGCCATGAGGGCCACCGGGTACAGGGTTGCCATGGGTTATCTGAGCTGGAAGGGGCATCAGGCAGGTGGACCTGTTCACGAGTCTGAGAGACAGCGGGGTGGAGGCGGCAGTGGAGGAGCTGCGTTCTCAAGGGACGGAGCAACGAGGCGCCGTGTTCACCAAGCCGGAGGTCGTGGAGTTCATCCTCGACTTGGCAGGTTACAGGGTGTCGCCGATGCTATGGACGAAACGTGTCCTGGAGCCTTCTGCCGGTGCGGGGGCGTTTCTTTTGTTGATCGTCAACCGGTTGATGGATTCCTACGAGATCGGCGGCCAGACAAACGGTGATCTGGTGGCAGGACTGCGGGATAAGATCCGTGCCGTGGAAATCCACCGTGACTCCTGCGCCGAGTTGCGCGCCTCACTGGAGCGATTGCTGCGTCGCCGCGGATTGGGACAGGCGGAGATTGGGGCTCTGCTGGAGCATTGGATCGTCGAGGATGATTTTCTGCTGGCGGATTTGGATGGCCGGTTTGATTTCGTTTTCGGCAATCCTCCTTACGTGCGTCAGGAACTGATTCCGGACATCCTGCTTTCGGAATACCGGCTGCGCTACGAGACCATTTTCGACAGGGCCGATCTTTATGTGCCTTTTATCGAACGCTCGCTTGACTTGCTGGAACCGCAAGGAAGGCTGGCATTCATTTGTTCCGACCGCTGGATGAAAAACCGGTATGGGCTCCCGTTGCGGAAGAAGGTTTCGGAGGGGTACTCGCTCGAATATCATGTGGACATGACGGGTGCCGACGCATTCGGACAAGAAGTATCCGCCTATCCGGCGATCACGGTTATTGCCCGAGAGCGGCTTGCCGAGACAAAGCTCGCGGACCGGCCCGCTTCGGGTGCTTTCACTCTTCGCCGGTTGCTGCGTTCCATGGGGAGCAAGGACCCGGGTGGTAACGGCGTGCGGGCCGTTCCGAATGTTGCCGTTACCGAATCACCTTGGATGCTGACTCGATTCGACCAACTTGCTGTTGTCAGGGACCTGGAGTCGCGCTTTCCGGTAATTGAAAAGGCCGGTTGCAAGATTGGCATCGGCGTGGCAACAGGCGCGGACCGGGTGTTCATTCAGCGGTATGATGACTTGCCTGTAGAGCCTTCACGGAAAGAGCCGCTGTTGTTTGCATCCGATATCCGGGAGGGAGTCATCCGATGGTCAGGTCACGGAGTGGTAAACCCCTTCGGTGCCGATGGCAAGCTTGTTGACCTTCGGGACTATCCGCGTCTGCGTGAGTTCTTCCTGTCGCACGAGGACAGCATCAGAAAGCGGAATGTCGCCCGCCGAAACCCGAACAATTGGTACCGCACGATCGACAGGATTTATCCGGAATTGACAGGAAGGCCGAAGCTCTTGATCCCGGACATCAAAGGGGAGTTGCATCCTGTCCTGGACGAGGGAGAGTATTACCCGCATCACAATTTATACTATATTCTATCGGCGGAATGGCCCCTCCCCTTTCTGCAGGTTGTCCTGCGTAGCACAGTCGCGCTTTTGTTCATTGAAATGTACTCGGTGCGGATGCGTGGCGGCTATCTAAGGTTTCAGGCGCAATATCTCCGGCGTATCCGATTGCCTCGGTGGGCGGATGTGCCGGAGAACGCGAAGGAGGCGTTGGGTAATATCGACCCAGTCTCCGCTCCTATCCAGGACGTTGACGCTGTTGCTTGTGCCGTGTATGGGCTCAGCCAAACTGTGATCGCTGGCTTCAGGCCGGCAGGGAAGAGTGAGGACGGTGACCATCAAGCTGGGGAACTATAAGCAGCAAACGAGGAAAGCAGTTGCCCACTTCTGGGGTGCAAGGGATGCGGCTGTCAAGGCGCAGGCAAGCCGCGGCAAGCAGGACGCAGGTGCTCGTGGTGCGGTCACAGCGGGTGGATATATGAATGGCTTCCTGCCTCTGATATGGTCTATACTCCGGACGAACGGGTTGCCGGACGCCGAGGTGAAGCAAGAGACACTGTTGCAGACTCTTCCCGGCTTTTTTCGGCCCACCAAGCGTTGGGATTACGTGGTCACACATAAGGGAAGGCTGGTGGCTGCCCTTGAGATGAAGTCCCAAGTGGGCAGTTTCGGGAACAATTTCAACAACAGGTGCGAGGAAGCAATCGGCAGCGCTGCGGACTTCTGGACAGCCTTTCGCGAGGGGGCCTTCGGCGATTCTCCGAGACCTTTCCTTGGGTATCTCGTTCTCGTAGAGGACTGTCCCGGCTCCCGTACGCCTGTCCGGACGGCTTCCAAGTGGTTCCCGGTGTTTCCGGAGTTCGCCGAAACGTCCTACATTGAACGCTACGACCTCCTGTGCCGGAAACTGGTGGCCGAGAGTCTGTACACGGCGGCGTGTGTGATCACTTCGCCAACCCGAAGCAAGATCGGTGACTTTGGTGAACAGGGGGCCGGTACGGGGGTGAAGCGCTTCCTGGCTTCACTCGCCGCTACCGCAGCTGCGGCGGCAGTGGAAAAGGGGTCCTGACCGCCCGTCGTCGCGTCCTCTCTCTGTCCGAGGTCAGCCAGCCGAGCAGGCGCGACGCAGCTACCAGGAAAGGTAATTATTGACCTTTCGGTGGTCTGATTGGGCTTGCCACGGGGTGTTTGGGTCGCCAACCATCGCTTCAACGCTGCGATGGAAAGGCGCCCCACCCCAATGACCCGTCTGCTCCGCCTCCTCAAGCCCGCCGCCCCAGCGCGGCCCAAGGGGCCAATGCCGCTGGCCGCGTTGGAAGCCAACGAGGACGCTTTCGTGGTGGAGCTGCCAGAGTGCCCGCTGACCTGTCAGCGGCTGGCCTCGCTGGGGATCGCGCCGGGGCTCGGCGTCCGCATGCTGTGCAAGGGGCGCACGTGCCTGCTTTGCGCGGGCCGCTCGCGCCTTTCCCTCCGCCTGGAGGACACCCGTGGCATCCTTGTCGAGCGCGCGGGCTGAGCCGGATGGCGGCCAACCTTGACGAACTTCAGCCCGGGGAGAAGGCCACGGTCACCGGCCTCGCCGGGGACGACATCCTTGTCCAGCGGCTGCTGGAGATGGGCGTGCTGGAGGGTAGCACGGTGGAGCTGATCCGCCGGGCGCCGCTGGGCGACCCGATCGAGTTCCGCATTAACGGGCGGTACAACCTTTCGCTCCGCCGCGCCGACGCCCGCACGGTCGAGGTCGCGCCCCGAGGCTGACCGAACACCCAATTCAGGTAATCGCATGTCCGAAGCAGCAACAGTACCTCGTAGGGAAGCGGCACGCAGCACGCCCGGAGAGACGCCCCGGGTTGCCCTGATCGGCAATCCCAACACCGGCAAGACGACGCTTTTCAATGCGCTGACCGGTCACCGGGCGCGGGTGGGGAACTATTCCGGCGTGACGGTGGAAAAGCGCGAGGGGCCGCTCCGCAAGGCCGCACGCCCGGTGACGCTCGTGGACCTGCCGGGCACCTACAGCCTTAGCGCCCACTCGCCGGACGAGTTGGTGGCGGTGCAGCTCCTCTTGGGCATCCTGCGCGGGGAGAAGCCACCGGCCGCCGTGGTGGTCGTGGCCGACGCGAGCAACATCGAGCGCAACCTGTTCCTCACCACGCAGGTGATGGAACTCGGCCTGCCCACGGTGCTCGCGCTGAACATGGCGGACGTGGCGCGGGAGAACGGGCTGGAGATAGACACGCAGGCGCTTTCGCGCACCCTGGGCGTGCCGGTGGTGGAGTTGGTGGCCCGCACGGGCGAGGGGGTGCGGGAGCTGGCCGGTCTGCTCGAAGCGCCGGAGGAGCTGCCGGCACCCCGGGACTTCCATGTCTATACAGAGGACTTTGCCGCGGAGCGCGACAGGCTGGCGGACCGGCTCCGCGAGGCGGGCGTGCCGGAGGCATGGCTGCAGCCGTTCCTGGTCTCTCGCCCCCTTGTGGAGGCGGCGGGCATGGTGGAGCAGCTTGCCGTTGAGGCCGGCGGCGGCGCGGCACGCCGCGCGGTGGACGAAGGCCGTGCCGCGCTGGAGGCGAAGGGATTCCGGCTGCGCTCGCTGGAGGCCGCCGCACGCTACCGCTGGATACGCGAGCACGCGGGTCCCTGCATCACGGAGACGTCCCCCAAGGGTGCCACCTCGCTTCAGTTCTCGGACCGTATAGACGCCGTGCTGACCCATCGCGTGTGGGGGCTGGCGGTCTTCGTCGTGCTGATGGCGCTGGTGTTCCAGGCGATCTTCTCGTGGTCGGCGCCGCTGATGGACCTGATCGAGGAGGGCGTCGGCACGGCCGGGGAAAGCGTGGGGGCGATGCTGCCGGAGGGGCCGTTGCGCTCCTTCATCGTAAATGGTGTGATTGCGGGCGTCGGCGCCGTGCTGGTGTTTCTGCCGCAGATTTGCGTGCTGTTTCTGTTCATTGCGCTGCTGGAGGACGTGGGGTACATGGCGCGTGCGGCGTTCCTGATGGACCGGCTGCTCTCGCGGGCCGGGCTGAGCGGGCGCAGCTTCATCCCGATGCTGAGCAGCTTTGCCTGTGCGATTCCGGGCATCATGGCGGCCCGCAGCATCGAGAACCCGCGCGACCGGCTGGCGACGATCCTCGTGGCGCCGCTCATGAGCTGTGCCGCCCGGCTTCCTGTCTATACGCTCTTTATTGCAGCGTTCATCCCGCCGGAGCGCGTCCTGGGC
>SLMS01000077.1 GCA_007133495.1 Candidatus Sumerlaeota bacterium | reverse complement strand
GGGTGGCGCTGCTCCGCCATTTCGGGAGCCTTGCCCGCCTGCGCCAGGCCACCGCCGAGGAAATCGCCGCTGTCCCCGGCATCCCGGAATCATTGGCGGGGGAGATACAGCGGTTCCTTAAAAGGGACGACAGAAACGAAGGAAGCGCGGACGACAGCGACACCGCAGGCGCAGACACCGGCGAATAAGCGGCTCGCGGTAATGCCGGGCGCTCAGGCCGCGGCGATCGAATAATTCCCCCACCCACGCCCCTGGAAGCGCCACTCTCCCGAGCGGCGTGTTTCCGCGGAACGCCCGGCTGCTCGGTTGTGGACTGTGTGGACGTTGTGGACGTTGTGGACCGGGTGGACGGCGGGCAGCCCGCCGGTGCATGGCCTGCCACGGAAGGCCGTTTGTGTCTGTGCCGCTGTCACGTATAGACAACGCGGCACCGAGCCCAACACCAACTGGCCACTGGCCACCAACCACTCGTCCCTCGTCATTCGTTACTCCCGATGACATCCCATTGCGCCTCTTCGGCGTGCGGCTCGGAGGTGACAACGCCTTCACTGAAATAGATACGAGTGCCTCTATTAAAGGGTCCGCCGCCGTAGTTCACCCCGCCGATGACCCAGAGCTTTTCGTCGAACGCCAGCGTCGCGGTCCAGATCGCTCGCGACCACGGCGTTCTGCTGTTTGCAAGAGTCCAGTCCTCGCCGTCGGCGCTGCGCCAAACCTGGCGCCGGATGTGAGTTGACTCCGGGTCGTCGTCGCCGCTCACAAGCCAAAGGTGGTCCTTTAGCGCAACCAGTCCCGGGCTGAAGCGCGGCGTCCAGGCGGCATCGTCCGTCACGAGTTCCCACGCCACGCCATCGCGGCTGCGCCACACGTCATTGAAGTACTCATGCACCCGGTCCTCGCGGTTCCAGGTGCCGCCGGCCATTATGTATAGATACTCGCCAAGCGCGGCTGCTGCAAGGTGGCTCCGCGGCGCCCACGGAGCGTTGTCCGTGAGCAGTTCCCACTCCTCGGCGTCCTCGCTCGCCCACACGTCGTTGTAGCGGTGCCGGTCACCAAAGCCACCAAGAACGAAAACCCTGCCGTCCAGTACCGCCACGCCGTGATGACTTCGCGGCGTCCAGCCGGGCGTTGGCATTTCCTCCCACGAAACACCGTCCTCCGAACGCCACACATCGTTATAGACACGGTGCCCCGCTCCCCCGAAGATATAGATATAATCACCGTGCGAGACGATACCGAAAAAAGCGCGCTTGGCCCACGGCGCCTCCTCCAGGACGCGTGTCCATTCCACTCCATCGGTGGTCGTCCACACGTCGTTCTTCCACCGGTTGTCGTTATACCCGCCCATATAGAAAAGCAGCCCATCGTGTTCGATGGCTCCCATGCCGAAACGGGGAATCACGTTGTTGTCCTCCGTGTAGCGCACCATCGTCCAGTCGCGTCCCAGCTCCGGGCCCTCGGGCGCGGGAGTGGGAGTGGGCTCGGGAGTTGGCGTGGGCTCCGGCTCCGGCTCGGGTTCCGGCGTGGGTTCGGGAGTCTCTTCTGGAGCCTCCTGTTCCGGCTCCGGCTCTTCCATCGTTTCCGTTTCCGGCCCGGCCTCCTCCTCCGGCTCCTGGGCGGCAGCGGTGGCGGAAAACGCGAGAAAAGCGAACATCAAGCCGGCAAGCGCCAGCCGGAAAGCCGGCACTCCCTGGCCTGCGAGTGTGCGTGAAAAAGCCGTCAGTCCCCGTGTCATCCGGTTACTCCTCGTCATCTTCTTCGATTTCAATTTCCGGCTCCTCCGGGGGGTCGTAGGGGTGCACTTTATAGAGTACTATCGGATAGTGACGGTAATTTTCGAGTACGTCAAACTCCGCCACCACCTCAAGGTGGGCGTATTCCTCCAGCCACTCGGCGTGCTCGTAATACGGTTCCATCGGGAAGTTCCGGATCGCCATTTCCGAAACCAGGTAGGACGGCCGGAACTCCCGAAGCCGCTCCTCGAGCGGGCCCGTCCCGTAACGGTCGTGTCTTGGAATCGCCCCGTTGCGGAGCGCGAAAGACGCGGCCGTGTGCCCCATCAGCACGTTGTTGGAGTCCGGATCGGCGTCCATGATGCGGCGGATTTCCCCGGCGGCCTTGTTGAAGGAATCCCCGGTGTAGGTAATATAGGTGAAGTTCGCCCACGAATGCCAGAGCACCGTCAGGGCAATCACTGCTCCGAACCCGTAGGTGGCGGGCCAGAAGCGGTCACGGTACTGCCAGCACTCCTTCATCGTGATCGCCATCCAGATGGCGAAGGGCGCCAGAATCGCCGGGAAGAACCGGTTGTAGAACCGGCCATAGGTGGAGAAAAGAATCAGATAGAGAACGTACCACGCCACGGCAATATAGAAAAGCGGATTGCTGCGGTACCTTTTCGAAAGCAGCAGCAGCGGCACGGCGAAAAGCGGCGCGGCGTAAAGCGCGATCGGCTCCGCCCCGCCGGTCTGCCACACGATGGCACGGAAATTCTCCCACATGTCCGCCGGGTGGTAGGAACTCGTCAGCCCGACGTTCAGTGTGTAGAAGTACAGGAACTCTTCCAGCCGCGGCTGCACCATCGCGAGGAAGTAAATCCCGGCGATCGTGAAGAAGATGCCCGAGCACAGGAGAAACTTGTAGAGAATCCGCCGCCAGTCAAGCTCCTGGGCGATCACGATGCCCGCCAGAAGCGGCGCGGCGAAAATCGCGTTCGTTTTCGTCAGCAACGCTATCGTAAACGTCACCGACGCAAGCGCCGCCCAAACATACGCATACCGCCCCCGCGTCCAAGTCCCGAACACGAGCGACCACACGACAAACGCCGCCATGGGCACCTCCGCCACGGACATCCGGCTGAAGGCAAAATGCAGGTGGCTGCCCGCCAGCAACGCCGCCGCGGCGAACGCTGTCCAGTGGCTTTCCCACCGCCGCACCAGCACATACGTCCCGGCGATATACAAAAAGGCGAAAAACACCACCACCGTCCGCGCCGTCCCCACGCCAAAACCAAATACCTGAAAAGCGTACGCCTGAATGACCTTCAAAACCGGCACATTGACGATCTGGTTGAACTCATTCTCGATCAACCACTGACCGGCCAGATAGTGATTGATGGCGTTTGCGGAATACAGCCCCTCGTCGGTCAGCGCGTCGCCGTCGGGAGTGAGCCCCGGCGGAAAGTCCAGCGTCAGGTTGACGAAGCGCGCCACGCAGAACAGCACCAGCAGCGCCACCAGGGCGTAGCGGCCGAACTGCAGGACTTCCTTCTCCCGGCCGGGCCCAAACGGCCGCCGGCTGTCGATCCGCGACTTCAGTTGAGCCACCTTCGGATTCTTGCGCAGGGAAGAGATCAAGTTGCCGTCATTCTCCCATGGGACTGGATGGTTCGCAGGTCACGATACGTTGCACGCCTGAGACAGGATCAAGTGCAGGAATGCAACGCCGTGGGGGTCCCTTGGCCCTTGACCTCGTTCCGCGCCGGGTCCTATCCCCCGCAACTGTTGCATGTTGCGGCTCCGCACCGTCGGCCCAGGGTCACTCCCCGCGCAGGCGCCGTGCGCGGCCAAGCGAAATCCCTGCGGGAGGACGGGCCAAATGCCTAAAACCCTTGTTACAGGTGGAGCCGGCTTCATCGGTTGCAACGCCGCGCGCCGGTTCATCGAAAAGGGCCACCAAGTCGTCGTCCTTGACAACCTCTCCCGCAAGGGGACCCAGGACAATATCGACTGGCTCCGGCAGTTCGGCGAGTTTCACTTCGAAAAACTGGATATCCGCGACGAAAAGGCCATGGTGAGCCTCTTCGCCCGCCACAAGGACGTGGACCAGGTCATCCACCTGGCCGGACAGGTCGCCGTCACCACCTCGGTCGAAAACCCGCGCGAGGACCTGGAGATCAACATCCTCGGCACCTTCAACCTGCTGGAGGCACTGCGCGCCCAATCCATAAAGCCCGTCTTCCTCTACGCCTCCACCAACAAGGTCTATGGCGGGATGGAGGAGATTCCCGTCGAGGAGAAGAACGGGCGCTACCAGTACGCCCACCTGCCGCTCGGCATTGACGAGTCGGTAAATCTGGACTTCCACTCGCCCTACGGGTGCTCCAAGGGCGCCGCGGAGCAGTACGTGCGCGATTACTGGCGCATCTACGGCATCCCGACCGTCGGCCTGCGCCAATCCTGCATCTACGGCCGGCGCCAGCTCGGCATGGAGGACCAGGGCTGGGTCGCCTGGTTCATCATCTGCTGTGTGCTGGAGCGCGAAGTCTCGATCTTCGGCGACGGCAAGCAGGTGCGCGACGCGCTCTATGTGCAGGACCTGCTGGACGGCTACGAGGCCGCCATCGCCCACATCGACAAGACGGCCGGGCAGATCTACAACATCGGCGGCGGGCCGGAGAATACACTCTCCCTGTTGGAACTGATCGGCTATCTGGAGGAGTTCTCCGGCAAGAAGATGAAGGTGCGGTTCGATGACTGGCGCCCCGGCGACCAGCCGGTCTTCGTCTCCGACATCCGCAAGGCCCGCGAGCAATTCGGCTGGCAGCCCAAGGTGTCGCTCAAGCAGGGCATCGAGCGGCTTTACAACTGGGTGGTGGAGAACAGGGAGATGTTCCGGGCCATCCACGGGGGAGTGGGGGTTAAGAATTAGGAGTTGGGAATTACGAATTAGGAATTAGGGTGGAGGGCGCGGCGTTGCCGGGTTCGGAATGACGGGCCGGCTTGTGCTGTCGAGTGCGCCCATCCCGTTTACACCGTCCACAACGTCCACACTGCCCACTCCGTCTACCCCGTCCACAACATGCGGGTGGGCGCCCATGAGCGAGTGGGCGTTCCGGGGAAGAACGCCAATCAGGAGATTGGCGCTCCCAGGAGGCGCGCCCACACTGTCTGCCCGGTCTGCACTGTCCACTCAGTCCACCGCGTCCACAACATGCGGGTGGGAGCCCATGAGCGAGTGGGCGTTCCGGGGAAGAACGCCAATCGGGAGATTGGCGCTCCCAGGAGGCGCGCCCACACTGTCTGCCCGGTCCACACCGTCCACACTGTCCACAACACGCCGGTAGGCGCTTCGGTGGCTGCTCCCGGGGGGCTACCGCCGCCAGTAGAGGTTCAGCACGATCGTCAGCACGATGCTGAGGACGATGCAGGTGACGATGGGGAAGGTGAGGCTCCATCCCTCGCGCTCGACGTGAATGTCGCCGGGGAGGCGCTGCACACCGGCGCGGGAGAGCAGCCAAAGGAGGGCTCCCGCCGTGGCCAGGAGGAGCCCTCCCCCGATCAGGATTTTACCGAGTACTTCGTTGGTCACTGCCGCGTGTGGTTACTCCTCCTCGTTCCAGTCCACGGGCATGCCGAGCAAAAGGCGGGCACTTCCGGCGATCCACTGGGTGCGGGCCTCGGGGGGGAGGACGGTCTCCAGCGGAAAGCCGTAGAGCGCCACGGAATCGGTCAGCACCGCGGCGTCGAGCCCCGTATCGCCGTACTCCAGCGGTGAGCGCGCATTCACTTCGGCCGCCGCGATGAACGATTCGGCGGAGGGCACGGTGTACACGGTCGGGAGTATGTTGCGCGGCGGTTCGAGGTCGTTGCCGAAGCGGAAGGCTATCAGGTCCGCCAGCTCCTCCACTTCGCCGCTGTTGCGCACGGCGTTGATCGTGGTGGACCCGGCGCGGAAGAACTCCACGCCGAGCACTTCGGTGGCGAAGCGCTGACTCTGCTCGCCGGCGATTTCGCTGCTGGTCAGGTCCTCGATAATGTAGGCGCCGCTGAGGAGGAGCTTCCCTCCGCCGTCGAGGTATTCCTCCAGGATGGCGCGGTTTTCGGCGTTGATGACTTCGAACTCCGGGTCCATGCGGTCGGGCCTGCCCTGGTTGTGCATGCCGGCGGGGGGCATGGTGGTGCGCTGGAGGCCCGCGATCCAGTTCACGAGCGGGTAGTCCGCCTGGTCCATGGCGTCGGGGAAGCCGCCGAGCGTTGTGGAATCGAAGGCCATGTCGGCTTCGGCCAGGGCTTCGCCGTGGATGGTGATGTGGTCGAAGGTGTTGCCGCGTTCGGAGCGGCCGGTGTGGTCGTCGCGGCTGGCGCCTGCGCCGGGCTCCTCCAGGTCGTTCTGCCAGTCGGAGGCGGGATCGAAGTTGTACTGCGCGCCCACCAGGTGGTCGTTGTAGTGCCATGGCACGCCGGGGTCGGTGTTGCGGTCGAAGCCGCGGGCGCCCTCCTCGTCCACGATGGCGGCGGTGGAGACGCGCTCGAACCCATCCACGATGAGCACGGGCTCGGCCCCGTCGCGCCAGCGCATGCCCACGATGGGGGTGGGGAAGGACTCACCGCCTTCGTTGACGGCGGTGACGCGGAAGTTGTGCGTCACGCCCTCCTCGAGGGCGGGGATGCTTGCCTGTGGTTCGCTGACGAGCCGGCCGTTGTCGAACGAGCGTCCGTCCGTGCCGTGATAGACGATGTAGCCTGCTGGTTCGGCCGTGGGCTCGAGGGGATCGCTCTGGGGCGTCCATGTCAGCTCCGCCGTCCCGTCACCGGCGTGGCGGACCGCCAGGTCCAGCGGCTCCAGTGGCAGGAAGATGGGCTCGTAGTCGTGCGAGGCGGCCAGGAATCGCAGCATCGCCTTGTAGATGGCCCGGGAGATGTCCTTCTGGAAGCGCGGGTCCAGGCCGTACTTCATGTCATTGAAGTTTTGATGGGAGAGCAGTTCCAGGAGGACCGAGGGCACGTTTGGCCGGCGGTTCTCGCCGTAGTTGGCCTCGCGCAGGTCCCGCATGGCCCAGGAGGAGGTGAAGTTCTCCCGCCCCGTGCGGACGATCTCGTGGTGGATGAGTGAGGCAAGGTCCCGGTTGAGCATGCGCGTGCGGCCGTCCGGGAAGACGTCCCGGCCGTCCTGGCCGCGGAGGCGCCAGATGCTGAGCGTGCCGATCAGCCCGTCGAGGTCCACGCCGGCGTCGGTGTGCCAGGCCAGGTAGAGATCGATCGGGACACCCAGCCCGGGATGATTGGAAAAGTTGTTTGGGGCATTTGGCGCGCCGGAGAGGTAGTTGGCCCACTCGGTTCGCGCGGTGATGTCGCGCCAATAATCGGGGCTGAATCGCACGTTCGTGAAATCGTGATAGAACACCTCGCGGGCCGGGGCGCCGGCGTACTGGAGGAAATAGCGTGCCGCCATCATGTGGCGGGGGAGACCGCTGACCTGGTCGAGCGGTGCCACGTTGGCCATGCCACCGCCGAAGCGGATCGCGTCGGCGGAGACGGTGGTGGGTTCATCGTCGTCCCGGAGCACGGCCCCGTCGGTCCCGACGACGACGGCGCCGCGTTCCTCGTCCGTGCCCTGTTCGAATTCGAAGTAGCCCAGGAACACCCATGTGTTTCCCGCCACCTGCTGGTTCACCCGTACGGTGGTGGTGCCGCCCAGGTGGTGGACCCGGATGGGGACTGATGGGCTGTTCGTTTCCGCCGCAGCCCAGGAGGCATACACGGCGTAGCGCCCCTGGTGGGGGATGTAGGGAACATAGATGGCTTCGGAGTGCGCCCCGTCATCTTCGGGGACCGTGGCCATGAGCGTCGTCCCCTTTGTGAAGGGTTCCTCCTCGGGGCCGAGTACGGCGGGGCGTGGGCCGTTCCAACCGGGGAGACCGGACAGCTCCCACTCGCCGCTGGTGCGGAACTCCGACCTGGGGGAGACCCCGTCGTTGTCCACGATGACCTCGCCGGTCTGGCGGTCACGTTCGCGGGCGCTGAAGACCGTCCCCCCGGCGTTTTCCAGCATGGGGATCAGGTAGTTGTTCACCATGTGGGCGGGGAAGAGGTCCTCGATCTGCGTGTATAGACGGGCGCGCTGGAACTGCCAGCGGTTCTCCTCGTGCCATGTCATGCCGTGTGCACCGGCGATGACGAGATGGCGGTTCTGCAGTCCTCCGGTGATTTCCGGTCCGGGGTAATCGGCGCGTTGGCGCACGGCGTGGGCGAGGGTGACTGTCTCGCGCTGCGTCTCCTGCTGGCGGGCGCGGATGCGCTCGGGGGAGAGGACGTACTCGTCGAAGGGGTGCGTCACCTCCTCGCCGCGGACCGTGCCGTAGAGCACCTCCACCTCAATGGTGTCGGCGGGGAGGATTTCGTCCGCCAGCGCCTCGCGCAGTTCCGCCATCAGCTCCTCCTGCTGCTCGGGAGTCCAGACGCGTGTGCCGAGGTGTGAAGTGAAGACAAGGCGGAGCCCCTGCGCTGTTTCCTCGAATTCGTGCAGGGAGGTGCGCGGAGGGAAGAGGGCGTCGTAGGGGCTGTCGGGGTCGGCAGCTTGGCGGTGGTGCTCGATCAGCCCGGTGATGGCGGCCCCGACGGGATCGGGCGGAGCCTGTTCGTCCTGGGCGGCGGCCATGGCGGGAAACAGCATGGCGGCGGCCAGCCCGGCGGAAAGCGTTCTGCGAGCCATTGGGAGGAGCCCTCCTTGGGGTTTAAGTCCGGAATGTTCAGGGCCGGACGGTGACCGGAAGGAGGGCTCCGGGCGAGGAGAAAGCGCAGGGGCTGGGCGCTATTTCTTACCCCCGCCGGCGGTGGGGAAACCGCCGTTGCCATTGTTCTTGTCGAACTCGCCGGCTTCAAGGCGCCGCCAGTAGCTCTTCACGGCCTTCATCAGCAGCGGCCCGAGGATCACGCACCCGATGATGTTGGGGAAGGACATGCCGAGGATGAGCATGTCCATCATGTCGATGAGCGTGTCGAGTTCGATGAGCACCCCGACGAAGGCGAAGAAAACGAAGGCGAGGCGGAAGACCAGGAGACTGCGAACGCCCATGCCGACGCCCCCGAACAAGTCCATCAGGTATATCCAACCCCGCTCGCCGTAGTAGCACCAGGAGATCATCGTCGAGTAGGCGAAGAGCAGTACGCAGACGACGAGCACCAGGGGGAACCAGGGGATGACGCTGAGGAAGGCGGCACGGGTGAGCTCGATGCCGTCGCCGACTTCCGGGTCGAGGTAGGCACCGGTGATGACGACCACCAAGGCGGTCATGGTGCAGATGATGATGGTGTCGATGAAGGGCTCCATCATGGCGACGAGGCCCTCGCGGACCGGTTCCTTGTTGCGTGCGGCGGAGTGGGCGATGGGGGAGCTGCCGAGGCCCGCCTCGTTGGAGAACGCGGCGCGCCGGATCGCGATGATCAGCACTCCGATGAAGCCACCGAACATGGCGTTGTCGGTGAAGGCGGTGCGGATGATGGTTTCGAAGGCGCCCGGAATGTCGCGGTAATGGACGACGAGGACGGTAAGGCAGCCGAGTACGTAGATGACTGCCATGAGCGGCACGAGCCGGGCGGTGACCGCCCCGATTCGGCGGATGCCGCCGATGACGACGATGCCGACCATGATGGCGGCGATCAGGCCGAAGGTGACCTGAACCCACGCGGCGCTGAGGTCCACACGGCCGGCGAGGGGCTCCTCCAGCGTGGCGCGCAGGATGGCGAAGGCCTGGTTGGACTGGAACATGTTCCCGCCGCCGAACGAGCCGACCATGATCATGAAGGCAAAGGCGACGGCGAGCACCTTGCCGATCGCAGCGAAGCCCGAGCCCATCTGGCGCATGCCGGCGTCGAGGTAGAACATCGGCCCGCCAGCGATCGTCCCGTCGGGGTTCGTCTTCCGGAACATCAGCGCCAGGGTACATTCGGTGAACTTCATGGACATGCCGAAGAAGCCCATGATGACCATCCAGAACATGGCCCCAGGGCCGCCCATGGAAATGGCGATGGCGACACCGGCGATGTTGCCGAGCCCGACGGTGGCAGAAAGGGCGCTGGTCAGCGCACGGAAGGGGGAGATTTCCCCCACGTCCTCTTTCTTGGTGAACTTGCCGCGGACGATGTCGAACCCGTGCTTGAATCCGCGCAGGTTGATGAAGCGGAAGAAGAAAGTGAAGTAGATGGCCCCGAACATGAGGACCATGACGAGGAGGGGCAGTTCCACCTCGATGATTTCGGGCTCGCCTGTCTCCGGATCAATGACCACCTGCTGTGTGTCGGGATCGACGCGCTCGCGGTGGAGGGCGTTGAAGGCGAGGTCGAAGAAGAGGACCCTGGCGGCCATGTCGGAACTCCAAGCGACGGCCGCATCGGCGGAATCAACAATCTGGGCAGAGGTTCTGCGGAACCAGCCGGGGACCTCGACCTCTTCTTCCTCTTCGGTGGGCTCTGTTACCGGTGCGGGCGCCTCCTCTTCAGGTTCGGGCGCCTCTTCCTCCGGAAGGACGGCGTCCTCCGGTTCGGCGGGTGGCTGGACCTCGACGGCGGGCGGTGCCGCTTCGGGCGGATCCTCTTGGGCTTGCAGGGGCGCCGGACTCCAGAGAATCAGCGCCGGGATCAGCAGAAGGAGGGTGGATCGGAGGGCACGCTCAAACGGTGAGGATGACGTCATGGGGGTGAGACCTCGTTTGGCCCGGATTGGTAGAATGGTCCGAAAGCGCCGAAATCGAAGCGCCTAGGGCAACGAAAAAGGGGAGATGGTGGCCGGAGCGGCACCGGCGGCGGCGGTCAGTCCCGGAGGACAAGAACCGAGCATTCAGAGTGACGGACAACGCGCTCGGTGACCGATCCCATGAAGAAATGGTGCCCGCCATCAGCTCCGCGTGCATGCATGAGGATGAGGCCGGCCTTGAGTTCCTTGGCATGGCGGACGATGACCTTCGGCGCATAGCCTATCAGGACGTCCACGTTGACGGCGTTGTAGGTTTCTTCGCCGAGTTCCTTGCGCAGGTGCTTCCGGATGTTTTCGGCGCGCTTTTCATCGTCGAGTTCGTTCCACACCGCCCCGGGTTCCATGACGCTCATGGGGAGCAGAACATGGAGAACGTGGAGTTGCTTCGGGTCCTCGACCAGCTCCCTGGCGGTCTCCATGGCTCGGAGAGAGTACTCGGAAAAATCGATGGGCACGAGCACCTTGGTCTTCACTATCCAGCTCATTGCAATGCCTCCCTGCGGGTTCGGTGGGGGTTGGACTCCCTTGTGGATGAGGGAGGAGGGCTTTGGGAGCGACAGAGGTCAAGTAGAAGGACGGGCGATGGGCAGTTCGGGGTGGGTCTTGGAACCGTTCCCCACTTGGCAGGATCGAGGACGTT
>SLMS01000042.1 GCA_007133495.1 Candidatus Sumerlaeota bacterium | reverse complement strand
TGGCCGTTGCCGTCGAAGGTCCCGATAAATGGGTCTTCTGTTGTCCCGATTGGCTCCCAGCCTGCGCCACCATTGGCTTGGCCGGAGCCGTGTGAGCCGTACCCCGCATCATTCGGCCCCAGGTCGTTCATCAGGACGTAGTGACCTGAGAGATTGCCGCGCATGTTGTCCAGGTCTTCCCATGTATAGATCCCAACCGGCGGGCCGGGCTGTGCCTCGAGTTGCCGCTGTACGTCGAG
Organism: Candidatus Sumerlaeota bacterium; assembly: GCA_007133495.1. Classification (GTDB taxonomy): domain Bacteria; phylum Sumerlaeota; class Sumerlaeia; order SLMS01; family SLMS01; genus SLMS01. The sequence goes on along the minus strand of SLMS01000042.1, from coordinate 10,874 downwards.
GGACCGTAGCACCGGGTAGCCATTCGCGAGCGGAGCAACACCGTTGGTCTCAATGCCTTCCACAATGCTATGCCAGACATCCTCGAAATTCAGGCTCGTCATGTTGGTGGTGGCCGCGTTCCCGGTCATTTCCGTGGTAGTCAGGCCGTTATGATTCGGGCTCCCTGCGCTGGTGTCCTGGCCGGTAGTCTGCTTATCCCAGTAGGAGCCGGAGACTCCACCGCCGTCTTGATACCCGACCAGTCCACCGGCAGGTTCCCCCGTGACGGTGCCAATTGCGTAAGAATCGGAAATCGAGCCACTCCACATTCTCCCCGCCAGCCCGCCAGCGTGGTTATTGCCGTTCACCGAACCGGTGGCGTAGGAGTTGGAGATCGAGGTCTCATTGCCAGACAGTGCGCCTGCGAGTCCCCCAACGTACTCATCTCCGTGGACCGTGACTGCGGCATGAGAATTGGAAATCGAGCCGCCGCCCTGTAACCCCACCAGCCCGCCGGTGTAGCCCCCACCGCTGACCGTGCCGGTAGCGAAGCAATTGGAGATTGAGCCGCTCAGGTGTCCCCCCACCAGCGCGCCGGCCGGATCGCTCTCTCCCACATCGACATCCACGTACACATCCACCAGTCCGACGTTGGTGATCGTCGCATCGGCTGCTGTCGCGCCAAACAGGCCGACCTGGCTGGCTTCGGGTTGTTTGATCGTGAGACCAGTGATCGTGTGGCCCTGCCCGTCGAAGCTGCCGACGAATAGAGCCTCGTAGTCCCCGATCGGTTCCCAGCCAGCGCCGCTGTTGTAATCGTCGTACTCTGGACTGTCCGGACCAAGGTCGGTTGTGAGGACGTAGCTGCCGGAAAGATCGTTGCGGATGTTGTGCAGTTCTCCCCAGGTGGAGATTTCCGTCTGCGCGCCGACGGCTGCGGGTGCCAGCGCGAGGCTCAGTACAAGCGCCGTAAGGAAACTCAGCACCGGTACCGGTTTTGTCCAAGTGGACTGTTGCATGGTGTTGTCACCTCCTGGACTTACTGGAAATGGTTGGCCGTTCGAGGGGCGTGTCCCCCGGGGCACACGTGCGGAGCTGGACCCGGGCCACGCACACCCTCCGGATCGCCCGTCCCCCCCCGGGCACACGTGCGGAGCACGTGGTGCGCTTCGGAATCAGCGAGCCAACGTGGTGGTGGGTCCTCCACCACGGGGAGATAACGTCCTGGTGCGAGGGCGGATAATTCCGGGCCGAAGTTCAGGTCATGGGCGTGGCGGCGCCTTGTGTCCGAAAAGCCCGGAGCGGTTCAGCCGGTGGGACCCCGACCGGAGGGTGGGAGGGGTATCGCAGCTGGTGTCCGCAAACGACCAGGATGCTATCCTTCGGCCTCCATCGATCAGGAGGCGGTAGTACGGCAAGATGAATTGGTTCAGCTTGCCAGAAAAAATAGGCCGTGGAAGGAGGTGCCGCCATGCTGTGCCGCCAGCGGCAGCCTCATTCCAACAGCGGGGCGTGCTGATGGGTGGTGGACCAGTGCATTTCACCGGAGGGGGAAATCCGCAGGCGGATGCTGCCGTCCCGGTCGGTTCGATAGACGGTGGCCCCGATTTCCGCGACGCGGGCGAGCACTTCCGGTGTCGGGTGGCCGTAGCGATTATTGCGTCCGCAACTTATGGTAACGTAGCCCGGCCGGACCTCGGCGAGGAACAGTTCGTGTGTGGACCAGCGCGATCCGTGGTGGCCGGCCATGAGTACGTCCGCGCGCAGGGGAATTTCCGAGCGGATCATGGAAAGCTCTGCATCGAATTCCGCGTCACCGGGGAGGATGACCGTCCGTCCGGCGTAGGTGAGACGCAGGACAATGGAGGCGTCGTTGCGCGAGAGGTCCTCCCCGGCCCATTCTTCGGTGGGGTGCAGCACGTCTATAAGAATACGGTCGCGGCCGAGGCGTAGTTGCGAACCGCGGCGGACGGTGGCAACGGGGACTTGGTGCTGGCGGACCGTCTCTTCGAGTTCCCGGAAGATGGCCGTGGCGGCAAGGCTGCCGCCGACGGCGAGCTGCCCGACGGGCATTTCGCGGATGAGGTCCGGCATGCCGCCGATGTGGTCTGCGTCGGCGTGGGAGGCGATGAGCAGGTCCACCTCGCTGACGCCGCGCCGGCGGAGCATTTCCGGCAGGTACCAGCCGCGCTGGGGCGGGCCTGCGTCGAAGAGTGCGGCGGCTCCGCAGGGGGCGCGAATGAGGACGGCGTCGCCCTGGCCGACATCGAGCCACCAGACCTCCAGCCCGCGCGGCCCGCGGTCCAGCAGGGCCGGCGTCCACAATAACAAGAGTGCCAGCGCCATGGGCGCGGGGACGAACTGCCAGGGAGTGCGCCGCGGCTGTACAACGCGGCGGAAGCGGTTCCACGGCCCGGCCAGCAGCAGCAAATAATATAATAGACAGAGCCAGACCGGCCAGGGGGTGCTGGCGAAGGCGGCGAAGGGCAGGCCGCCGAGGAATTCGCACCCGGCCCCGATGATCCGCAGCGGCCATTCCAGGGCACCGAGCAAGGGCCCGGCCGCTCCGGGGACGAAGAGGCCGAGGAACTGGAAGGCAAAAGCGACCTGTATAGACAAGACAGCCGGAAAGAGCAACAGTACGTTGGTGACAGGAACGATGAGAGAGGCTTCGCCGAAGCCGTTCACGAGGACGGGAATGAGGGCGAGCTGGATGACCGCAGAGACGAGTGCGACCCGGGCCGTCCAGGCGGTGAGTGTGGCCTTCCACGTCCAGCCGAGACGCTCCCCGACCGCCATGTCCAGCGCGACGGACCAGGGGCCGAAGAGGATGAGTGTCGCGGCGCAAAGGAAGGTGAGCTGGAAATCAGGCTGCCAGAGCGAAATGGGGTCGAGGAGCAGAAGGAGCGTCCCGGCAGTGCCGAGCGCGGAGAGCGGCTCCACGGGCCGGCGGAGGAGTTCCTTCGATTCGAAGGCAAGCAGCAGGAGCGCCGCGCGGAGGACGCTCATCCGCAGGCCGACCACGACGGCGAAAAAGAGGAGCAGCCCTGCGAGCACGCCGACGCGCACACCGGGCGGCAGGCCGAAAAGCCTCAAAAGCCAGAGCGCCATGCCGCCCACCAGCATTGTGTGCAGACCTGAAACAGCGAAGATGTGGACGAGTCCGGCGCGGCGGAAGCCGTCCCGCTGTGCCGTGTCGAGCCGGTATGTACGGCCGAGGGTCATGGCAACGAGCAGGGCGGCTTCGCGCTCGGGGAGAGCACGGACGATACGGGCTTCGGCCTCGTTGCCGGCGCGCAGGCCAAGGGCGAGGAAGCTCTCCCACCGCGTGCGGTCCTGCGGTGCGGAAACCATCTGCGCGGAGCGTGAGCGCACGACGGCGACGGCTTCGCGGCCGGCCAGCCAGTCCTGGAACTCGCCGCGGGCTTGCGGCCGGGCGAGCGGCGTGAGCGGCCCGGCGGCGCGGAGGGTGTCACCCGGCACGGTGTCGAGAAGAAGGCGGTTTGTGTCCGGATCGTCGCCGGTTCGGAGGGCGATCCTGCCGGGTATTTCGGCCGCGCGCCCACCGGCTTCGATGCGCACGCCTGGGCCGAGCAGGACCGTCCAGCCGGAGGCGCTACGGCGGGGAAAGGCGGCGACGGGGCCTTCGGCAGCGACGAGCGGGCTGCCGCCGGGGAGGAATTCGTCCAGGATGGTGGCGCTGGCCGCCGTGCGGGACTGGGGAAAGCTGGCGAGGGCGAGTCCTGCTCCGAGAAAGAGCAGGGCGAAGGCGGCGGGCCGGGTGAGGCTTTCCGCTTTCGAAAGCACCAGCGCGGCCACCGCGCCACAGGCCAAGGCGGCTCCCGGTTGCCAGGCCCCGAGCCCGGCGCCGTAACCCAGCGCAATGCCCCCTGCGAGCGCTGCAAAGGCGAGCACGCCCGGCCGCGTGAACGCCGGATGCACGGTTCCGCTGCGCCACGGCCCGCCGCTGCCCATGCCAACCACCCGGGGTGAGGTCTCGGGGTGTACCTACGGGAGAACGCGGGCGGGTCAACACAATCGGGACAGGCTTCGCGCCTCCCTTGACAACGCACCACCCATCAGGTGCATACTAAATCAAGGAGGCGATGGGTGGATATTGTCTTCAAGGACAAGAAGCTCCGCAAGACGATGAACGACGCCGGACGCCGGCGAAAAGCATTTGGCAGTTTGGCCGCAATCATTGGCCGGCGCCTCGACGACCTCCTGGCGGCCGCAACGCTCCACGAGGCGTTCGGGCTTCCGGGCAGACTTGAAGCGCTGACGGGGAACAGGCAGGGGCAGTACTCAATGAGGCTCGACCGAAACCATCGCCTGATCCTGGAAGCGGGCAATGAGCCGCTCCCCCGGAAGGAGGATGGCGGGACGGATTTGCGCAAGGTAACCGTGATCCGCATCCTGGGGGTCGAGGATTACCACCAGAGGTGAGAAGACAATGATGGTGACAACGAGAAACGAATATGCACCTGACGAGGTGTCTCCTCCCCGGGAAACACTGCGTGAACTGCTTGAGGAGCGCAGCATGTCGCAGACTGAACTCGCCAAGCGGATGGGGAAGACTCTCAAGTCCGTGAACGAGATTCTGAGTGATTCCGCCGACGTGGCCATCACGCCTGATACGGCGCTGCAGCTCGAGCGGACACTCGGGTTGCCGGCTTCGTTTTGGCTGAAGCGCGAGCAAGCCTACCAGGAAGTAAAGGCACGCAAGCGGGAACGCGAGCAGCGCCAGAGGGAGATCGGCTGGCTCGATTCGTTGCCACTTCGTGACCTCCGCAGGCGCGGCTATCTTTCCATGCCACGGAGGAGCCCGGAAGCCGTCCGCGAGGCGCTGTCTTTTTTTGGCGTGGCTTCGGTGGAGTGTTGGAACCTCTTCTGGTCGCGAGCAGAAGTGGACTATCGCATGTCCGGCGCCTTCGCCAGCGAAGTGGGGCACCTTGCCGCCTGGCTCAGGTGCGGCGAGCTGGAGGCCCAGAAGATTTCTTGCGACCCCTATGACCCGAAGACTTTTGAGACCGCGCTTCGCCAAATACGGAAACTAACCACCGCCCCTGTCGAGGAGATTCACAAAGGAATCGTCACGAATTGCGCGGAGGCGGGCGTAGCCGCCGTGTTCGTCGCAGAGTTTCCCAAGACTCATCTTTCCGGGGCAGCACGCTGGATATGCGGAGGGCGACGCCCTGTGATCCAGTTGAGCCTGCGCCACAAGACGGACGATCATCTATGGTTTACTTTTTTTCACGAAGCCTGCCACATCCTTAGGCACGGGAAGAAAGGCATTTACGTCGACGACAAGCGTCCGGAAGGAGCGAGGATCGAGCAGGAAGCCAACCACTTTGCCCGGAGTATTCTTATACCCGAGGGCGAGTATAGTACCTTCATCCGGGATCGTGAAAAATTCTACCCTGAGGACATCCAGAAATTTGCCCGAGCCGTCGGAATTGCACCAGGCCTTGTGGTTGGGAGGCTTCAGTTCGACGGGTTCCTGGATCGGAAGTTCTGCAACCACCTGAAGCGGCGTTTCGAATTCGGCGCTGGCAACACCCTCCTGGAGAGCCTTTGAGGGGGCGAGCCACACGGTGCAGGGTTGGCCCTGTCCCCGATTTTCTCTTCCCCTCCTTTGCTTTTGCTTGTCGATTTGCGGTGGCGTTGGGCGGCTATATGGCAGCCGCTCGGGCGGCAATACCCCCACATGGAGGACACGATGAAATATCTTTGCCTGGTTTACAGCGATGAGAAGAAGCTCCACTCCCTGCCGGAGAGCCCGGACGACGCGGAGTGCATGGCCTACGCGAAGAAGCTCGCCGGGCAGGGGCGCATGATCGCCGGGGAGGCGCTCCAGCCCGTGGAGACGGCGGCGACCGTGCGGGTGCGCGATGGGAAGGTGTCAGTCACCGACGGGCCTTTCGCGGAGACGAAGGAGCAGTTGGCAGGATTCTACCTTGCGGAAGCGAAGGATCTGGACGAAGCCATCCAAATCGCGGCGGGTATCCCGCCGGCCCGGGTCGGGAGCATCGAAGTCCGGCCGATTCGCGAGCTGCAACCCGGCTGAGAACCTCAATATTCTGCGGGAGGACCGGCAATGACCGAGGCAATACAGGCCGAAGGTCTGGTCAAGCGTTTCGGCGAGACCAGGGCCCTCGGTGGAGTGGACCTTGCCGTGCCGGAGGGGACGGTGTTGGGGCTGCTCGGCCCCAACGGCGCCGGGAAGACGACGGCTGTGCGGATTCCGGCAACGCTGCTGGAACCCGATGCGGGCCGCGGCACTGTTCATGGGTACGACGTGGTGCGGGAGGCGCACCAGGTGCGGCAGCTCATTGCGCTGACGGGGCAGTACGCTTCGGTGGACGAGAAGCTGACGGGGACGGAGAACCTCGTGCTGATCGGCCGGCTGCTGGGGCTTTCGCGGACGGCGGCGCGGCAGCGCGCGCGGGAGTTGCTGGCGCAGTTCCACCTTGAGGCGGCGGCACACCGCGCGGCGAAGACGTACTCGGGCGGGATGCGGCGCCGGCTGGACCTGGCATCAAGCCTGGTGGGCCGGCCACGGGTGCTTTTCCTGGACGAGCCGACGACGGGACTCGATCCACGCGCGCGGCTGGAACTCTGGGAGCTGGTCCGTTGTCTCGTGTCGGAAGGGGTGACGGTGCTGCTGACGACGCAGTACCTTGACGAGGCGGATGCTCTGGCGGATGAGATCGCCGTGATGGACCACGGGCGGGTGATCGCCCGGGGCACTCCGGACGAACTGAAGGCGCGCGTGGGCGCCCAGGCGCTGGCCGTGCGGCCGAAGAACCCGGCGGACCTGCCGGCGACGATCGCGGCGGTGGGAGAGCTGTCCGGCAGCGAGCCACAGGTGGAGGGCCAGACCGTGAGCGCACCGGCGGTGGACCCGGACCTGCTGCCGGCGGTGGTGCGCCGGCTGGACCACGAGGGCATTGCGGTGGCGGAACTGGTCCTGCGCGGGGCGAGCCTCGACGACGTTTTTCTCTCCCTCACCGGGCATCCGGCCGAACCGGAGCCCGCAAAAACCAGCGATACGGAGAAGGCACCAGCATGACAGAGACATCCAGCGGGATGGCGGCGGAGACGCCGGCCCTTCCCGCGCGCGTTGGCCCGCTCCAGGGGGTGCAGCAGACGCTCTCCCTGGCGTGGAGGACCATCGTGCAAATACGGCACAATCCGTTTGAACTCGGCGACTACAGTTTCCAGCCGATCCTTTTCGTGCTGCTGTTCACCTACGTATTCGGCGGCGCGATTGCCGACTCCACGGCGGAGTACCTGAGGTTCATGCTCCCGGGCATGATCGTGATGAACATGATGTTCGTGACGGTTTACGTGGGGCACGGGCTGAACGTGGACCTGACGAAGGGCGTGTTCGACCGGTTGCGTTCGCTTCCGGTGGCGCGCTGGGCACCGCTGGCGGGGCGTATTACGGCGGACCTTGTAAAGCAGGCCTGGTCGATAGTGCTGCTGCTCGCCGTGGGGTATTTGATGGGATTTCGTATAGAGACTTCCTTGGCGGGGTTGATGGGGATGGTGGTGCTGGTGCTGGTTTTCGCGCTGGCATTTTCGTGGGTGTCGGTGCTGGTGGGCGTCATCGCGAGGGACCCCGAGCACGTGCAGCTATTCGGCTTTACGATCCTTTTCCCGATTACGTTCGTGAGCAACGTGTTCGTTCCGGCGGAGACGATGCCGGGCTGGTTGCAGGTTTTTGCGAACGCGAACCCGGTGTCGCTGCTGACGGAAGCATCGCGGGGATTGCTGCTGGGCGGGCCGGTGCTGGAGCCTGCGCTGTGGTCGTTGCTGTGGGCGGGGGCGGTGACGGCGGTGTTCGTGCCGCTTTCGCTGTGGGCGCTCAAGCGCCGGGTATATAAATGACCGGCGGGGCGGCAGGAGAGCGGGCGGTGAACGCCAGCCCGGAGGACCGCGTGCGCGAGGCGGTGGACGCCGCCTACCGCAACGAGTCGCGCCGGGTACTGGCGACGCTGATCCGGCTGCTGGGGGATTTTGAGCTGGCGGAGGAGGCGCTCCACGATGCGTTCGCGGCCGCGCTGGACCGCTGGCAGCGGGATGGCGTGCCGGCCAACCCGCGGGCATGGCTGGTCTCTGCCGGGCGTTTCCGGGCGATCGACCGCATCCGCCGGAGGGCGCGCCAGGATAGGTCCCTGGAAAAACTGGCCGAAGAAATCGAGACAACCACCGGGCCGGTGCAGCCGGAGGACGACAAGGCAGTGCCGGACGACCGGTTGCGGCTCGTCTTTACATGCTGCCACCCGGCCCTGCCGGCGGACGCGCAGGTGGCGCTGACGCTGCGGGAGGTCTGCGGGTTGACAACAGAAGAGATCGCGCGCGCGTTCCTCTCCCCCGCCCCGACAGTGGCGCAGCGCATCGTGCGCGCAAAACGCAAAATACGCGAGGCGCGCATTCCCTACGAGACTCCCTCGCCCGGGGACCTGCCGGAGCGGCTGGACGGTGTGCTGCGGGTGATCTATCTTGTGTTCAACGAGGGGTACTCCGCGTCGGCGGGCGATTCGGTGACTCGGCCGGACCTTTCGGGTGAGGCGATCCGGCTCGGCCGGCTGGTGGTGGAGTTGCTGCCCGAGCCGGAAGCGAGCGGGCTGCTGGCGCTGATGCTATTGCACGAATCGCGGCGGGCAGCGCGGACGACACCGGAGGGGGACATCGTGCTGCTGGAGGATCAGGACCGGTCGCTGTGGGACCGCGGGCTGATCGCCGAGGGCGGGGCCCTGGTTGAGGGGGCGCTCAGGTCCGGGCGAATCGGACCCTATACACTTCAGGCGGCCATCTCCGCGGTTCATGCAGAGGCACCAACGGCGGAAGAAACGGACTGGAATCAAATTGTGGGTCTTTACGGATTGCTGGCGAGGATTGTCCCTTCGCCGGTGGTGGAGCTGAACCGGGCGGTGGCGGTGGCGATGCGCGACGGGCCGGAGGCTGGCCTGAAACTGGTCGATGCGCTGCTCGCGCGGGGGGAGCTTGAGGATTACCACCTGGCGCACGCGGCGAGGGCGGATTTCTTCCGCCGGCTGGGCCGCGAGCAGGAGGCGCGCGCCTCCTATGAACACGCCATCGCTCTGGCACGTCAGGGCCCGGAGAAGCGTTTCCTCATGCGGCGGTTGGCGGAACTGGCTCGATAGCCCGGCTTCAGAAAAAAATCAGCCGCCTTGTCGAAAGCCGATGCCCCAGGACGACAATCAAACAGACGGCACACCATCATGAAAGGGGACATCATGCGCTATCTCTGTCTTGTCTATGCCGAGGAGAGGCAAATCGACTCCCTCCCGAAGGATGAGATGGACCGCTTCTTCAAGGAGTGCGCCGATTGCTCGGATGAGTTGAAGGAGAGTGGGCACTTTCTCGCCGGTGAGGCCCTGCAGCCGGTCTGTACCGCCACCACGGTGCGCGTGCGCGGTCACAGAAGCTCGGTCACCGACGGGCCGTTCGCCGAGACGAAGGAGCAACTCGGGGGCTTCTGTCTGATCGAGGCAAAGGACCTGAATGAGGCGGTTCGGATTGCGTCCAGCATGCCACCTGCACGATATGGCAGCATCGAGGTCCGCCCCATCAGCACGGCGGATCCCCGGTGAGGAGAGGAAAGCACCCAGCCGATCAATAAAAATGGGAACGAATTAAGCTCCCGGAATGTCGAATCCCACCCACTCCGTGCGGCCACTCCGTAGAGACTGCACTCGCTTCTGGAGACCCCCATGCGCTACCTCTGCCTGATTTACGTCGAAGAAAAAAAGTTGGAGGGAATGTCCAGGGAGGAAGCGGAGATTCAGTTCAACGAATGCCTGGCCAATTCGAGGCGGCTGAAGAACAGCCGGAATTATATCGCGGCGGACCCGCTCGAGCCTGTCGAGACGGCCACGACGATCCGCGTCCGCGGCGGCAAGATGACGATGACCGACGGTCCCTTCGCCGAGACGAAGGAACAGCTTGCAGGATACTATTTGATAGAGGCAGGAAGCAGGGAGGAGGCGCTTCGCATCGCCTCGCAGATGCCGCAAACGAAGTACGGCAGCGTCGAGGTGCGGCCCGTAAAGAAATTCGATATTGATTAGGGCCGGGCGGAGGCCCGCTCCCCGGCATTTTTTTCGAGGCTTCACCCCCACATTTGGGGACAACCCCACCCAAAGGAGCACGAAAGCATGAGTATCGCAACCACCAACGAACAGGCCGAAGCAGAAATCCGGGAACTGGTGAGCAGTTTCCTGGAAGCACTCCGCGCAAGCGACGTGGACCGCATTATGGCGCACTACGCGCCGGAGATCGTGGCGTTCGACGCCATACGGGAATTGCAGTTCAAGGGCATCGAGGCTTACAGAAAGCAGTGGGAATGGTGCGTCTCCTACTGCCCCGGCAGTGGCGGTACTCCCAAGATGGAGATACACGACCTGAAAGTCGTTGCAAACGGAGACGTGGCATTCTCCCATCACCTGAACAACATCACGATGAAGCTGAAGGACGGTGAGGTGGTGAATTTCTGGAACCGCATCACCGCCTGCTACCGGCGTATAGACGGTGAGTGGAAGATCGTCCACGATCACTGCTCCCACCCCATGGAGCCGGAGACCGGCAAGGCGCTCTTCGAGGCCAAACCCTGACCGCACGGGGCGGCGCTCCGCCGTCCCGGCAATACCCCCACACTGAAGGAGAAGCACCATGAGTACGCAGACAGCGGGAAAAGCCACGGAAGCCATCCAGGCCGTGGTGGACAGTTGGTTCGAATCGGTTGGCGCCTGTGATTTTGACCGGATCATGCCACACTATACGAAGGATGTGCGCGGTTTCGACGCCATTCTCTCTCTCCAGTTCAAGGGGCGCGAGGCGTACGGAGAGCACTGGAAGAAGTGTC
>SLMS01000001.1 GCA_007133495.1 Candidatus Sumerlaeota bacterium | reverse complement strand
TCCTTGTGGAGACGGGCGAGCCCGTCGAGGTCGCCGATGGGAAGGGGTTGTTCTACGAATTCGACGCCCAGATCGGCGAGGGTGGGGATGATCTTGAGCGCGTCCCCGGCGGACCAGCCGGCGTTGGCGTCTATACGGAGTATGGCGTTGGGCGCGGCGCGGCGGATGCGGCGCATGGCGTCGGCGTCCTGCTCGATGGAGCGGCCGAGCTTGACCTTGAGGAGGGGGAGGTGGCTGGCCTCCCGCGCCCGCTCCTCCATGAGTTCGTTTTCAGCCAGGGAAACGGTGTAGGTGGTCTGGAGGTTGGGCTCGGGGGCGCCCATGACCTGCCAGAGGGGCTTTTGCTCGCGCCGGCCGCGGGCGTCCCAGAGGGCGATGTCGAAGGCACAGACGGCCGAGGAGTGGTGGGGCGCCTCGCGTTTGGCGCGGGCGTGAAGGCCCTCCACGTCGGTGATGTTTTCCTCGGTGACCCAGGAGGCGAATTTTTCGAGCAGGGGGAGGGCGCCCCTGGGCTCTTGCTTCTTGTATTTGACGGGGGAGCCTTCGCCCTGTCCCTCGTCCGCGAGGCGGAAGAGGACGGTGGGGGAGGTGGTGGAGACTTCCCGCGTGATGCCGAAGGGGTAGCGCATTTCCAGGGTATAGACGATTTGGCGGGACTGCATCCGGCGGGCCTCCTGTGGTGGTGATGTGCGCGCTGGGCGGGGCGGATAAACAGCTGTGAGGGCCCGATGGGGCAACAACAACCCGGGGCGGAGCGGTCCAATGTGGGAGGGGAGGGGCGGATCCAGCCCCTGCCGGGAAGCACGAAAGCGCTTTCGTGACCGATCGGTGATTTTTTCCCCGGCGCAGAGTGCCTTTCCTGTGCAGTGCTGCTTGACGGTATGGTGGTGGAGTCTGCCTGCTCGTTGGCGGCCGGGGCTTTTGCCATGCTGCGGGCCGCGGCATCCCCCCGAAGGAGGACACACGAGGGTCATGGAAAGGCTGGCAGGCAGGTTCGGGAAGGCTGCGGGAAAGCGTGGGGCGTGGTTGCTGGCGCTGGGGTTGGTGGCGTTTGCGGTGCCGGTGGCTGCAGAGGGGGAGGCTGCACCGGAGGTGGAGCAGCCGGAGCCCCCCGTCTATACACTCGAAGGCCGGCCGGTGCCGGAGCTGTTCTTTGCGCTGAACGGCATCGTGCCGTTCCACCATCTGCATTCGGATGATGAGCTGGTGCGGGAGGGCCTGTGGGACGACCTGCGGGAGCGGCTGGAGAGGATTGGCGAGTCGGGGGCACGGGCGGTGCGGGTGGACATGTGGTGGGGGAGCATCGAGGTGGACCGCGGCCGGTTCGAGTGGGATTTCCCGGACCGGGTGATCGAGGAGATCGTGGCGGCGGGGCTCGAGCCCCTCCCCATTCTTTGCTACAACGCTGCGTGGTCGCCGGACCGGTCGCCCGCCACGGAGGCGGAGCGGGCCGCTTTCGGTGACTGGGTGTACAGGCTTGTCCGGCGTAATCGCGACAGGGTGACGTACTGGGAGGTGTGGAACGAACCGAATATCACACCCTACTGGGTGCCGAATCCGAATGCGGATCATTATGCGAAGCTGCTGCAGGTCGTTTACCGCCGTGCCAAAGAAGCGGATCCCGATGCGGTGATCGTTGGGATGGCCACGGCGGGGATGGACCTGCCGTTCATCGAGGATGTCTACCGCGCGGGCGCCGCCGGGCACATGGATGCTCTGTCGTTTCATTTCTACGATTCGACGCCGGACGAGTCGCTCATCGAGGACGATTACCGGGACGTGCGCCGGCTGATGGAGCACTACGGCGAGGGGGACCTGCCGGTGCTGGTGACCGAGTCGGGGCTGAGCACGGGGCCGAGCGGGATCGTGGTGGCGAGCACCCCGGCGGAGCAGGCGAGCTGGGTGGTGAAGCGCCACCTGGTGATGCAGGCGGAGGGGCTGGAGCAGTTCTACTACTACAAGCTGCAGGACGATCCGCCGCAGAACGGGCCGGACGGATGGTGGGGGCTGCTGCGGTACACGGGCGAGCCGAAGCTGTCGTGGGACGCCTACCGCGCGATGGTGGAGCGGATTGAGGATGCAGAGTTTCTGGGCCGCGTGGACGGGCTGGCGGCCGACCCCGCGCGGGACCCGGAGGTGGAGTTCCAGTTGTATAGACAAAGCAACGGTGAGCTTTGCGCCGTGGCATGGGTGCGGGAGGACGGGGAGCGGCTGCCGGTGAGCGTCCCGGCGGCAAAACCCGTCCGGGTGGAGAACCTGGACGGGACGGCGCGGCGGACGGTGCAGCCGGGGATGGACGGGAAGGCGGTGCTGGACCTGACGGCGGAGCCGGTGTATTTTCTGGACCTGTGTGAGGCGGTGGCCGCACGGCTTGCGCTGTCCATCGAGCCTTCGCATCTATACATCTACCCGGGCGAGTCGCGCACCGTGGAGGTGCGTTTCCGGAATCCCGGACCGGAGGCGGCGGACCTGCCGCTGAAGCCCCTGCTGGATGCGCTGGCGGAGACACCGGTCCTGGCGCGCCTGGAACCGCCGGAGGGTGGGGAGCCCACTCTGGAACCCGCCCTTGCGGCGGAACCGGGGGAGGAGGTGCGGATGCCGCTGACGCTGTCGCTTCCGGCGGAAGGGGAGGAGTTCGTGCCGGTGCGGCTTTTCCCGCGGCTTGGCGGGGAGTACGGCACGCGCCTTACGGTGTATTACGACGAACCATTCGTCTCGCGGCTTGCGGTGGGGGAGCGCGGTGGCGGGCTGGAGGCGGTGCTGACGCTGCGCAACCGTCGGGCGGAGACGGCGGACGGGACGGTGCGGTGGCTGCTCAACGGTGTGTCAC
>SLMS01000091.1 GCA_007133495.1 Candidatus Sumerlaeota bacterium | reverse complement strand
CCCGCGAGAAGCCCCATCGCCAGATTGGCGATTACGATAAACCGGGCCGGAGTGCGCTGCGAACCGAACACCGGCAAGTCCTTTAGTAAATAGAAGGGCCCGGGAATCCACGTAGGCCCAAGAAGCGGCGCCGTGCTGTTTGGCTCGTGATAGAGGGAAATGACCGGTCCGAACGACAGCAGCAGCCCCACCACCGCCATTACTGCAAGGAAGCCCGTCCCGCGATGCCGTGTCCACGCGCCCAGTAGCGCCAGCGGAATCACGATCCACCCAAGGTAACCTTCCTGCGCCGGGCGGTGCGTGGTGTGCTCGGCCACCCACGCCGACAAGCCGCCAAGTGGCCAGGCGTGCTCCCACGGCAGGACCATCTGCGCCAGGTTCCCCCGCCAGAGGAACATCGCCTCCAGCGGCGTCTCGCCCCCCATCGCGGAGAAATCCCCGCCGTAGGTCCGCCATGTTTGCCAGAGCAGCGGCAGACACGCCAGCACGGCGATCCCGCCCGCGGCAAAGAGCGCCGCGATGCCCCGCCAGTCCCTCCGCCAGGTCCGGTCCGCTGTATAGACAAGGGAAACCGTCAGCAGATAGACAATGCTCTGGATGGAAAACCAGGCTGCCAGCGCCGCCCCTGCGCCCGCCACAGCCACCCGCAACGGCGTCACCCGGTGGCGCATCAGCACCAACGCTCCCAGGAAGATCACCAGCCCTTCCACCGAGGAGAGCCACGGGTGCACCAGGTGCTCGGTGCCAAAGCCGCTCCATCCGCACAGCCATCCGCCGAAGAGCGCCGGCAGGAAGGCTCCATGCAGCAACCGCCTCAGCACCAGAAACCCCGCCAGTGCCACCGTCGCCGGCGTCGTCACCATCAGCAGGTTCCCCGCCACCGTCGGGTCCAGCCACCAGCCCAGCACGGCGAACAGCCACTCCTTCCCGACGCCGTTGGACGTCATCATCAGCGGCACGCCGTGCGGCGGCAGCAGGTCCGAAAGGTGCCACATCGAGGGCCGCTCGCCCGCCAGCACCTGCCGGAACCACCAGATGCGGTGGTACATGTCCGACCCTTCGAACCAGAGCAGGGGCCGGCGGAACACCCACCCCACGCCGGGCAGCGCCGCCACCACCGCTAGAGCCACATAGACCGCAGCCGCCAACGCCGCCTGACGCGCGGGCGGCAGGAGGCGCTCCGGCCCCGGTAAGTGAACCTTTTCTCTCATCTGACGGTAACTCTCACTCCCTGAGGGACCAAAAGTCGGGGAAAACCCCCTTACGCGCGCAACAGCGAAGCGCCCGGCGGCACAATCCGTTCCCAAAGAATCGTTTTTCGGGTTGAGTCTCCCGGAGCGGGCTGCATCAGTTTCACCCTGCGGGATGAGGGACCTGAGGGTTCACCCGGAGGTCCGCTCTCCGCCGAAAACAACCCCATGAAAGGAAGTCCACATGAAACGCCCCATCATTCTTGTGGCGGGACTGGCTCTGGCCGGTGCGGCCGGGTTTGGTGCCGTCCTGCTTGCTTCCCCGGGCGCCGACCGTGCCGCGAAGAGCGAACCCGCCGCCACCGAAGTCCGCACTGACCCCGCTCCTGCCGAGTCGAAGGACGGCAAGGGCGGCTGCTCGGCCTGCGGCAGTTGCTCGGAGGCCACCTCCGGCCCCCGGGCCGATTCCGCCAGCAGCATCATCGTCCTCGACGAGGACGGCCAGCCCACCGCGCCCACTGCTGACCGCCAGGTCCCCCGCGAGCGTGAGCGCACCGTCCGGCCCGTGGAAGTGCCCACCAAGGCCGCCCAGGCCGGCATCGCCAGCATCGTCGAAGTGGACGTCGTCGAGACTTGGTCGGTTGCAGTTGTCGATGAGGACGGAAATCTCACGGTCCACTGCGAAATCCACAAGAATGCCAAACGCGGCGGGGAGGCGGCCCAATGAACTCCCGCTCCTTCTTCCTCCGCACCCTGTTTGCTGCTGGGGTGGCCCTTGGCCTGACGGCAGGGACCGCCTCCGCCGTTCCCATTGAGATCGAATATGTTGATCCTTCGGACTATGGCTTCAACGACACCGAACCGTACAACGGCGGCCCCGAGACCTTGGGCGAGGTGCGCCGCGAGGCTTTCGAGTACGGGCTTGAGTATTGGGCCGCCCGCATTGATGGCACGATCCCGATCCGTGTGCGGGCCCGCTTTGACGACCTCGGCGGGGACGACACCGGAGCCCCGCTCGCTGGCGCCAGTGGCAGATACTGGGCCCGCCTCACCGGCGATGACAAGTTCCTCCCCCTTCACCTGATCAATCAGATGCTCGACGACGACAATACCCCCGACGGTGAATGGGAAATCCGCATCACCTACAATGCGGATGTTGACGGGGACGTCGCCCTCGGGGCCCTGACCTGGAACTACGATCTCGACAGCGACCCGACCGGCATCCCCTCCTTTGTCCGCACCACCCTCCACGAACTGACCCACGGCTTGGGGTTCGCGGACCACATCGACGAGAATACCGGTGAGTGGTTGATCCAGGACTCCAGCGACAACGAGTTCTACCCCTCGATCTATGACACCCTGCTCTACGAGGGCGACGAGCCCGGCACCGCCCTGACGGCGATGTCCGAAGGCGACCGGGCCGACGCGCTCACCGGCGAAAACCTCTTCATCGGCGGCACCAACCTCGAAGCCGCCTTCGGCGGTGACAAGGCACCCGCCTATGCGCCACCCGATTACGCGCCCGGGTCCTCGGTTTCCCACTACGACCAGGGGGCTTTCTCTCCCCCGGAGCTGATGGAGCCCTCCCAGACTGACGGGGAAGTACGCCTCGGTCTTACCGACAAGACCCTTGCTGATTTCGGCTGGG
>SLMS01000282.1 GCA_007133495.1 Candidatus Sumerlaeota bacterium | reverse complement strand
TTCTTCTCAGCAGGATCGTGAGCCATTGCAGGGCCTCCAAGACAGGGAATCACTCCCTCTGGACCCAACGGCCCTACAAGAGAAACAACTACCTCACTTCCAAATCACCGAATCCGCGAGATGCACCCGCCGGAGTCCGGAGGCTGCCGACGGAAGACGGTGGGCAAAGGCCTTCTCACGCGCCCTCGGGCGCAGAATGTTCCTTGGTGAAAAGTTATCTGTAAGGGCTTGACCCCTGCAGACTGCTAAGCGAGCCGTGTTACCGTAGGTTTGGTATTCATCATACTTCCCTCTCTCCCAAGGAGGAACACCCGTGCGGCGGAACCTTTCCATTCTCGCGGCGCTCCCCTGCGCTGTCGGCATCAGCTTTGGTCTGGCCATTGGTCAGACCGTCACCGTGGCCTCGGACGGCACCGGCGACTACGAGTCTCTTCAGGACGCGATCGCCTCCGAACCCGAAATCGTCCAGATCGTGGACGACGGTGCCTATGAGGGCCACGTCTCCATCTCCCAAGCCATCACCATCGAAGGGACCGGGGAGGACCGTCCGACGCTGCTGCTCCAGCAGGGAGGCGGCAGCACCCACGGCATCCAGATAACCATCACCGATGAGTCGGTGGCGCACGACGTGACGCTGCGCAACCTTATCCTGCTTCCCTCGGAGGAGGACACTCCCGTCCGTGGCATCCAAGCGGGAGGGGCGAACCAGAATCTGCTGCTGGAGAACCTCCTCATCACCGTCAACGACGGGGCGGGCAATCCGATCACGACCGATGGGCTTGAAGAACTCGACCTCAACGACTTCCCCGATCGCGTGGAGTTCGGCGATGACGGCATGCTGGTGGGCGGCGGTGGCCCCGGTGGCCCGGGGACGACCGTCACCTTCCGCGACGTTGTGATCTCCCACCTGCAGGTGGGAAGCAGCCCAGATGGCATCATCCTCAGCGCGGGCCAGCCCGACACCAACTTCATCTTTGAGGATGGCAATGTCGTCTCGTACTGCGGCCGTTTCGGCATCCAGGCGGGCCGCAACTTCCAGGTCAACGCGCCCGAACAGCGGCTCATGGTCCTAGGCAACACCCGGAGCAACATCTGGTACACAGGCAATGACGGCACGGTGGACGATCTTGTGATCGACGGCGTCGTCTCCGTTGGCAGCTCAGAGTGGGGCCTCCAGCACCAGGTCGGTGCCAGCCCCATGAACCTGATCGTCCGCAACTCGATCTTCGTCGGAAACAATAACGGTGGCATCCTGGTCGGTGGCGCCGCTTCCTCCGCGGCACATTCCGTGCAGGTGGAGAATGTGACCTCTGCCCGTAACGACGGCCCGTCGTTCCTCGTCTTCAGTGCCGGCTACGAAGCCCCCATCACCATCCAGAGCTCCGTACTCGCGGGCGACGGCACCGACGATGCGGACAACGTCATCCGTCACTCCGGGACCGGCCCGTTTACCATCGAAAGCTCCGCCATCGTCACGGCAGGCCCCGACCGGCTGAACAGCGACCCGATCGATGACGTGAACGATGAGGTTTCGACCTTCGCCATCGTCTCCGCCGACCCCGTGTTCGACCCGACGGACGACCCCTCGCACGAGAACTACTTCCAGGTCACCAACATCGGCGATTACGACGGGCAGGCCTTCGACGGCTCCTTCCTCCGTGGTGGCGCCCCGGCCCCTGAAGTCGAGCCAACCCCGACGCCGACACCCACTCCTGTCCCGCTGCACAATCCCTCCTGGGAACACTATCAGTAGCGGTCCTCCCTCCTTGGGTACCTGCCCGCCCGCCCAGCCGGTCCGGCTGACGCGGGCGGGTCTCTTTTTGCGCCGGAGCCATGAATAGCCGGCCAGCCCGGGCGGTATCTCCTTCAAGGCCCGCGCACCGGACGGAGTGCCCCGCCGCACCATTGGGCTTGCTCGCTTGGCCGGAAGCCCGTATGCCCCACGCAGACACCTTCCGATCGGCGGAAAGAGGGAAACGATGGACCTGCTGGAGTTCCTCCAGTCCCTTCAACTCGTGACGGTCTATTGGATCGTTTTGGGGGCCGGGTTTTTCCTTCTCGCCTTCGCTTTCCTGCTCGGGGGCATCTTCGACTTTGGGGACGACGGGTCGATGCTCCCCGCCATCTGCCTGTTCATGGTGATCTTCGGTGCGATGGGCATCCTTGGGCTGTACCTTTTCAACCTCGGATCGGGTGGATCGGTGGTCCTGGCGGCCGGGAGCGGCACCGTGGGGTCGCTCGTCTTCTACCTCGCCATCTGGAAGGGCCTCAAATCGCGGGAGTCCTCGCTGGCCGATCACCGCGAGGACCTCGTTGGCGAGACTGCCGAGGTCTCCATTCCCATTGGCCCCAAGTCCCTTGGCCAGATCACCTACACCACCCCCTCCGGCAGGAACAGCGCCCCGGCCCGCTCGGCGGACGGGTCCGCCATCGAACAGGGCGAGATTGTCGAAATCATCAGGTATCACGGGACGACCTTCCTTGTGCGCGCCTTGCGCGCGAGCGAGGCTCCCGGCTCAATCGAAAGGAAGAAGGAACAATGACACCACTGGCCACCCTGATGGCATTCGCCGGATTCACGGAGGGCTTGCAGATAGCGGGCGCAGTTGTCCTGCTGATCATTGGTTTTCTGCTGCTTCTCGGCTTCATCGCCTCGCGCTGGTACAAGGCGGGCCCGAATGAGGTGCTGGTGATCTCCGGCGGCACGAGCCGGAAGATGCGCCTTGGCACGGGCCCCAAGCTCGTGCGCGGCGGCGGCACCTTCGTCCTGCCGTTTTTCTACCGTGTGGACCATCTGTCGCTCGAAATCATGACCATCAACGTCCAGACGCCGGAAGTCTATACAGTGCAGGGCGTGCCGGTGATCGTGGACGGCATTGCCCAGGTCAAGATAGACAACACTGAGGACGCGTTGCGCACCGCAGCCGAGCAGTTCCTCGCCAAGTCCCCGCAGGAAATCCAGAACGTGGCGCTGGAGACGCTGGAGGGCCACCTGCGCGCCGTCCTCGGCACCCTCTCCGTGGAGGAGATATACAAGGAGCGCGAAAAATTCGCCTCCCGCGTGCAGGAGTACGCCACCACGGACATGGCCAACATGGGCATGCGTATCGTCTCCTTCACCATCAAGAACATCACCGACCGCAACGGGTACCTGGACGCGCTCGGCAAGCCGCGCACCGCACAGGTAAAGCGCGACGCCATCATCGGCCAGGCCGAAGCCGACCGCGACGCCACCATCCGCTCGGCCGACGCCAACCGCGAGGGCCAGGTCGCCAAGCTCGGCGCCGACACCCGGGTCGCCGAAGCCGACCGCGACTACCGCATGAACCTTCAGGAGTACGAGGCCTCGGTGAACAAGAAGAAGGCCCAGGCCGAACTCGCCTACGACATCCAGCGCAACACCACCATGCAGACCTCCAAGGCCGAGGAGGTCAAAATCCAGGTGGTCGAGCGTGAAGGGCTCATCCAGGTGCAGGAGCGGGAAATCACCCGCCGCGAGCGCGAACTCGACGCCGAAGTGCGCAAGCCCGCCGAGGCCGACCGCTACCGCATGGAGACGCTCGCCGAAGGCAAGCGCGTGCAGCTCGAACGCGAAGCCACCGGCGCCGCCGAGGCCGAACGCCGCCGCGGCGAGGCCGACGCGGATGTCATCCGCTTCAAGGGCAACGCCGAGGCCGAGGCCATCAAGGCCAAGGGCCTCGCCCAGGCCGAGGTCATCCGCGCCGAGGGTCTTGCCCAAGCCGAAGCCAACCGCAAGAAGGCCGAATCCTGGCAGTACTACAATCAGGCCGCCATCGCCGAGCTGCTCATCGGGGCGCTGCCGGAAATCGCGCGGGAAATCTCCGCGCCGCTGGCAAAGACCGACAAGATCACCATCGTCTCCAACGGATCGGACGGGAACACCGGGGCCGCCAAGGTCACCCGAGACGTGTCCGAAATCCTCGCCGGTTTGCCCCCCATCGTGGAAAGCCTCACCGGCCTCAAACTCGAGGAGATGCTCGACAAGCTCCCGACCGTCAAGGATCGCTACAAGGAGGCGCCGGACGGCGGGGAGGAGGAGCCGGGCGCCTCCCCTGCCCCGGACGAGAAGAAGCCGGGCCGGGAGTGACATCCCGGCGCCGGCCCCTCCGGCCGGAACTAAAAACGACTAAAATCCCGGCCCGGCGGAGCGGTGCTGGCCGCCGTTCTTCCCGTGACAGCGTCCCCGGCCTTGCGCCATACCATCGCCCGGCCGGAAAACGGCCGGGTTGTACTCCATCTCAAGGCTTCGGAATCTCGTTCCCATCACAAGCAAGACCGAAAGGGGTTATTCGATGAAGAGTAGGTTGCTCAGTCTCTTTTCCGCGCTGGCACTCGGCGCGGCGGCTTCAGGCTGCGGGGAGGCCCTCGGGCCGGCACCAACCCCCGACGGCCCCATCGTCGGTTTCTCGCAGATCGAAACGGATAGCAGTTGGCGCTCGGCAATGGTGGAGTCCGCGGAGGCAGAAGCGCGCCGGCGCGGCTATGAACTGCGCATCTCCGACGCCCAGCACCAACAGAACTACCAGATCAGCGGCCTGCGCTCGTTTGTGGCACAGGGCGTGGACATCATTGTCCTCGCGCCAACGGTGGAAACCGGCTGGGACAGCGTCCTCGCCGAGGTCCAGAACGCCGGTATCCCCGTCGTCCTGGTGGACCGGCTGGTGGACGTGGACGACGAATCGCTGTACGTCACCGCCGTCGGCTCGGACTTCCATGAAGAGGGGCGCCTTGCCGCCGAGTGGATCGCCGAGCGCACCGGCGGAGAGGCCCGCATCGTCGAGCTTCGTGGCAGCGAAGGAAACACCGCCGCCATCCAGCGCGAGGCTGGCTTCGCCGAGGTGGTCGAAGAGCACGCCGGCATGGAGATCGTTGCCAGTGAAGCCGCAAACTTCGGCGCCACCGCCGCCAAGGAAGAAATCGCTGCAGCCCTCGAAACCATGGGGGCGGACGGCTTCGACGCCATCTATGCCCACAATGACAGCATGGGGCTCGGGGCCATCGAAGCCTTGGAAGAGGCCGGAATCAGCCCCGGTGAAGACATCCTCGTTGTCTCGATTGACGGCAGCCGCGCCGCCCTCGAGGCGATCATCCAGGGAGCCCTCAACTGCAGCGTGGAGAGCAACCCGGTCATCGGCGTGGAGCTGTTCGACGCCATCGACAGTATTCTCGAAGGTGAGGAGGTTCCCCGCCGCATCGTCGTCCCCAGCCAGGTGTTCGACGAAACCAACGCGCTCGAAGCCCTGCCGGAACGGCGGTACTGAGCCTGCAGCCTGTCTGCGGCAATTCCACCGGCCCGGAGTTCTCCCCGCTTCCACGGGTGGCTCCGGGCCGGTTGTCGAATCGCACTCTTGACAGCGTCCCTTCCCCCGGGCATGAGCACGCCCTCATGCTGCTGATCGGCTTGTGGCCCGATTCCCGCTCCCTCACTGCTCCCTGCCCCCGAAGGCCAGACCTGACTTGATCACAACAAAATCGGCGCTCCAACCCGCCGGCCCCGCACAACTTCCACACGCCAAGCCTCTCTCCTACGTTCCGCATCTCGACGGACTGCGCGGCATCGCCATCCTGCTTGTGATGGCTTTCCATTTCACCCAGGGGGTTACGCTCCAAAACCCCTTCACCGATGCCGCTGTGGACATGGCCTCCGGCCTGTTCATCGGGGTGGACGTCTTTTTCGTCATCTCCGGGTTCCTCATCACACGGATACTCCTCGCGTCCAACCTGACGAAACGCGCCTATTTGGTGTTCACGATCCGGCGCGTGCTCCGGATATTCCCACCGTATTGGTTCTACCTGATTGCCTGCCTGGCCCTTCTGCCGGCGCTGCGGCAGTACTCCGCACGTAATTACCTGAACGACCACTGGCTCTGGTTCTTCACCTATACGAATAATTTCCGCATCGCGCTGGAGGGCTGGCCCGCCTCGTACCTCTCTCACCTATGGTCGCTGGCGATAGAGGAGCAGTTCTACCTCATCTGGCCCCTGGTGCTTGTGCTGCTTGCCTTCATGCGGAGTTGGCTGCCCTTCCTGGTGCTTGCGGTGCTGGGGCCGCCGCTGGCGAGGTTCTTCCTTGCGGAAACGGGAGCCAACCCCTTGGCGCTGTATGTACTGCTGCCGACGCGGCTGGACCCGCTTGCCATCGGCGCGCTGATCGCCTTCTGCGAATCGCGCGGTGTGCTGCGCCACTGCCACAAGGTGATGAAGCTCCTCGTCATTCCCGCCGGCATCTTCATGCTTGTCTATCTTGCTGAACGTTCCCTTTCCGGCGTTTCGGTTTTTTCGATGCCCGCACGCATCGCCGGGCAGCATTTCGCCACCGGCCTGCTCTCCGGCGTCCTCATCACGGCCGGGCTGACCCGCGCCGGTGTCGTGCAGCAGCTTTTCTCCCGCACCTGGATCGTCAAGATCGGCAAGGTCAGCTACTCGCTCTATCTTTGGCACTTCGCCGTGAACGCCACCTTCCGCAACACCGAGCTTCACCCGGAGGCCTTTGGCAAAGCCGACCTCCCCGTGGAAGTCTATCTCCTTGTCTATCTTGTCCTTGCCGGGTTGATCAGCTATCTCATCGCCATCGTGTCCTGGAAGTACTTCGAGGAGCCGATCCTGCGGCTGAAGCGCTATTTCCCCAGCCCGGCCGCCCGGCCAGCATAGCCCGTCATCCTGACTTCGGGGAAGCCCTGAGGGCGCGTTGCGGCGATCCCTGAGCCGCCCCCCGAGATTCGCCGATTTGGTCCCCTGGCCGGTGCAGGAATCTGTGACCTCTCCGCCGGATGTCCCACACCTTCAGATGGCACGGCCCGGCTGACAAGCGGGCCGGCGTACGAATCCACAAGGAGGAAAGCACATGTTCCGGAAAAGGCTGAAGCCGGGAGCGGTGGCCTGCGTCGTGTTCGTCGCCATGCTGCCGTTCTTCCTTCTTCCGCCCGGGCTTCAGGCTGGCAACGCGGTCACCGCCAGCGGGGAGGCTGGGCAGGAAGTGCTCGATCCTCAGCGCGAGGAACTCGTGGCCTACCTTGAGACCCGCGGTGCCTCGCGGGAGGATGCCATCGAGGCGGTCTCCACCCTCTCCGCCGAGGAAGTGGCCCTCGTGCTCGAAAACCGGGAGATGATCAAGCCCGGCGGCGATCTCAGCGACACGGAGATCATCCTCATCGTGCTCGTTGCGGTACTGCTCTTCGCCGTCGTCATCCTCATCATCTCCCCAAGCATCTCCATCAGTGCCGGATAGGGGGGACGCCATGACCGGCACCGTCGCACGCACTGCACCCCGCCGGGGCCAGACCCTGGCGGGGCTGCTCCTCGGCGTAGCCGCGCTCATCCTCGCCGGAGGTTGCGCGCACTCCCCCCACTACAGTGTGCGGGACGTGGACCGGCTCGTCGGTGACGAATACACCGTCGTCCCCCACCTGTACGTCCCCGAGGTGCGCAACCCGAACGCCTGCGGCATGCAGGCCCTCGCCGCCGTCCTCCACTTCCACGACCCCGCCGAGGACATGGACGAACTGCTCGCCTACGAGCCATGGGACCCCCGTGGTGCCACCTCGATCGAGATACTCCAGCAGGCCCGCCAGAGAGGCTATCAGGCGCAGCTCCACCAAGGGACTTGGGATCAGATCGCCACCCACCTTGAAGCCGGCACTCCGGTCCTCGTGCTCTACGACGCGTCGGTGGAGGAGCGGCTCCTCGCCATGGCCCGCGAGGGCCGCATGGCCGCCATCCCCCTGAACAGGCCAATTCCGCGCGGCGAGGAGGAGAACCTCCACTGGGCGGCCGTTGGAGGCATCTCTCCGGACGGGGAGAGCCTGGCGATCGCCATTCCCCAGAACCAGTTCTTCCTCATCGACCGGGAATCGTTTCTCGAACGATGGGAAGCCTCGGCCAACTGCCTGATCGTCGTCGAACCGCAGCCTTCCTGAGCCCGGTGGCCTTACATCCCACGAACGAACACGCACAGACCGGCACGGGAGCTGGCGCAAGAGTCTTGTCGCCTGTACCCGGCTGCCGGTGTGCCCGTGATTGGAGCGCCCAGGTGTCCCTCTGGTGTTGCGCCAAAGGGGAGCGGCGCCCTAACTGCCGCCACTCTCCATGCCATGGAGCCAACCGAACACACAGGAGCCTCCGATTCTGCCCCTGACCGATCCGGTCCTCGTTTTCTCCGTCGTCCTGGCGGTGATACTCTTGGCGCCGCGGCTGGCACAGGCCGTGCGCGTGCCCGGCGTTGTCGGCCTCATTGTGGCCGGGATGGTTCTGGGGCCCAACGCCGCAGGGCTGCTCGAGCGCGACGAGACCATCACGCTCCTCGGCACTGTCGGTCTCCTCTATATTATCTTCATCGCCGGGCTCGAACTCGACCTCGGCCAGTTCAACAAATACCGCCACCGCAGCCTCACCTTCGGCCTCATCTCCTTTCTGATCCCCACGTGTCTGGGCGCCGTGGCGATCTACGGCTGGCTGGGCTTTTCCTGGCCGGTTGCCATTCTGCTCGGGAGCATGCTCGGCTCCCACACGCTGCTGGCCTACCCGATCGTGAGCCAGCTCGGTCTCGCCAAGCGCGAGCCTGTCACCATTGCCGTCGGCGGCACGATGGTCACGGACACCGGGGCACTGCTGGTGCTGGCGGTCATTGCGGCACTAACGCAGGGGGAGCTTTCCGCGGTCTCCCTCGCCGGGTTGTTCGGCGGGATTGCCGTCTTCACCGTGGCGGTGTTTGTCCTGCTGCCATTGCTGGGGAGCTGGTTCTTCCGCCTTGCGGGCACGGACAGTGGCGCGGAGTTCCTCTTCGTCCTCTCCGTCTCCTTTGGCTGCGCCTACCTGGCCGGGCTTGCCGGAGCACAGCCCATCCTCGGGGCGTTCTTTGCCGGCCTCGCACTCAACCGCCTCATTCCGGAGAGCAGCACCCTGATGATCCGGCTGAAGTTCGCCGGTTCAAACCTCTTCATTCCCATCTTCCTGATTTCGACCGGTATGCTGCTGGACGCGCGCGGGCTTTTCATCAGCTTGGAAACCTGGCGCGTCGCCGCTGTCATGATCGCCATGGTGCTGCTCACCAAATGGCTGGCCGCCTGGCTCACTGCCCGCATGTTCGGTTACAGCGCGGACGATGGGTGGGTGATCTACGGCCTGAGCCTTTCCCAAGCCGCCGCCACGCTTGCCGCCGTCCTTGTCGGCTATCAGATCGGTTTGTTCGATGAGCGCATCCTCAACGCCACGATCATCATGATCGTCGTCACCTGCTTCGTGGCGCCCGCCATTGCCGAGCGCTACGGCCGCCGGCTCGCCATCAAGGAGGCCGCCAAGCCCGCCGCCGCCGGCACCCCGCAGCAGCGCATCCTCGTCCCGCTGGCCAACCCCGCCACCGCAGACGCCATCATGGACCTGGCCATCATGCTCCGCGATCCGGCCTCCACCAACCCCATCCATCCGCTGCGCGTCACGCTCGACAGCAGCAACGTCGAGGAGGAGGTGGCCCGTGCCGAGGCCATGTTGAGCCACTCGGTCACCTACGCCGCGGCGGCGGATATTCCCGTCAGCCCGACGATCCGTGTGGACCTGAACGTGGCCAGCGGCGTTTTCCGCGCCGTGAAGGAACTGCGCATCACGACGCTTGTAGTCGGATGGGACGGCCGGCCTGACGCCAGCCGGCTCCTGTTCGGCAGCGTCCTCGACCAGCTCGTCGTCGAATGCGAGCAGAAAGTCATCGTTGCCCGCCTGACCATCGCGCTCAACACCACGAAACGGCTCATCCTCCTCGTGCCCCCCTTTGCCGAACGGGAGCGCGATTTCGACGGCACCATTGCTGAGATCAAGCGCCTGTCCAAACAGCTCGGCGCGCCGATCCGTGTCGTCTCCACCTCACTCAGCCAGGAAGACCTGGCCGGCCGCGTCGGGAAGATCAAACCCGAGGCCACGCTCGAGTTCGACGAGGCAGTCAGTTGGCCAGACTCCCGGCGCAAGGTGTTCGCTGAGGCGACGAAGGACGACCTGGTCGTCCTCCTCGGCGCCCGCCGTGGCACCGTCTCCTACCAGCCCGGGCTCGAACGGTTGCCGCGCACCCTCGCCGAAAGGCTCCCCGAAACCGGCTTCCTCATCGTCTATCCGCCCTTGGAGACCCTGGACCACCCGAGCGGCGAGCGGCGCCTGGAAGGGGTCGCCGCGCTTCTGCCCCAAGGCTCTCCTCGCGGCGGGGTCTTCCTCGACCTGAGCGCGGCCGCCCACGAACAGGCCGTCGAAATCTTCCTGAAGGACGTCTTCCACCACCAGCCCGCCCTCATCCCACCGGTCTTCCGCCAGATACTCGAAACCGCCCGCGAGTACCCCACGGAGGTTTCTCCCGGTGTGGTGCTGCTGCACGCCCGTTGCCCGCAGGTCACCGAACACCGTCTGCTCGTTGGCCTGAGCCCCCGGGGTCTTTCCTTCCCGCTGATCGAAAAGCCGGCGGAGGTGGTCTTCCTTGTCCTCACACCTTCCACGCAGCCTGCCGAACACCATCTGCGCACGCTGGCGGCCGTCGCTGCTTTCATCCGCTCGCCCGGCCTGATGGAGCGCCTCCAGCAGGCGAAAAGCCGCGACGACGTGGTGGACGTCCTCTCCCGGGCCTCAGCCCCCGGCCTCGGCATCGACGGGGTGGGGGAGAGCTGAGCGCCGCCACCCCTGAGGACCCGCCGCCTCCCGGGCTTGGCCCTTGCTTCCCGCAGGGTAACTTGGAACAACTGCCGCAGTTGCAGCACTCCGCCTCCCCGGCGGCACCCCCATGGCCCCAGAGTCCCACCGCCGAATGTCCCGCTGGATTTACAACTTCCGCCGCCGGACCTGGCGCCTGCGGAGGCACCTTCACGCCGCGGCCCGCTATGTTACCGTCCGGCGCATGGTCAATCTGGCGCGGGTGGAGCTGGAACGAATGCGTGGCGCGGTGGAGGTCTCCGGCAAGCCCTACATTCTCGTCATTGACCCCCTCAACGTCTGCAACCTGCGCTGCCCGCTCTGTCTGACCGGCACGGGGGACCTGCCGCTCAAGCCCGGCAAGATGAAGCTCGACCGCTTCCGGGCCCTCATCGACGAGATCGCCCCCCACACCTTCAAAATCATCATGTACAACTGGGGGGAACCTTTCCTCCACAAGGACATCCTCCCCATGGTCCGGCACGCGCACGA
>SLMS01000004.1 GCA_007133495.1 Candidatus Sumerlaeota bacterium | reverse complement strand
TCGGCGATGGCCTCCATGGCGCTGGAGGACCATTCGCGCTCGCGCACGTCCATCAGGCCGGTGCCCGAAGCGTCGCCCCATTCCATGCGGCGCTGGCCGGTGAGCCAAAAGTTGATGTAGTCGTGCGGGAGCAGGACAGTGGCGAGACGGGCGAAGTTTTCGGGTTCGTGCTTCTTCAGCCAGAGGATTTTCGAAGCGGTGAAGCCGGGGGGGAGGGCGTTTCCGGTGAGTTCGAGGAAGGCTTCCATGCCGCCGCAGGCTTCCATGATTTCCTGGGCTTCGGCGGCGGTGGAGGTGTCACACCAAAGCTTTGCGGGACGGATGACGGCGCCTTCGGCGTCCAGCGGGACAAAGCCGTGCTGCTGGCCGGAGACGCCGATGGCAGCGATACGGGAGGGGTCGGAATCGGCGATGGCGTGTTTCCATGCTTCGCGCAGGCCGGCGATCCAGGTGTCCGGGTGTTGTTCCTTGTGGCCGGTGCCGAGCCCTTCGATGAGGCCGTAGTGGGCCTGGCCGCGGCCGCGGACCTCTCCCCCGCCGTCAACGAGGAGCACTTTTGTGGACTGGGTTCCGCTGTCGATTCCGGCAAAGAGGGGCATCGCCATGGGCCGGGGCTCCTTTGCTGGTCTTTTGTCCCGGCGCGTTGCGGGAGCGTTTCAGGCCATGCGCTCTGCGTGTGGGGAGGGTCCGGGTTCCTCGCGGCTTGCGGCGGCCTGGAAGACCTCGCGCCTTCGGAAGTAGCGGCGCAGGGAGCTGGGCCAGTCCGGCAATTGGCCGAGCCCGAGGGCGTCGTAGCGCGCCGTGGAGAGGACGGAATAGGCGGGCCGGCGGGCAGCCGAGCGGAAGTGATCGCTCGTGATTGGCTTTACCTCGACGTTGTACTTGCCGGAGACGGCGAAGATTTCCTTGGCGAAGTCGTACCAGGAGCATTCGCCGCGGTTGCAGACGTGGTAGATGCCGTAGGAGGTCACGTCGAGCAGGGCGACGAGAGCCGGGGCGAGGTCGAAGGTGAAGGTGGGCCGGCCGGTCTGGTCGCTGACCAGGGAGAGCGTGGTGCGCGACTGGCTGATGCGGAGCATTGTCTCGATGAAGTTGCGGGTGTAGTCGCCGCCGAGGCCGTTGAGCCAGCTCGTGCGGACCACCTTATAGCGGTCCAGAAGCGTGGCGATGTACTGTTCGCCGAGGAGTTTGGTGCGGCCGTAGGTGTTGATGGGCGAGGGGGGTGTGTCCTCGGCCCAGGGGGTGCTGCCCTCTCCCGAGAAGACGTAGTCGGTGGAGAGGTAGATCATCTCGATGTCCTGCTCGCGGCAGAAGAAGGCGAGGTTCTTGGTGCCCTCCGCGTTGATGGTGTGGGCGCGCAGGGGGTCCTTTTCCGCGGTGTCCACATGGGTGAAGGCGGCGGTGTGGATGATGTGTGTGGGCCGGTGGCGGCTGAGGACGTCGCGCACCTGGGCAAGGTTGGTGACGTCCATCATGTTGATGGTGGTGGGGATGGCGGCGATGCCGCGGTCGCGGGCGAGGACACGCATGACCTCGCTGCCGAGCATTCCGTCGGAGCCGGTAACAAGAACTCGCTTCAACGCTGACGGGACCTCCACTGGGGCGGGCTGGGAGGAACACACCTCTGCCGCGAAGCGTTTCATCCGCTCGGCACTGACGCAAGGGGGATGGGAGGCACGGACACCGGCCGGCTGTTTGGTGCGGGCCGCTGCGGCCCTCAAGCCGCGATGAACGCCACCACCGTCCAGCACACCGCCGCCAGAGCGGCCATGCAGGTGGCCGGTACGATCTGCGTCTTCACGTGGTCCATCAGGTCCGCGCCGGTGGACATGGAGCTGAGCACCGTGGTGTCGGAGATGGGCGAGCACTGGTCGCCGTAGATGCTTCCGTTCAGTACCGCGGCGAAGCAGACCATCAGGAAGAGCATCGGATTGGACATGTCCTGGGCGTGCGCCACCTCCCAGGCCAGCGGCATGGAGAGGGGGAAGGTGACGGCGTAGGTGCCCCAGCTCGTCCCGGTGGAGAAGGCGATCACGATGGTCAGGATGAGCAGGATCACCGGGAGGAGGAAGAAGGGCAGCCATTCGCCGAGCAGCTCCACCAGGTACATGGCGCCGCCAGCTTCGCGGCTGACGTTCCCGACCACGATGGCGAGCAGCAGGATCATCAGCCCGAGGATGATCCCTTTCATCCCTTCGGCGAAGCCGCCAACGGTGTCCTGGATGGTCATGCCGCGCAGCACGGCCAGGAACATGGCCAGCAGGACAGCGGCGCCGAAGGCCCAGCGGACCTGCGGCGAGCCGGTGATGCCAAAGGTTACGACCGCGATGGCGATGAGCGTGCCGAGGGGGAGGAAGAAGTCGATGACGTGGGGGGTGTAGCCAGCGGGGACGCTGCTGACCTGGAGTTCCTTGGAGCTGAGCGGGTGGGCGCCCGGGGCGGTGAGTTCGCCCGTGGTGCGCGAGCGCTTGATGGCGTCGCGGAACTTCTGCCCGATAAGGGGCATCTTATCGATGGAGAAAAGGAAGGTGCCGATGACGGCGAAGATGCAGTAGAAGCTGAGGGGGAGGCTCTTGAAGAAGAAGGCGACGCGGTCTGTTTCAGTCGCGAGGAAGGCGACGCCGGGAATGAAGAGAAACGCCTGAATGTAGCCGGGCCAGGCGTTGAAGGCGAGGAAGCCGGCAATCGGCGAGGAGGTGGAATCGACGACGTAGGAGAGTTCCTCGCTGCTGACTTTGTGCTCGTCGGCGAGCGGCTTGACGGTGGTGCCGACGAGGACCGCGCTGACAGTGCTGCCCTGGAAGAAAACGATGCCGAGTATCCAGGCGGTGAGCTTGGCCGTCCTGGGCCCGCGGACGAAGTGCCGGCTCATCATCCGGGCAAAGGCCTCCGCCGCACCGGTCCGCGACCAAAGCCCGAGCAGACCACCAAGCAACCACATGTAGATCAGGAGGATGCCGACCGCGTCCGGCGTCGCCAGGATCGGCATCAGGACCTCCTCGGTGATGTCGTACCGGCCGAGGAGAAAGGCGCCGACGACGATGCCGCCGAATAGGGAGGTCACCGGCTCACGCGTGATCCAGCACAGGACAATGGCGACAAGGGCCGGCAGCAGCGACCAGAAGCGCCAGTGCTGGGCGATGCTGAGTTCGTAGAAGGCGGTTTCGGTCTCAGCGTTGACGGCGACTTCGGTGACGGCGACCTGCTCGCGGACCTCGGGCTCTCCGCCCTCGCGGTTGAGGCGCTCGATCTCCTCCGGCCGGATGGGGGACTCCTCAAGCGGCACCGCGTCTTCGGTATAAACCCGGTCGCCTTCGTACACTGCGTAGGGCCGGCCTTCGGAGTCGATGCGGGTTTCGAGGGCCACCTGCTCGACGACCCAGGTGGGCTGGACGTGCTTGCCCACGTACCAGGCGGCAAAGAGCGCGACGAGGAAGACCCACGTGGCCGGCGTCCGCATGATGCGGATGATCCCGCCGCCGAGGCCGTGCCCGCCGGGGTAGTAGTCCCGTGGGCCGTGGAGGCCCGCTGCGTCGTCGTGTGGCAAGGGGTCGGGGTAGCGCCTTTGCTGAGAGTCTGCCATGGCCATTTCCGCGGGGAAGTGGGGGTAGTGCCGTCCGTTCCGGCCCGCGCGCCTCCGACGGGGGAGGGGGTGGGGGCGCTGCAGACCGGCCGGACGGACAGGCTATCGAGAAACCGGCGAAAGCGGAGAGGGCAACCCCGGAATTGTGGCGGGTGAGAAGTGGGGGATGGGCCGGCCGGCGGCTCCACGAGGTCAGTGCACAACCCAGCCAGAACCGGCGACACCGCTTCGGACTCTGAGTACGAAGGCGTCCGGCGCCATGGGGCCTCCGCTGAATTCGGTGTTCCAGCCACCAGAAATCCAGTCGCTGGACCATGTGTGGCCCGCCACGACGGGGCTGTGCCCGGAAGGGTCCACGGCAACAGCGTTGGCCGTGTCACCAGACTCCCCGCCGAGGTAGCTCGACCAGATGTGCGAGCCTTCGGGATCGAGCTTTACCAGAAAACCGCCCATGTTGGGCGCCCCCGGCAGGTCCGTCTCCCATCCGCCGGAAATCCCCCACTCCTCATTGGCGGTTCTTCCCGTGACAAAGGTGTTTCCGGAGCAGTCCACAGCGGCATCGAGCGCCCAGTCCACGGAGCTCCCGCCCAAGTAGGTGGACCAGAGATGCGCTCCACCGTGGTCGAGTTTCAGCGCAAAGCCTGCACGCCGGAAGCCTTCGGGTGGCGTGACGGTCCAACCGCCGGAGACCCAACCTTCGGATTCCGTCTGCCCGGCGGCGATAACGTTTCCCTCGCCGTCTGCACCGAGGCCATGGACTTCCTCGTAGGAGTCGCCGCCAAAGAACGCGGACCATTGGTGTTCACCGTCCGGTGCGAGCTTGACCACGAAGCCTGCCGTGTCCGCCAAGTCGTCCCCCATCACGACATCATCCTCAATCCAGTCCCCGGCGGTCATCCTGCCGGCCACGAAGACGTTCCCGTCCGGTCCGGTGGCAACGGCATTGGCTCGCGCCCGCCCCTCATCCCCGCCGATGTAGCTCGACCAGGCGTGCTGACCATCGGACGTGAGTTTCACCACGAACCCGGCATGGGTCCATTGCTGGTTCCACCCGGTGGTCCAGCCGTCCGAAACCCACTCGCCTGCGGCCGTCACCCCCACCACATACACGTTTCCTTCAGCGTCCACAGCAGTACCGAGCGCCTGGTCGAGTCCTTCTCCGCCGATGTACGTGGACCAGAGGTGCTCGCCGTCGGGGGTGAACTTGGCGGCGAATCCGCTTTCTCCGGACCTCGACTCGTCCATCCATCCGCCGGATGCCCAGGTGGGTTCCGTTGTCTCTCCAACGACGATGACGCTGTCCTCGGCGTCCACCGCAACGGCCCATGCCACGTCGAACGCCCCCCTGCGGCCAATGTAAGTGGACCAGAGATGCTGGCCATCGGGGCCGAGTTTGACCAGAAACCCGGATGAGGCGGCCGGATGGCCCGCGGCCTCCAGCTCCGTCATCCAACCACCGGAAACCCAGTCCGTCGAGTGTGTGGAACCCACGGCGTACACGTTCCCCGCGCTGTCCACAGCCACCCCGCGACCGTTCTCGCCGTCCGGGCCACCGAGGTACGAGGACCAGGCGGGCTCTGGAGAAGCAGGTGCCTCTGGCAGGTAAGCCCCCGCCCAAACCAACATCGTGGCGGCTGCAATCGTCACCCAGCGCATGAATCAGTCCTCCCGGTTTCCGGCCCGCGGGCAGAGAGTGTACATGGTCCCAGTCTGTTGCCCAAGCGTGCCCGCGGCGGCATTCAGGTCAACGAGAGTCTGTCCCGCGGAGGAATGGGCGGGAGCACGGCTGCGTATAGACGCTTGCGGGGGAAGGGGCCCGGGGGAGGGAACCGGCCGGGCAATGGTGCCTGCCCCCCCCTCACCTCTCCCTTGCCCTCCGGGGGGGCGGTGATTCAGAGGAGGGTCACCCACACGCGGAGGACGTCCCCCCATGGCAGAGCAGTACATTTTCACGATGCTGGGCCTGAACAAGTACTACGGCCAGAAGCAGGTCCTGAAGGACATCAATCTCTGTTTCTACCCCGGTGCGAAGATCGGCATCGTGGGCGAGAACGGCTCCGGCAAGTCCACCGTGCTGCGGATCATGGCAGGGATGGACGACGAGTTTCAGGGCCGGGCGGAGCTGTCCCGCGGCTATACGCGCGGCATTGTGGAGCAGGAGCCGGTGCTGCCGGAGGACGCGACGGTGCGCTCGGTACTGGAGAGCGCGTTCGCCGAAACGATGGCCCTTCTCAATGAATACGATGAAGTCACGGCGAAGATGGGGGACGACCTTCCGGACGACGAAATGCAAAAAGCGATGGACCGCATGGCGGTGCTGCAGGACAAGCTCGATGCTCAAGACGCGTGGAACATCGATCAGCGGCTCAATCAGGCAAGCGAGGCGCTGCTCCTTCCGGAAGACGACCGCACAATCGGGACGTTGAGCGGCGGCGAAAAACGCCGCGTGGCGCTTTGCAAGGCGCTGCTGGAGCAGCCGGACCTGCTCCTGCTGGACGAGCCCACCAACCACCTCGACCCGGAAACCGTGGATTGGCTCGAAATGCGCCTCAAGGAATACCCCGGCACGGTTATTATCGTCACGCACGACCGATACTTCCTCGACAATATAACAAAGTGGATATTGGAGCTCGACGGGGGACGGGGGATTCCCTTCGAGGGAAATTATACAAGCTGGCTCGAGCAGAAACTCGCGAAACTGGCGGGAGAGGAGAAGAAGGATTCGCCGCGGCGAAGGGCCCTGGAGCGCGAACTCCAGTGGATCCGGATGAGTGGCGACCAGCGTCACGAAATGCAGCGCCAGCGCCTGGCGGAATACGAGCGGCTCGTGGCGCAGGAAAGTGCGGATGCGGGGCAGGACCGTTCGACTATACAAATAGCCCCGGGGCCCCACCTTGGGACGCGCGTGATCGAATGCGAGGAGGTGACGAAGGGGTATGGGGGACAGCCGCTTATCGAAAACCTGACCTTCACGCTGCCGCGCGCGGCGGTGGTGGGGGTGGTCGGCCCGAACGGCGCCGGCAAGACGACGCTTTTCCGCATGATCGTCGGAGAGGAAAAACCGGACAGTGGCCAGGTGCATCTGGGCGAGACGGTGCAGCTCGGCTACGCGGACCAGGAACGCGCGACGCTGGAAGGGGAGCACACGATCGTGGAGGAGGTCGGCGGCGGAGCGACCGAAGTGATGCTGGGGAAACGTTCCATCCCGGTGCGCCAATACCTTGCACGATTCGGCTTCAAGGGCGCGGACCAGCAGAAGCCCGTGGGCAAGCTTTCCGGCGGCGAGCGCAATCGCTGCAACCTGGCAAAGCTGCTCAAGGAGGGGGCAAACGTCCTCCTGCTGGACGAACCGACGAACGACCTCGACGTCAATACGCTCCGCCTGCTCGAAGAGGGCATCGCGGACTTCAGCGGCTGCATTCTCGTCATCAGCCACGACCGGTTTTTCCTGAACCGGATTTGCACGCACCTGCTCGTGTTCGAAGGCGAAGGGGTGGTACGCTGGTACACGGGAAATTACGAGGAGTACGAGGCGTGGCGTGTCTCGCAATTTGGGACGAAGCTTTTCGAGAACCGCCGCGCGAAATACCGCCGGCTGGCATAAGTCCCACCACGAGGAGCAAAACCTGCAAATGACCAGTATACTGAGAACAATACAAGTCGGCCTTCCCGGCATCATAGCATTGTTATGCTCCTCCGCACTGGCGCTTCCTCCCCCACTGGCCGAACCCATACCGGCCGCTCCGTATATCGAGATCGAGATTCCGGATTTTGACGGAACGGCCACCGGAACACCGGTGCTCGAACGCGTGACGGACGAGACGTTATTCTATACGCTTGAAGTTGCCGGGCAGGACGGCGCTGAGGTGACACTACGTGGCGATCTGGGCCACGCGGAGGCGGGTGTCTATTATCTCGATATCCCGCGCACCGGAGGCGATGACCCCTTCCGCCGGCTGGCGGCCATCCACCGCACACCCGAGCTGCTCGTGGCCGGGCCGGCAGCGCAGGACTCCTCGCTTCCGTTCCGCTCCGGTGTGCGGCTGACCAATGCGGAGTGGCTCATTCTGCCGCACGAAGTTGGCCGGGCCGGCACGATCGCCCGGATCGACTTTTTCGTGGTCCCCGGCTCGGGTCTTCCGGCCGGAGACCTGACCGTCCGGCTGAAGGAGACCCCGCTTGAGAGCTTCGCGGACGACCAGCTCGACCCTTCCGGCTGGCAGACCGTGTACGAGGGGCCGCTGCCGGAGCCCTCCTCCGAGGGGGTCGTGGCGGTGACGCTCCAGAGCCTTTTCGCCCTGTCGGCCACGGAGTCGCTCCACCTGAGCGTGATCGTGGAGACGGAAAGCCCCGATTTCGGCGAGTCCGTCCGCCAGGTGGACGGCCGCGGGGAGGCACGTTTCCGCGCCGGGATCGCGGCCAGCAGCGCCGTCCCGCCAGAGGAGTGGTCGGGTGGCGACCCGCCGCTGCGTTTCCTGGAGGGGAGCATCCCGCTGACGCGGCTGCGCTTCATCGGCTCGGCGGTGGAGGCCGGATTCGACGCCGAGGAGCGCACAGTGGCCGCCGGGGAGCCGGTCCGGTTCCTTAACTTGAGTTCTCCCAACGTTCTTGAGTGGTCCTGGGACCTGCTCGGAGACGGGCAGCCGGATAGCACGGCCGAGGAGCCGCTGTTCGCCTACCCCGCGCCGGGCGAGTACACCGTGGAGCTGACTGTCTCCGACGGCTTTGCGCAGGGCGCGCGGCTGGAGGAGAGCTTCATCGAGGTGCTGCCGGCAACGGGGCTCCCCGGCGACTGGCTCCGCTACCGGTAGCACAGTTGGATTGACGGGCCCGCCGGGCCGGTCAACCCTTGCCCTCCCGGCAAGGTCCGGGAGTCTTGCCCCCGAGAGCCGGGTGCCCCTGCGCTCCAACGCCTCCGGACACTGGCCGCAGCCGATTTCAAGGAGTTCTTCCGCTCATGGCTATGGAAATCAATGAGATGCTCAAGCTTGTCGTGGAGCGTGAGGCGTCCGACTTGCACCTTTCCGTGGGCAAACAGCCCGTGATGCGGCACTCCGGGGTGCTGGACGTGATCGACCCGGGGGTCCTGACGCCCGACGACACCGAACGGCTGATGCGCGAGATCACTCCGCCGCGCTACCAGCAGATGCTGCAGGAGCACGGCTCATGCGACTTCGCGTACTCCTACTCCGACCAGGCGCGCTTCCGTACCGCGATCATGCGCGCCCGGGGGAATATCTCGATCGTCATGCGGCTGATCCCCTCCAAGCTGCTGCCGTTCGAGGTGCTGGGTCTGCCAACGGATTCGATCATCCCCCTGCTCAATTCGCACCGCGGGCTTTGTATCGTGACGGGGCCGACGGGGTCTGGCAAAACGACGACCCTGGCGACGATGATCGATTACGTCAACACCAACCGCCACGTGCACATCATCACGATCGAGGACCCGCTCGAGTATATCCACCCGCACAAGAAAGCAATCGTGACGCACCGGGAGCTGCACGTGGACACGCCCTCCTTCGCGTATGCCTTGCGCGGGGCGCTGCGTCAGGACCCGGACGTGATTCTGGTCGGGGAAATGCGCGACCTCGAAACGATGGAAGCGGGCCTCGTCGCTGCCGAAACAGGCCACCTTGTCTTCGGCACTCTGCACACGATCGACGCATGCAGTACGGTTGACCGCCTGATCGATGCATTCCCGGCCAATCAGCAGGAGCAAATCCGCTCGGTGCTGTCGGTGGCCCTCAAGACGATTATCGCGCAGACGCTGGTTCCCCACGCTTCGGGCAAGGGCCGGCGCGCCGCCTACGAGATCCTGCACAACGTGCCCGCTGTCGGCTCTCTCATCCGCGAACACAAGACGCACCGTATCTTCTCGCAGATTCAGATCTCGCACAAGCTGGGCATGATCACGCTCGACGATTTCCTCTTCAGTCTTTACAAGAAAGGGGACGTCACCGGCGAGATCGCCCTCGAACGCGCCCACTACCCGGACGAAATGCGCGTCAAGATGATGGCGCTCAAGGGTGAAAGCGACGAAGAGGAACCGGCGGTATGACCGGCCCATGAGTGGAACAAGCGAAGCATTCCGCCGCCGCCCCGCGCAGCTCCTTGCCGGGGCGGCGCTTCTTTGCGCGCTTGTGTGGCTCGCCCTTGCCTTCCATGGTGCAGCCCGCAAGTCCGCCGTGGTGGACGAGATTGCGCACTTCGGCGACGGGCTGGCGCTGCTGCGATACGGCGACGCGCGAATGAACCCGGAGCACCCGCCGCTTTTCAAGATACTGGCCACGCTTCCGGTGGAGCTTTTCGCACCGCGCGAAATGAGTCTCGGCGACGAGCATTTCGAATTTGCACCGTGGGTGGAGTTCCACCAATGGCGCTGGGGGTATTACCTTCTCTATCTCGAGGAGACCGGCCGGCACCACCTTCTCATCATGCTGATGCGGGGTGTGCCCATTCTTACGGGACTGCTTGGTGGTGCCGTCGCGTTCTTCTGGGGGCGAGAGTTCGGCGGCACCGTGGCGGGATTGGCAGCTGCCTACTTCCTCCTATATTATCCGGAATATCTCGGGCACGCGCGGTTCCTTACCTTGGATGTGCCCACGCTGGTGGGTTGCGGAGCTATCGCGCTTGCCGGCTGGAGTTGGTGGAAGAACCCGGACTGGAAACGCACGGCTGTTTTTATAGCCGCGGGGACGGTGCTGCCCCTCATGAAGCTGCCCGTGGGGGTTTTCCTCGCCATTTTTCTTGCCGTTTTGGGGAGCGTTGCAGTATATAATAAGCTGAGAGGGGCCGGCACGGAGGGCAGGGGGCGGAGGCTTCTGCTCCTGCTGGCATTGCTCGTGCCGGCTGTCTATCTGGGTCAGTGGGCGGCCGCCGGGTTTCGATTCTCGCTGTACAGCGAGCACGAACCTCCGGCGCAGCCGCATTACTTCATCCAGTTCCAACCTCCCTACGAGGACCCGCTGGAGCGTGCCTTCGCCTTCGCGCACCGGCACCGGCTGCTGCCCGAAGCGTCGCTGGCGGTGCTGAATCACAGCCGCTCGTTCGGCGGGCGGACCATGTTCCTTCTCGGCGAGGAGCGCACTGGTGGGTGGTTTCACTATTTTTTCGTGACGATCCTTCTGAAGACGCCGATGGTCTATTTTGCAGGGCTGGCACTTGGTATTGCAATGCTTGCCGGCAGGTTGCGGAAAAGTGACGCGGAATTCCGCGAAAAAGCGCTGCTGCTTTTCCTCCCGTTTATCATACTCTTTTGTGTTTTTGTGGCCGGGAGGGCCAATCTCGGCCACCGTTATATTCTGTTCGTCTATCTTCCGTGGGCGGCGTTGATGGGCTGGGCGGCGGCGGAATGGTTCAGGCAGGGTGGGTGGCGGCGGACGGTGGCGTTGGGGGGCGGAGCCATTGTCCTCCTGCAGACCCTCGTTGCACACCCCAATCAGGCCACGTGGTTCAATATATTCGGCGGCTCTCCCTGGCAGGCGAGGCACATGGTCGAGGACAGCAACATCGACTGGGGTCAGGACCTGCCGGCGCTCGGAAGAAAACTGGAGGAACTCGGGCACCCTCCGCTCAACCTGGCCTATTTTGGAGCGGGCCGGTTCGAAGCCTATACCGACCCTTCCGACGTGCTTATCGTCCCGGTCTGTGAGTATATACCGGATCCCGTGCCGGAGATTCGGCCCGATCCGCGCCGCTACACCG
>SLMS01000011.1 GCA_007133495.1 Candidatus Sumerlaeota bacterium | reverse complement strand
GGTGTTCGGGGGAGAGAAGCCTGGCGGTCTCGAAGTGGGGGACTGCGCCGCGCCGGCGCAGGAGTGCCTCCACCATGGGGCCGGTTTCGCGTGGGGGGAGCTTGCCGCAGCGGACCTGCTCGCCGCCGCGGAAGACGAGCGTCACGCCGTCCTCCTCCTCCCAGCGGATTTCGCTCAGGGATGCGTACAGATCGGGGGCGGCTCCGCGGAAAGTGTCCATGTAGGAGCGTGCTTTCGTGAAGGCGGCTTCCGGGATGATGGTGCCGGGTTTGAGTGATTCCTCCTGCAGGCCGGTCAGGAAGGGCACGTGCAGGCGGTTGAAATCGCGTCCGTCGGCGCGGGCGAAGAGGTAGCCGTCCTCCGTATAGACGTAGCTGCCGGTGTCCGAGATGTAGATGCCGGCGGGCTGGTGCTCGGTGATTTCGACGAGCAGGTGGTCGGGCCAGAGGCGCTCGACCGTCACGGTCTCCAGCTCGGTCATCATGGCCAGGGTCTTTTCCACCTGGCGCGGGGAGACGTGCAGGAGGCTCATTTCGCCGAGGCCGTAGCCCTCGCCTTCAAGGTGGCGGAGGACATGCTCCTTGGTGATGCGGTCGCCTCCGATGAGGAGGACGTCGCGCAGGTGGAAGGTCTCGGTCTCCTCAAGGTACTGATTGAAGGCGGCGATACCGGCGGCAAGGAGCCCCATCGCCAGCAGGGCGAGCGGGATGCGCGGGAGCCTGCGAACGTGGAACCCCACGCGTGCCGGGAGCATCCTGGGCACGGGCTGGCGTGGCGTGGAGCGCGGGACCGCCGCGCTGGAGGAGATTCTGGCCGCTTTCATCCGTTCCGCTCCTTCAGGTCAGGATCGCGCTGCTCATCGGTCCGCCGACGATTTGCACTTCGAGTTCGAGTTCGATTCCGGTCTTCTGATGGACGATGTCGCGGACGAGGTTTATGAGGGCGAGGAAGTCCTCGCCGCAGGAATCGCCGTTGTTGACGATAAAGTTGGCATGGCGCTCGGAGATGCGGGCGGACCGGATGGTGTAGCCCTTGAGGCCGCACTCGTCGATGAGCTTGCCGGCGCTGATGGTCTGGCCGGTTTCGGGGTCCTTGGGGTTTTTGAAGATGCAGCCGGAGGAGGGTTCGTTGAAGGGCTGGTTCGTTTTTTTTGCGCGGTACTCTTCCACGCGGCGGCGGCGTTCGGTTTCGTCGAGCGGCTCCAGGCGGAACTCAGCTTCGAGGAGGATCGCTTCGCGCAGATCGGAGTAGCGGTAGCCGTAGCGGAACTGGTTGCGGCGGACGTTGGCGAGGAAGCCGTCGCGGGTGGTGAGGATGACGTTTTCCACGAAGTCGCACAGGCCCCAGTTGCCGGCGCCGGCGTTTCCTGCCAGCGCCCCGCCAACGGTGCCCGGGACCATGGTGAGAAACTCCAGCCCCATCAGGCCGCATTCGCGGGCAAAGGTGACGATCCGGCCGAGCTTCACGCCGGCTCCGGCGCGGACGATGTTCCCGCCGGCGTACTCCAGGCGGTTGAAGTCGCCGCCGAGGCTGAAGACGATTCCGTCGAAACGGCTTGTGGCGAACAGCGTATTGCACCCGCCGCCGAGCAGGAAAGCCGGCGAGTCGAGCCGCCTCGATTCGCGCATCAGGCGCATGAGCCCGTTGGGCGAGGTGGCATGGGCGTGCACCGCTGCGCGGGTGTGCATGCGCATCGATGTCTGCGGGGTGAGGTCGGCATCCAGACGGATGTCGAGGCCGGGTCCGGCAAGCCGGAGCAGGGAATCGAACTGGGTGCGGCGAATCATCGAGCTAGTCCTCCATCAGCGGGAACGGGTTCTTCGGCAGCAACGGAAAGGAGGGTTGCCAGCTTTGTGATCGACCCTGCACCGAGGAGCAGAACAATGTCATCCTCTTTTGCTGCCTCGGCGATATGTTTTCTCAGGGCGTCGAAGGTGGGGAGGAAGGGGACGGCGGAGCGGTGGCCGTTGCGGATGCTTTCGGCAAGGCGCTCGCCGGTCACTCCGTCTATCGGGGGCTCCCCGGCGGAATGTATTTCTGTGAGGAATACTTCGTCGGCCTGGCCGAGTGCGGGGCCGAACCCCTCGAAAAACGCTGCGGTGCGGGTATAGCGATGGGGCTGGAAGACGGCGATGAGGCGCCCGCCGCGCTCGTCGGCCAGTAGGCGCGCGGCTCTGGTGGTGGCGCGTATTTCCGTGGGGTGGTGGGCGTAGTCGTCTATCAGGAGATAGCCGCCGGCGGCGGTGCGGCGTGTGAAGCGCCGCTCCACGCCGTGGAAGTCGGCGAGTGCGTCGAGGAGCTCCGTCAGGTCGGCGCCGAATCGGGCGGCCATGGCGAAGGCGGCGAGGGAGTTTGCGACGTTCTGCCTTCCGGGAACGCCGAGGCGCGCGCGGCCGAGCATCTCGCCCCGGTGGAGGAGGTCGAAGAACGAGCCGAGGCCGAAGAGGTTCACTCTTGCGGCGCGGAACTCCGCCTCGGTGGTTTCAATCCCGTAGCTGGTGTGTGCGCGGGGACAGCGTTCGAGCAGGCGCCGGACGCCGGGATCGTCGAGGCAGACGACGAAGTTCCCTCCGGCGGGAATGCCGGCGGTGAAGGTGTCGTAGCCGCGCTCCATCGCCTGCTCGTCGCCCCAGTAGTTCAGGTGCTCGGGCTCGATGTTCGTCACGATGGCGTGGTGGCGGGGAAGGCAGAGGAAGCTGCCGTCGCTTTCGTCGGCTTCGGCCACGGCGAAGCGTTCGCCTCCGGCCCGGAAGTTTCCGCCGAAGTGGGGCACGTGGCCGCCGATGAAGGCCCACGGGTCGAGCCCGGCGCGTTCCATGAGCAGGGCCAGCATGGCACTGGTGGTGGTCTTGCCGTGGGTTCCGGCGACGACGGCGGAGTCGTACTTGCCGAGGAACCAGGCGAGGAGTTCGCTGCGGTGGAAGATGGGGATGTTGCGGGCCGCGGCGGCGAGCATCTCCGGATTGTCCGGCGGGATGGCGGAGGAATAGACGACGGCGTCGGGCGCCCCGATGTTGCCGGCCTCATGGACGGTATAGACGGTGGCTCCGGCAGCGCGCAGGGCGGCGGCCTTGACCTCATCCGGGTCGGTGCCGCTTACGTGCAGGCCGTGAGCGAGCAGCGCCTGCGCCAGGGGCTTCATGCCGGAGCCGCAGATGCCGAGAAAATGTACGGAGCGGAGCGGTTCGGGGAATGCGGCCCGTGTGCCGTTTCCATTCGGGGTGGTTTTCATGCGGTCCCTCCCGTGCCTGCTGGTATGCGGGCACCGGCGGTGGCGCCGCTTACCCCAAGTTCGGACAGAATCGTTTCCACGACGCGGAGCGCCGCGCCCCGGTGCGCAAGCGCGCCCATCGTTTCGGACATGGTGTTCAGGCGGTCCTCGGAGGCGAGCAGGCGGGAAAGCTGGTCCGTGAGTTCCTCGGTGTTGAGGTTTTCCTCGCGGACCGTTTCCGCGCCGCCACGGCCGGCGTAGTGTGCTGCATTGGCTGCCTGATGGTCGTCCGCCGCGTGTGGGTACGGAACAAGGAGGGCCGGCACGCTGTGGGCGGCCAGATCGGCGAGGGTTCCGGCCCCCGCGCGGGAAACGGCAAGGCGCGTGCGGGCGAGCACGCTGCCCATGTTGGTCTCGTACTCCACGATGGTCAGTTTTTCGCGCGGGACGCCGGGGGGGACGGGAGGCTCCCCCTTGCCCGGCCCCGCGACGAGGTGAAAGCGCAATGGCAGTTCCGCAATACGCGGATCGGCCAGCACGGCGAGGAAGAGTTCGTTCAGGCTGGAGGCGCCCTGGCTTCCGCCGGCGCAAAGGAGGGTGTCGCGGCTGGCGATTGGGACCGTCTCCTCCGCGGGCGGGGCCGCCGGAGTGCCCGTGAGGACGGCGTTCGGTGCCTCGAAGCCCCCCATGCCGAGGAAGACCCGGCGGGCATGGCGCGCGAACAGGCGCGTCGTGCAGCCGGGTACGGCGTTCGATTCGTGCAGGAAGATCGGAATGCGGAGCAGTTTCGCCGCGGCGATCACCGGCGCGCAGGCGGCTCCGCCGAAGGCGAGCACGGCGTCCGGGCGTTTGCGGCGCAAGCGGCGCAGCATGGCCCCGGTGTCGGCCACCATTTCGGCTTTGGAAACGAGGGTCCGGCCGCGCCCGCGGTGGGTGCCCACACGCAGGCGGACCGGCTCGATGCCGTGGCTTGTATAGATGCGCTGCTCGATGGCGCGGCCGCCGCAAATCCACTCGGCGCGGCTGCCGG
The DNA here is from genome assembly GCA_007133495.1 of Candidatus Sumerlaeota bacterium. GTDB lineage: Bacteria > Sumerlaeota > Sumerlaeia > SLMS01 > SLMS01 > SLMS01. The sequence goes on along the minus strand of SLMS01000011.1, from coordinate 27,899 downwards.
GAACGGAGGCGAGCAGCGCCCGCCCCGTCTCGATGCCGGGGAGGATGTGCCCTCCGGTGCCGCCGGCGGCGATGGCAAGGAAGGGGCCGGTGCGTTCCATCGGTCAGAACTCCTCCTTGCTGCCGCGTTGGGCGAGTGAATCGTTCGCGATGTTCATCAGCAGCCCCACGCAGATGAGCGAGGCGATGAGGGACGAGCCGCCGTAGGAGAAGAACGGCAGGGGGAGGCCTTTGGTGGGGGCGAGGCCGAGAACGACGAAGATGTTGATGAAGGCGGCGCAGCCGATGATCAGCGTCAGGCCGGCCGCGAGAAGACTCGAAAAGTAATCCTGCGCGCGGTAGGCGATGGCGAAGCCGAGGAACACAAAGCCAAGGAACAGAATGGCGACCGAAAGGCCGCCCATCAGGCCGAGTTCCTCGCAGACGATGGCGTAGATGAAGTCGGTGTGTGCTTCGGGGAGGAAGTGGTACTTCTGGATGCTCTGTCCGAGGCCGGTACCGAAAAGGCCGCCGGAGCCGACCGCAATGAGCGACTGGTTGAGCTGCAGGCCGTAGGTGGTGGCGTACTTTTCGGGGTCGAGGATCGCCAGGATGCGGTGGAGGCGGTAGCTGTGCTGGAAGATCAGGAAGACGATGGCGGGAATGGCCAGCGCCAGCAGCGACGCCAGGTGCCACACGCGCACCTGAGCCATGCACCACATGCCGGCCACCACCACCCCCATGACGACGATGGTCCCGAGGTCCTTCTCCAGTACGATCAGGACGGAGAAGACGCCGAGGACGGCCACGCTGGGGAGGAAGCCGCGCAGGAAGCTCTGCATCTCCTCGCGGCGGTCGGCCAGGTACTTGGCCATATAGACGACCATGCCGATTTTGGCGAATTCGGAGGGCTGGATGGTAAACGGACCTACGGCAAGCCATCGTTTGGCGCCCTTTGCCTCGACGCCGAGCGGGCTCGCCACGACGAGCACGAGGAGCACGAGGCTGAAGAGGAGCACCGGCAGTGCCAGGTTCTCCAGCCGTTCGAGCGGGAAGCGGAAGGCCGCGGCCGCGGCCACAAGTCCCAGTGCGGCCCACATGACCTGGCGTTGGAGGTAGGAGGTGCTGTGATGGACTCGGAAGTCCTCCTCGGCGCGCGATTCCGCCTGGGCCTGTACGCGGGCGGACTCCGTCCCGGCGCGCGCCCCGCTCGCGCTATACATCATGACCGTCCCCATCGCCATGAGGAGCATGACGAGGAGGGCGAGCAGGGCGCCCGGGTTGTCGAAGCAGCGGAAGAAGCGGTCCATCGTCAGGTTTCCGGTTCAGTGCTCCACGTAGGCGCGCACGGCGCGCTTGAAGTGATCGCCGCGCTCTTCGAAGTCCTTAAACATGTCGAAGCTGGCGCAGGCGGGGGAGAGCAGGACCACGTCGCCGCCGCGGGCCATTCCGGCAGCGATTTTGACTGCCTCCTCGATGGAGCCGGCCTCGCGAGTGTCCACAAGGCCGCCCCATGCCTTCTTGATGAGCGGGCGTGCCTCGCCGATCAGCACCAGGCCCTTGACGCGCTCCTTGATGAGCGAGTTGAGGCGTTCGTAGGCGGATTGCTTGTCCTTGCCGCCGGCGACGAGCACCAGGGGCTTGTCGAAACTGAGCAGCGCCTTTTCGAGCGAATCCACGTTGGTTGCCTTGGAGTCGTTGTAGAACTGCACGCCGTCGCTGCTGGTGGCGACGTACTCGATGCGGTGCTCGACGCCCTTGAACTTGGCGAGAGTCTTGATCAGGGAGTCGGTGGAGACTCCGATGCGGCGGGACATGACGATGGCGGCCAGGGTGTTGGCGACGTTGTGGGAGCCGGGCATCGGCACGTCTGTGATGTTGCACAGGGGCTGGATGTCACCGTCTTCGGCAAGGTAAATGCGGCCGTCGGCGACGAAGGCGCCCTGCTCGACCTCCTTGGTGAGGGAGAAGGTATAGACCTGTGCGGCGGTGTCCTCGGCGAGTTTCATGACGATGGGATCGTCCTCGTTGAGGACGAGGAAGTCGTCCTCGTCCTGATTGAGGGTGATCTGAAACTTCGCGTCGATGTACTCGCGCATGGTGGGGTAGCGGTCCACGTGGTCGCGGCTGATGTTGAGGATGGCGCCGACGTGGGGGTGGAACTCTTCGATGGATTCGAGCTGGAAGCTGGAGATTTCCGTGACGAGCATCGTCGGCCGGCCGTCCTCCTGGGAGGAGACGATGGCATCGGAGAACGAACGGCCGATGTTTCCCGCCACCACGGCGTTGAATCCGGCGTCGGCCACCATCTGGCCCATGAGGGTGGTGGTGGTGGTTTTGCCGTTTGTGCCGGTGATGGCGACGATGGGCGCTTTGGCGAAGTAGGAGGCGAGCTCGACCTCGGAGATGACGGCCAGCTCCCGGTCCATGGCCTCCTGCACGAGGGGGTGGGAGAGCGGGATGCCGGGAGAGACGACGATGGCCTGGCAGCCGCGGAGCACGTCGCCCTTGATGGGGCCGAAGTGCGCGGTCACGAAAAGGCGCTTGATGCGCCGCATGAGCGAGCGGAACTCCATGGGCGGGCGCTCGTCCACGAGTGTCACGTCCACCTGGTGATGGCGTAGCAGATACATGGCACCCACGCCGGAACGGGCAGCACCGAATACGCAGACGCGGGAGAACGGGAAGGGGCGATTTTCCGTCATTTTGGGACCTCCGGGAACAGCAGAATGGGAACTGGAACGGCAAGACCTGCGGGAGCGGGTAGCTGCGTGCGGTTTGCCCTAACAAATGGTCGGCGTTGTGTGTCTATACCTCCTTTTTCATCGTATCTTGAGTGTCATCAGTCCGGCCAGCGCGAGCAGGGCGGAGATGATCCAGAAGCGGGCGATGATCTTGCTCTCGGCCATGCCGCCGCGCTCGAAGTGATGGTGCAGGGGCGCCATGCGGAAGATGCGCTTGCCGCGCAGCTTGTAGGAGCCGACCTGCAGGATGACGCTGAGCGCTTCGGCCACGAAGATGCCTCCGGCGATCAGCAGCAGGAATTCGTGCTTCACCAGGAGTGCCACCGCGCCCAGCATTCCGCCGAGCATCATCGAGCCCGTATCGCCCATGAAGACCTGCGCGGGGTGTGCGTTGAACCACAGGAAGCCAAAGCAGGCGCCGACGAGCGCGGCGAGCATCACCGTCAGCTCTCCGCCCCCTTGCAGGTAGGGGATATACAGATAGGCTGAAGCGTCCACCCGGCCGGCCAGGTAGGCGACCAGGGCGAAGCAGAGCGCGGCGGAGATCGTGACGCCCGTGGCGAGGCCGTCCAGCCCGTCGGTGAGGTTCACCGCGTTGCTTGTCCCGGTCAGGACGATCACAACAAAGGGGATGAACAGCACGCCGAGGGAGATGGTTACGAACTTGAAGAAGGGGACGATCAGGAAGTCCGGGCCTTCCATCTTCACGCCTGGGCCGGGGTTGCCCGGGCCGGCCACCTCGTACTGCACGATGGAGGGAAAGAGATAGACAAAGAGGAGCGCGAAGGCGCCGGCGAGCAGCACCTGGGCGAGGAGCTTGCGCGGGGCAGAGAGGCCGTGGGAGTTGCGCTGCACGACCTTGAGATAGTCGTCCCTCATGCCGATGGCGGCGAAGCCGGCTGCCGCCAGCAGGCAGAGCCAGAGCGCCGGCTGGCTGAGCTGGCCAAACATCAAGGCGGCAAACACCACCGCGCCGAGAATCAGCACGCCGCCCATCGTGGGCACGCCGCCCTTGTGGGAGTGCATTTCGTGCAGGCTGACGGCGTTCTCCCCGGAGCTGACGCGGACGTACTGGACAGCCTGGAGCCGGCGCAGGCGCTCGATCACCCGGTCCCCCACCACAAGGCAGAAGACGAACGCGAACCCAAGGGCCAGCGCCGCGCGTACAGACACGTAGTTCAGCACGCGGAGGAAGGACCATTGCGAGTCCGCGGGGATGAGGGAGCATAGCCAGTCGATCATGCTTGCTCATCTGTCCCCCTTGGCCGTGGCGGGCGTTGCACCGCCCTCGCGCACCGCGGAGCGGATTTCCTTGAAACGGCGCAGGACGTTTTCGAGGCGCAGGACGCGCGAGCCCTTGATCATCAGCCCGTCGCGCGAGCGCAGGCGCTTGTGCAGGTATTCGGCGAGTTCTTCGGGGCATTCGAAATGGCGGGCTGCGATGCCGCGGCGTTCGGCCTCGTCGCAGACAAGGCGCGCGCTCTCCCCGATGGTGCAGAGCACGTCCAGCCTTGCCTCGGCGACGGTGGCGCCGATCAGGCGGTGGTACTTCTCGTCGTGCTCGCCGAGTTCCTTCATGTCGCCGAGGACGGCGATGCGCGAGCGGAGCCCGTCGATGTCGGTGAGCGACCAGATGCTGCGGATGACCGCGTCGGGCGAGGCGTTGTAGCAGTCGCTGACGATGAGCACACCGTCGAACCATTCGACCTGGGCGCGCATGGCGGGTGCGTTGAACTCGGCCAGTTTTTCGGCGATGCGGGCGGGGGAGATGCCGATGGTGGCTGCGGCCGCGGCTGCGGCGAGTGCATTCGACACCTGGAAGCGGCCGTACATCTTCAGGTGGACAGGATGCACCTCGTCCAGCACGTGCAGGTCGAATTCGTACCCCCATGGCTTGGCGAGGCGGACGTTGGAGGCGCGCACGTCGGCCCGGTCGTCCTGGCCGTAGCTGATGACCATATTGGGAAGCTCGCACGCCTCGGTCATGATGGTGGCGTGGGGACAGTCTGCGTTAATGATGGCGGTGCCTTCGCGGGGCATGGCCTCGAAGATTTCCGCCTCGCCGCGGATCAACTGTTCGAGGCCGCCGAAGTTGCCGATGTGGGCGTTGCCGATGTTGGTGAGGACTGCGGCGTCGGGGATGCAGATTTCGGTGAGGCGGGTCAGCTCGTCGGGGTAGCTCATCCCGGTCTCGATGATGGCGAGTTCGTGCTCCTCCTTGAGGCGCAGGAGGGTGAGCGGCAGGCCGACGAGGTTGTTGAGGTTGCCTTCGGTGGCGAGCATTTGGACCTCGCCGCGGCAGATGAAGGCGAGCATATCCTTGGTGGTTGTTTTTCCGGCGGAGCCGGTGACGGCGACGACGGTGGGGTCCACGATGCGGCGCCACTCGCGGGCGATGTCGCCAAGGGCGCGGGTGGTGTCCGGCACGGAGAGGAAGAAGCGGTCCTCGGGGAAGTCTGGCGGGGGGGCGTCGAGGCCGCTGACGACGCCCTGGACGCCCTTGCGGACGGCGTCGCCGAGGAATTGGTCGCCGCGGAAGTTCGGCCCGCAGAGCGCCACGAAGACTTCTCCCGGGCGGAGGATGCGGGTGTCGGTGGAGAGCTTGCCCGCGTTGTCATCGGGGTTGCCCTTCAGGAGCCGGCCGCCGGCCGCCTCGCAGAGTTCGCCAACTGTCAGGTTCATGCGAGCCGCTCCGTCATGGGGTCTATCGTGCTGGCGGGCTGTACGGACCCGGCCAATTCCTTGAGTGCAGTGCGCAGAGCCGCGCGGTCGTCGAACGGCAGGCGGGTGGAGCCGACGTCCTGGTAGTCCTCGTGTCCCTTGCCGGCGACGATGACCACGTCGCCCGGGCAGGCGAGGTGGACCGCCTGTTCGATGGCCTGCCGGCGGTCGAGAACCACGTGGTAGCGGTTGGACTTGAGGGCGCTGCGGAGGATGCCCTCGACGACCTGGCGGGCGATCTGGGCGGGGTCCTCGTTGCGGGGGTTGTCGTTGGTGACGATGGCGAAATCGGCATAATCACCTGCGGCCTTGCCCATGATGGGGCGTTTGCTGCGGTCGCGGTCGCCTCCGCAGCCGAAGACGACGATGAGCCGGCCGGCGCAGAGCCGGCGGGCGGTGCGCAGGAGCCGCTCCAGCGCGTCGGGCGTGTGGGCGTAGTCCACCACGGCGGTGAAGGGCTGGCCCTGGTCCACCACCTCGAAGCGGCCGGGGACGGCCGGCGCGTCACCCAGGGCGGCGGCGATCGTTCCCGGCTCCACGCCCAGGCTGTGGCAGCAGGCAGCCGCGGTGAGCATGTTGGTGACGTTGAAGGCACCCACCAGCGGGCTGCACACGCGGTGGCGCGCCCCTTCGATTTCGAGGTCGAACGCCGTTCCGTTTACCGAGAGACGGACGTTGCCGGCGCGGATTGCGGCGGGGATGTCCTTCTCGCGGGTGAAGCCCATCCAGTCCGCGAGGTAGGTGCGGGAGAGTTCCTCGCCCACGGTATCGTCGAGGTTGAAGCAGGCGGTGGATCCGGGGGTGGGGGCGACATGGTCGAAGAAGAGGCTCTTCTTCGCGGCGATGTAGTTGTCCCAGGTTCCGTGGTAGTCGAGGTGGTCCTGGCTCGTTCCGATCAGGGCGCCGCTACGCAGTGGGATGCCGTTGATGCGGCCCTGATGGATGCCGTGGCTGCTGCACTCCATGACCACGGTATCGACGTTCTGCATTTCCATGTAGGCAAGTATTTCGGCCAGTTCGAGGGCGCCGGGTGTCGTCGTGATGGTGGAGACGTACTGGCCGGCGAAGCTGGCGCCGAGCGTGCCGATCACTCCGGCCCTGGCGCCGGCCAGGGCGAGGACGTGATGGATCAGGTGGGCGACGGTGGTTTTGCCGTTTGTGCCGGTGACGCCGCAGACGCGCATGGCGCGGGTGGGGTGGCCGTGGAAGGCCTGGGCGAGCGGCCCGAGCGCCATCCGCGTGTCCGGTACGCGGACAACCGTGACGCCGGGATGCGGCGGGACATCCTGTTCCACGAGGACGGCCGCGGCACCGGCCTCGATGGCCTCGCCGATCATCATGTGGCTGTCTATCCGCGTGCCGCTGATGGCGACAAACAGCTCGTTGCGCCCCGTGCGCTGGGCGTGCGTGGCGATGCCGGTGATCATTACCGAGGGGTTGCCGAAGATATCGACGGCAGGGAGGCGGGCGCTGTCTATCAATTCGGTCAGGGCCACGGGGCGGCGGATCATCAATTCTCTCCAGTCTCTGTTTCTGCCAGTTCTGTCCTGCGCTGCTCCGGGCGGGAGAAATGGACGACGAGTTCGGTCTCCCGGCTGATGAGCTCACCCGCGGGCGGGTACTGGTCCGTGACGAGACCGGAGCCGAGGAAGCGGACATCGCCGGCGCCGGAGGGGAGCAGCTCGCGCGCCTCGCCCATGGTCAGGCCGGAGAGGTCGGGCATGCGTCCGGGTGAGGTGCGGGGTCCGGCGGAGGCGGGGCGCCCGGCGCCCGGTTCGGCGACCCGGTCGGGAATCATGGCCACCGATTGTTCCGATGGCGGAATGCCGAGGTGGAGGGCCACAGTGCGGACGATCTCGCGGAAGGCGGGGGCGGCGACGCGCGAGGCGTAGTATTCGCCCTGCGGGGCATCGATATAAAGATAGATGACTGCCTGGGGCTGGCGGGTGGGAAAGACACCGGCAAAGGAGGCGATGTATTCTCGGCGGTCGAAGATGTTGCTCTTGCGGGTGGTGCCGGTCTTGCCGCCGACGCGGTAGCCCTTCACCTGGGCGGGCTTGCCGGTGCCATGGGCGACGACGTCCTCCATCAGGTCGCGCATGATGGCGCTGGTGGTGGGGCGGATGACCCGGCGGAGTGCTTCGGGTTCGTTGCGGTGGATGGTGTTGCCTTCGGGGTCGCGGATTTCCTCGACAAGGTAGGGCTTGTGATAGACGCCGCCGTTGACGAGGGCGGAGAGGCCCGCGGCGATTTGCATGGGCGTCATGGCGATCTCGTAGCCCATGGGGAGGGAGGTACGGCTCAGGCGCGTCCAGCGGCGGGGGGGATAGAGGATGCCGGCGCCCTCGCCGGGGAGATCGACGCCGGTGGGCGCGCCGAAACCGTAGTCCCGCAGCGCCTGGTGCCACTCCTCGTTTTCCATCGGCATGGCGGCCTTCACGATGCCGACGTTGGAGGACCAGCGCATCACTTCGCGGAAGGAGGCGAGGTAGAGCGTGTGGCCGGGCGCGTCGCGCAGCCGCCGGCCGTCCACCACGGCGTAGCCGCCCTCGCAGTCGATGAGCGTCTCCGGGGTGACGATGCCGTTGTCGATCAGCATGGCGGCGGTGAAGAGCTTGGCGACCGAGCCCGTTTCGAGGGGGTCGGTGAGCACGCGGTTACGGCGGTTGAGCGCGGGTTCGGTGGCGAAGCGGTTGTTGTCGAAGGAGGGATAGCTGGCCATGGCCAGGACGGCGCCGGTCTGCGGGTTCATGACGATGGCGCCGCCGCCGTGGGCGTTGTGCTCGCGGACGGTCTCGCCAAGGATGCGCTCGACGCTTTCCTGCACGTTGGCGTCGAGGGTAAGGACGAGGGTGTTGCCGCGGGCGGCGAGCAGGTCCTGCGTGGTCCAGGGCTCGAGGACCGCTCTCCTGCCGGAGTGCGAGGCGCGGCTCTCGACTCGGTTGCCGTTCAGTTCTTCGTTGTATTGGAGCTCGATGCCGGCCAGGCCGATATTGTCGCCGTCGGCGTCGCGGGAGCAGAAGCCGATGACCGGTGCGGCAAGGTGGCGGGGGTATAGACGGATGGATTCGCGGTCGAGCCAGTAGCCCTCGCCGGTTGGGTTTACTTCGGCGAGGAGGTCGGCCACGCGCTGTGCCGTGACGGGGCGCTGGCGGCGGATGAGGGCGGTGACGCGTTCGCTGCGGAGGCGGTCGAGGAGGACGGCGGGGCGCTCGCCGGTCAGCTCGGCCACCTGCCCGGCGAGCAGTTCCATCTCGCGTTCGCCAAGGCGGGAGGCGAGGACGCGGGCGTTTATAGACACAGTGACGCGGCCGGTGCTCTGGGCGAGGGGCCGGCCGGTGCGGTCGAGGATGTCGCCGCGTTCGGGCTGGATCACGACGCGGCGGTTCTGCATGCGCTCTGCGCGGTCGCGGTAATGGTCGTGGTGGGCGTACTGGAGGGTGTAGAGGCGGGCTCCCACGGCGAGGGAAAGCCCTGCGAACAGCAGGCCCAGCAGGACGACGCGCAGGCGGTGGGGCTTTCTCAAGGTCACGGCCCTGGTGGCTCCTCGGCTGGTCTGCGGGGCGTGTGCCCCGTAGGTTCGCGCACCTGATAATTCCTTCTTGACGGGGTTGGGCCTACTGGCCGAACTGCCCGCCTGCCGCGCAGGTCCCCCACTGGCATTGTTCAACCCGGTGCACGTTTCGCCGCGAGGGGGGATAGTACCGGCGTGGTAAGGCCAGGGAGCCTGAGCGAGGGGCAAAAGTCGGAGCCGGCAAGCACTAACTTCTACCTTCGCTGCGCTGCTGGAAAAATCGGCCAAAGGAGACGGGACCGGAGAACGGACAACAGTCGCCCAACGGGAACGGAACAACGAGAGCGGCGACGGGAACAGTTCGCGGGAACAGAACAACGGGAACAGGAACAGGCGGAGATACGCTGTCCGCTTTCGCTACGGCCTCAACTGCCAACCCGGAGCGGGAACGTACCTCGTGAACTGGAGCCCGGTCCGCGCCCACGCCGATTGTTTCCGTGCAACGCCGGACATCCCTGGCCTTGCCACGCCGGAGGGAGCACCTTGCTGGCTCCCTGCCTGTGCTGAATCAGTCCTCCTCTCCGTCTGCTGCCGGCGCGGGGGATTCCTCGCCCGCACGCCGCCAGCGTTCTCTGGCTTCGGACGCCACGATGAGCGTCTCCATTTCCACCGGCTCGGGCAGGCTCATGCCGAGTTCCCGTGCGGCGGCTTCCTGAAGGATTTCGCTCTGCTGGAGGTGGGAGACGCGCCCTTCAAGGACCCTGGTGCGGTCGCGGCGTTGCTCGCCGATTTCCTGAACCCGGCGGGTTTCGATCTGAAGGCCGCGGGTCTCGAAGACTGTCTGTACGCGCCAGACTCCGGCGCCTCCGACGAGCGTTCCGAGCAGGACCATGACACCGAGGAACCTCCAGCCAACCCGCGGAGGGATGACCTCGGCCCGTGCAGGGCGGCGCGTGCGGCGCGAAGCGCGCCTGGCAGCGGCCTGACCGCCGACGAGGGGTTCACCGTTCATCGCCGGGGGCCTCCTTCCTGCGGCGTATGGCCCGCAGGCGTGCGCTGCGGGCGCGCGGGTTGCGCTCTGCCTCGGCGGGCGAGCAGGCCAGCGGCTTGCGCACCGCCAGCTCGAAGTCCGGCTCCACCTCCGAGCGCACCGAGTACGGATTGTCCGGGTCCTCCGGCGGGGTGGACGCATCGCGGAAGAGGCGCTTGACGATGCGGTCCTCGCCGGAATGGAAGGTGAGCACGGCGAGCACGCCGCCCGGCGCGAGCGCCTCAAGGCATGCGCGGACTCCGCGGGCGGCGGTGCCGAGTTCGTCGTTGGTGGCTATACGGAGCGCCTGGAAGGTGCGGGTGGCGGGAGCGGTGCGGCCGTGGCGGTGGGCCGGTGGATAGCAACGGCGCACCAGGTCCGCGAGTTCCGTCGTGGTGCGGAGCGGCGTTTCGGCGCGGCGCCGGCCGATGGCGCGCGCGATGCGGCGGGCATGGCGCTCGTCCCCGTACTCGCGCAGCCAACGTTCGATTTCCTTCTCGGGCGCGGTGTTGAGCAGGTCGGCGGCGGTGGGCCCGGGGGCGGTGCGGTCGAAGCGTGCGTCGAGCGGCCCTTCGCGCGTGAAGGAGAAGCCGCGCCCGGGGTCGTCGAGCTGCAGGGAGTTCACGCCGAGATCGAGGAGGACACCATCGGCGCGCCGGTCTTCCGCCTGTTCGCGGAGGACGGCCGGCAGCTCCTCGTATGTCTGTGCGGCGAAGGTCATCTTCGGTCTATCCGTTCCTTCCAGCTCTTCGATCAATCTTTGGCGCGCCCGTTCGAGCATCTCGGGGTCGCGGTCCATGGCCACAAGGTGGCCGGTGCTGCCGGTGTGCCTTGCCAGTTCCACTGCATGGCCGCCTCCGCCAACGGTCCCGTCCACCTGCAGCGACCCTGCGGCAGGGGAGAGAACGTCGAGGACTTCACGAAGCATGACCGGCTCATGCACGGTACCCTCCGCGGAAGCGCGTTGCGGCCGTCATTTCTCTCGCGCCTCCTTGTTTTTGCCGGGGCCGATGTACATGCTCGCTGCGCGCAGTTTGTTCGGCATCTCGGACATCCGCTCGGCGAGCTGGCGCTGCCAGACTTCCTTGTTGACCACTTCGAGGAACTCGCCACTGCCGAGGACGATCACCTCGCCCGAAAGCTTGAAGGCGTGGGCGTAGGCGGCGGGGACGCGGAAGCGATTCTGCTTGTCTAGACACTGCTCGTCCATATTGTTCAAAAGCGTGATGCGCAGGTCCGCCACGTCCTGGTCGTCGTGGGCGGCCTGCTCCAGGCGCTCGATCATCTCCATGAAAAGGCGGCGGGGATAAACGCCCAGGCGCTGCTGAGCCGTTACCGTGACCACCACCTCGATCTGCTCCTTCTCCTCGATGCCGGACAGCTCGCGCAAAGCGGGGATCAACCGGGCAGGGACGGCCAGGCGGGACTTGTCGTCCATCGTTTGGGGATGTGAGCCTGTGAGCCGTGCGGTCATGAGTGCGGATTCACCACTGTTCCACCCGATTTACCACTTTCCACCACCTGATAGCCGGAAAGTGCGAATCCCGCGTAACCGCGTCAAGGAGGGTTTTTACCTCCTCGTTTCTTTTCTGAGGTGCGCGCATGTCTATACCATATATGACACGAGGTGGAGTTCTTCTGGATGTATGTTGTACTGTTTCGCCAAAAAATCGCCCCTGGAAAACGAGTCCCCGTTCCGGCAAGACAGGGAGCTTATAGGGACGTAAACAACTGATTTTACTATGTTTAGGATTCATTCTGGGTTTTTTCGAATTCTGTGGGAAAGGATTCTGCCAATTTCGTGCGTGTTCTGCTCTTGACACCCTCCGTTCGCCCCTTGGGCGCAAGGCGCTCGCTGGTGGAGCTGGCGAGCCATCTCCCTGAGGGCGTGGAGCCGCTCGCGGTCTGTCCGCAGGATGCGGGTATAGCACTGGAATTACGGGACTTAGGTGTAGGCGTGGAGGTGGTCCCACAGGGTGCGTGGAGAAAGGTGGGGGGGCGGCTGACGGCAATTTTCCGTCAGATTCCGAAGCTGTGGAGAATCGTGGGGAGCTTCCGGCCGGACGTGCTTCATGCGAACGAGTTCCACATTGTTCCCCAAGCTTTATCCGCCGCGCGAAAGAAGTCCCCGGTCTGCGGCCATGTCCGGCTGAGCATCACGTCGCGGCAAATCCACACCTACAAGATGGCGGAGTGCCGGCGGATCGTCTGCGTGTCGGAACAGGTGAGGAGCCTGTTCGATGGGACGCCGGCGGCGGAGCGGACCCGCACAATTCCCAACGGGGTGAACGTGGCGGGGCTGGAGATTCCCCGGCCGCCGCATCCCGAGGTGGGTGCCTGGCTGCGGGAGCATCCCGTGCCGCTCGTTGCCGGACTTTTCGGGTTGGCGGCGGAGCGGAAGAACCAGCTCGTGGCGGCGGAGGCGGTGGCAATTGCGCGTTCGCGGGGTGCGGACGTGCGGTTGCTGCTGGCGGGGGACGCGCACAAGTCCTCCACGGCGTACGGGGAGAGGTTGCGTGAGCGGCTGGCCGCGGAGGACCTGCGCGGCGCGGCGATCTGGCTGCCGTTTCAGGACGAGGTGGGCGGGCTGTACCATGCGATCGGGGTGAACCTGCTGATCAGTTCAGAGGAGGGCTTTGGGCGGACGATCATCGAGGCGGGGGCGGCGGGCCGGCCGTCGATCGGTTCGCGCGTGGGTGGCATCCCGGAGCTGATCGAGGACGGCCGCACGGGCTGGCTGGTGCCGGAGGGCGACGCGGAGGCGCTGGCGGGCCGGCTGGTGGAGCTGGCGGCGGACCCGGAGGTGCTGCGCACGGCGGGCCGGGCCGCCCGGGAACACGTGCGCCGGCACTTCACGATTGAGGCCCACACCGCCCGGATGGTTTCCCTCTGGCAGGAAGCGATCGAAGAATTCCGGGGCGCGCGATCATGAGGCTGAGCGAGAACAGAATCCGGCATTTGGCCCGCGAGATCGCCGAGCGGCTCGTGGCGAAGGGGGCTGTGGAAGCCAGCCGCGGGAAGGCGGACCTGGCGACGCTGGCCGCCCGGGTGCTGAATCTCGACCAAAAGCTGGAGGAGGAGATCGACCGGGAGGCCCGTGAGCAGCTCTCCCGCCAGCGGACACTCCCGCCGCCGGGCACCGGGGAATACCAGGCAGCCTACGACCAGGCGCGCCGGCGGGCCGCTGCGCGGCGCGGCATTCCGTACTGACTGCGGGCAGCGGCGCGATTCTTTCTCCTCTCTTTGAATAACTCCTGTTGCCGACGGGTAGTCAGTTCCAACAGCGTTCGTGTCCGTTTGGCCGAGCCCTTGCTGGGGAACGGCCAGCCCGGGACAGGCCGGTGGAGCTTGCCGGATCACAATGACGCCGAAGATATCGGCATAAGAATGGAAGGAGAATTCAATGCGCCGGAACAGTTGGATATCAGGCGGTACGATAACCGCCGGTGCGGCGGCGGCCGGGCTTGCCCTTGGCACGTCCCATGCCCCCGCCGCCACGGACTTCGGACCCATCATCCCGGATACGGCTTTCGTGGCCGTGTGGGTGGAGGACCTCCCCGCACTGCAGCAAAGCTTCGAGCAGAGCCCCTACGGTCAGTTCTGGGGCGACGCGGACGTGGCTCCGCTACGCCAATGGTTCAACTCACAGATGGAAGAGTTGGCCGAGGCCGTGGAGGAGGACGCCAACGTCAGCCTCGAAGAACTGATATCGGCATTCAGCGGTGGAGCCGCCTTTTACATCCTGGCGCCTGCTGACGGTACTCTTGATGCAGACACCGAGCCCGATCCAGTCTTCATCGTCGAAGTGGACGAGGAAGGTAAGGAGTTTTTCCAGACGCTTCTTGAGGGCCTGCCGGAGAACCTCGACTGGCAGGACGTGCGCCGGGAGTCCGTCGAGGCTGCGGGCCTTTCGGGCTACAGAATCTCCGGGACGGGCGAGGACGGCGAGGAGCGGCACGCGACCTACGCCTTCGCCGAAGAACACCTGATCCTGACCTTTCGGGAGGACGAGGGTCCGCTTGCCGTGGCCGCCGACCGGGTGCAGAACCCGCGGCTGGACGGCGCCATCGGCGGGCGGGAGGAAATCCGGCGCCTTGGTCCCGATGCCATCAGCGGGCCGAACCGGTACAGCGCCTATCTTGATCTTGGTCTGATCCTGAACAACACGCTGCTCGGCCCCGGCACGGATGCGCAGACCCGCCGCGCGGTGGAAAACAGCGGCCTGGCCGACGCAGAGGGGCTGCTCTTCACCGGCACGGCGGGGGCAGAGAGCACCGAGACCGACGTGTTGCTCCTCACCGGCCCGCAACGCCGCGGCCTGCATGAGGCGCTCTACGCCGCCGGGCCCACCCCGATGGACCTCGTGCAGAACGTTTCGACCGACGCCAGCTCCGTTACCAGCTTCTCGCTCGACCTCGGCCGGCTCTACCGTGCGGTGATGGACATCGTCAGCGACGTGGAACCGCAGGCCGTCGCGATGGTGGAGATGATGATCCTTGGCCAGTTCGCCGCTTACGGCGTCGACCCGATCAACGACCTTCTGAACAACATCCGCGGCGAGCACGTTTACGTCACGCGTCCTCTGGACCCCGAACTCGCCCAGCAACTGCCTGACGACATGATGGGTATGGCGGCGCCGCAGGAAAGCCAGGCCTTCTTCCTCGGGCTGGCGAATGGTGATGACGTGGTGCGCACGCTCAAGACGCTGCTGGACAACCTGGCGCAGGACCCCGACATGGGTCAGATGTTCTCCTACCGCGAGGAGGACGGCATCACCTTCGTCGATATCCAGATGCCGATGGACGACGGGCCGATCCAGCCGCAGCTTGCGTTCAACAACCAGGCCATCGTCTTCGCCAACAACGCCATCGAGATGCGCGAAGCAGTCCGCACCCTCAAGGGTGAGGCCGCCGATCCGCTCTCGGAAAGCCCGGGCTTCCGCCTCGCGCTCGACGATGCCGACCGCGCGAGAACCCACGTCTTCACCTACACGGGCCAGTCTGCGATGGAAACCTCGGTCGAACAAGTGAGGGGCTTCCTGCTCATGGGGCTTGTGGACGAGTTCCTCCCCGGCTTCGAGGCCTCCATGATCCCCGAACCCGAGGTCTTCACCCGCTACTTCGGCGACAGCTACGGAAGCAGTGAATTCCACGACCGCATGATCCGTTTCCGCAGCACGCTGCGGGCGGCGGACTGAGCGCGGGCCGCAGGCTCAACGTAATCGAGCGGGGACGGGGTAACCTGTCCCCGTTTTTTTGTGCGTTGCGGGATTCCGGCGGGAAGGGGTTGTCCGCTACAGAAGGTGCCCGCAGCAGGGGCACTGGCGTTCGCCCATCGGCACCTTGTCGCCGCAGACGGGGCAGGGTACCTGCGCGGAGGTGGAGACCTTGTAGGGGCGCACCACCTTATAGACGCGGGCGCGGCCGAGACGGGAGACGTTGACGGTGGTCTTGCGTCTTTCCCCGGTGTTGGAGGGGGGAGGGGGTGGTTCCTCGTGGGCCTCTGCGGCGGGGTCGCGGTGCTCCTCCCGGATGAAGTGGAGTCTGCCGCTGGGCGGGTCGGACTGTGGTTCGGGAGAGGCAGGGACCTGGGGTTGCTGTTCCCCGGACGATGGCGGGGCCGGGCTGGCGGGCTCCTCGTCATGCTTTGGCCTGGATTCCTCGGGGCCGAATGAGGGGGGGAGGAAGGAGCCGGATTCGGTCCTGCGGGCTTGCCCGCGCAGGTCGGAGACGCGCGGGGGCAGGTCCTTGCCGGTGAGCGAGCCCGAGGCACCGGGGGCGGGCGCGGACTCCTGCTTCTTGCTGCCGCGCATGCCGGGCGGGAGGGGCATGGCCTCGGAGGAGATGCGCTCCTCGCCGTAGTGCCGGTCGATGAGGTAGGTGGCCAGCTCGACGATGTACTCGACGAATTCGCGCTCGTCCTTATAGAGCGCCACGTTTCGCCGGAGGATTTCGATGACGTCCTCTTTGGTGAACTCTTCCTTGGCGGACTTGATAGCCATCAGTGAATGCCCGGGGCCAATGTCGCGGAGCAGGCCTGTATGTGTACGCACTCCAAAAACGAGGTTAGGCAGCCTGCTGGCCCATCGTCAAGCCTGCCTGTGTCCTTTTGGAGAAAAAGAGAGAAGGAATAGTGGGAAACCCGGACCCGGGGTCTCGGGGGGGTGCCGGGGGAGGGAATTATTGATCCGTTTTTTGGGCGGCCTGGCGGGCGGCGTCGAGCTGCCGGCGTGCGTAGCGCCGCAGCAGGTCTGTCAGCGCCAGGGTCCCCGCCGCCCAGCCAAGCGCCAGGTAGGGGAAGAACATCGCATGGAGCAGGTGGCGGGCGCTCTCCTGACCTTGGGTGGAGAGGGTGGCCAAGCCCGCCACAGCATCCCCAACGAGCGTGAGATGCACAATGAAATAGAACGCGATGAAGAGCACCAGCGCGGCGCCCTCCCAGCTACGTAGCAAGGCATCCTGGAACCGTTTGGCGTAGGCCAGCAATCCTGTTGCAAGTAGCAGCAATCCCCACTGCTCGCCAAAGGCGGCCCGTGGCAGGGTCGCGAGTGCACCTTCAGCCGAGCCAATCAGCCCCGGCGGCATGGTCAGCAAGAACACCGTACCGAAGATTGCGCAGATGCTTGCCATCCATTTGGGACCCAAGGCCAGAAGGCAAAGGAACGTCATGAAGACGAGCGTGTACGGCATTGCAGGATAGCCGGTCACAAAAAGCAATGCAGGGATCGCCAGCAGAACCAGCCGGATACCGGGCGCCTTGGCATAGTCCGGCCTTCTGTCCTGATACAGCTCATTCAACGCCGGCAGGAACCCGGACCTGTACCGCAGAAACCACCACCACAGCATAATTGCCGGGATGCCCGTCAGGCCGAGCTGCGTCAGTCCCGGCTCCATGCCCATCTTCTCCACGGTGAAGGGGCTTGCGGCCGCGACTGCCGCCATCAAGAGCCCGCCCTTGCGGCCGAGCAGCAGCCTGCCCGCCGCGAAGTACGCGATGACGAGCAGGACCGTGAGCGGGAAGGCCATCAGCCGGAGGGCCATTTGCCCCTCCGGCTCGTCGAGTTGGCCGCCGAGCGCCCGCGCGGCGCCGGTCACCGCCCGGCCGAGTAGCATCCCCCCGCTTTCAGCCCACTCCACCGAGGCCGCTTCGAGCAGCACCGGCGGCGCGCCCCGTTGCTCCTCGAAGGTTTCCCAGCGCATCCAGAGCGCGACGCAAACCAGCCCGGCCATAAGCGCGCAGACGGCCAGGGCCTTGCGCCGTTTGAGGTCGGCCGGGTCGGTGCTCTTCGGATTCAGAACCGAGTGGACCGAGTTGTTGGCGCCGGCCCCGAGGAAAAGCGCTGCCGTGGCGGCCCAGAGGTATTCGAGCCACTGCGGTTCGCGGAAGGCCACCAGCAGCACCCCTATCCCGCCGATCAGCAGGCCGAAGGGGATGGCGTTGTCGCGCTTCCTGCCTCCCATGTAGCGGAGGAAAAACGCCAGTGCCAGCGGCAGGAAGCCGCCCACCATGACGCCGGGGTAGCCGGGCTGGAGCGCGTCCTCCGGGGTGGCGGAGAGGCGGACGGTTATCTCGCGCACGCGGGGGACCGTTTCGCCGGTGGCCTCGGGACGGAGGACGATCTCCAAGGGTTGCTCCGACTGCAATTGCACGCCGGGGAAATGCTCGTCCTCGAACCGTGCCGTGCCCCCGGCGGAGACGGCGGGAGCGAGCTGGCTTTCGTGGTCGCGGGCCACGCGGACCGACCAGACGAGTTCCGATTCATCCTCGATGCGTACCTCGGCGGCGTTCCACGGGCCGGGGGGTGTTTCGATTCGGAGGAGGAACACTTGGGCGGCGTCCGTGGGGGAGGCCGCGGTGCGGTCGCTGGTGAGCGCCCATGCTCCCTGGGAGTGCAGGCGGAAGTCGCCGAGGGCGGCGCCGTCCTCCTCTCCTGCGCTGCGGGCGATGTCTTCGCTGAGGACGGTGAGGGTGGCGGCACTCGCGGGCCCGGTGGAAAGGTCGGGCGGGAAGCGCACCAGCAGGACGGTCTGGAGGAAGAGCGCCAGGCCCAACAGGGCGTACCACTTGGGGCCGGGGAGGAGCAGGGCTTTTCTCATCCGGAGGCGGCTGCCTGGCGTTCTTCCTCAGTCCTGCGCGTCTCGCCGGAGGTGCTCGGTGGGCGCTCGGCGTCGCGGCGTTCGCGCTGCACGCGGCTGAGCGAGGGCTTCTTCGGGTAGTCGATGCGCGTGTGGAAGCGGGACTTGAGGACCTTGACGAAGACCTCGCGGATGACGTTGAGGTCGCGCAGGGTGAGGTTGGACTCGTCGAACTGCCCGTCGTTGAACTTTTCGAAGATGGTGGTGCGGACGATCTGCTGGATGTCGTCCTCGCGGACGGTGCGTGCGGAGAGCTTGGCGGTGGCGATGGCCTCGACGCTGTCGGCGAGCATGGCGATGGCGGCCTCGATGGTTTGTGGTTTGGGGCCGGGATAGCGGTAGTCTTCGATGCGGACGGGTTCCTTGCTTTCGCCGCGTGCCTGGGCTTCGAGGGCCTTGTGGTAGAAGTAGCTGATGACGCTGGTGCCGTGGTGCTGGCGGATGAAGTCGATGATGCGTTCGGGGACGCCGGCGCGGCGGGCCATCTCGGCCCCTTCCTTCACGTGGTTCTTGATGATGAGGGTGGACATCTGGGGTTTCAGCTCCGCGTGGCGCATCTTGTCCTCTGCGGTGATCTGGTTTTCGGTGAAGTACTCCGGTTTCCGGGTCTTTCCGATGTCGTGGTAGTAGCATCCGGCGCGTACGAGGAGGTAATTGACGCCGATGGCGGTGGCGGCGGCCTCGGCGAGCTTGGTCACGTTGAGCGTGTGCTGCCAGGTGCCGGGGGCGACCTCCTCGATGTGGCGGAGCAGGGGCTGGTGGAGGCCGGTGAGTTCGAGGAGCTGCATGTCGGTGATAATGCCGAAGCGTTCGAAGACGGGAAGGACGGCCAGGACGAGGAAGCTGGCGATGCCGCCGACGAAGCCGATGGCGGCCAGGTCGAGCGGGATTTGCGTCGGGTTCTGGATGTAGGCGGTGACGAGGATGACTGCCCCCTGCACCGCGCCGATGAAGATACTGGCGCGGAAGACCTCCCAGCGCCGGCGGATGCTGTAGATCGCGGCCACGGCGGTGTAGCCGCCGAACAGGCCCACGATGACGTACTGATAGTCCAGGTCCACCTGCAGGCCGAAGAGCAGGCATCCCCAGGTGACGAGCAGCAGCGCCATGCGCACGTCCAGCAGCAGCACGCCGAGCATGCCGATGGCCCCGGCGGGGAACAGGTAGCCGACCTTTTCGGTGATGCCCTCCGCGAGCACGAGGATGAACCCCTGGAGCATGAGGGCCAGCAGCACGGGGAGGGAGATGAGGACGACGTTGTAGGTGGTGAACTGAAAGTCGCGGCTGAACTTGAGGACGTAGAAGGACAGGATGACAAAGACGATGAGGACGAAGAGGGCATGGCCGGCGAGGCGGACGTTGTGCTGTGTGTTGACGGCGGCGCGGTGGGCCTGGAGGAGGTCCGCCTCCTCTCCGGTCAGCTCCCTGACGCGGGCCTCCTCTCCCACGAGGACCTGATCCTGTTCGAAATCGGTGGCGAGGTCGCCGCGGGGGTAGGTTTCCCATGCTTCGCGGGTGCGTTCCTCGTCGAAGACGATGTTGGGCTGGAGGAGGGCGGTGAGGAGGATGCGGGCGGCCTGCTCGGCCTGGACGGGCGGGGTGCTGGTGCCGAATTGCTCGGTGAGGCGGGAAAGCAGGACGGGGTTCCACTCGTACCAGTCGACGGGGAAGGGGAGGGCGCGCTCGACGAGTTCGCGGGGGGTTATGGCGACATCCGATGGGGCGACGATGTGGGCCACGCCGTCCTGCTGGTGGGCACGCAGGAAGATGAGGCGTTCGGCCACGGCGCGGTCCTCGTAGGCGTCGCGGATGACAAGGCGCAGACTCTGTTGGAGGCGGGGGTCCTTCATGGCGCGGACGAAGTTGACGGCCTCGGTGCCGCTGAGGAAGCCGAAGCGCGCGTCGCGCCGGCGCAGGGAGGCGGCGACGGCGTCGGGGTCCTCGTCCTCGACCTCCAAGGCGTCGATGGTGGTGAGGAGTTCTTCGAACTGGCGGAGGACCTCGCCGGGGACGGCGGGGTCGTACAGGTAAACGCGGCGGTGGCGCTGCTCGCGCTCTTCCTCCCACTGTTCAAGGGAGCTCTGGAGCACGTGCTCGAAGGTGATCTGGGCGCGGACGGGGGCTTCGGGCAGGCGCTCGCCCTCCTCGGCCGCCGGGGGGCGGTAGAAGTAGAAGGGGCTGGTCAGCAGCAGCACGAGGGCGAAGACGGCGCTCAGAACCAGCCAGCGGCCCACGTCGCGCCGGTACTTCTCCTCGGGGGGAACCCGCTGGAACTTACGGACTTCGCGAGAAAGGGGTGTCAGGCGCATGGGTGGCGCACGATACTCCGTGTGTCAGGTTGGCCGGGCTTGTGGTGGCGCTCCCCGCCCCCATCGAACGCCTTTCTTCTGGCGTGGGGAGCCGCCCCGGCAAAGCGAATCTTTCCTCCGGGGCGGAATTGTGGCGTGCCGGGGTGGTTCGGAAGGAGAACCAAATGAGGGCGATGGACGGGTGGAACGCCGGTTCTCAAGGTCCGGGCCGCGGGGGAATCCAGCCGGTAGGAGGTGTCCCGGCGCTTTTCCTTTCTTTTCCGGGAACCCACTGCGGGTGTCCGTTGTCCGACCGTGCCGATTGCGGCGCGGAAGTTCGGCAATCTGAGGAGTCTGGGCTTGACGTAAACCCGTGCCGCTCCAAGGTGCTGGGGACTGGCCCGCGAAAGGCCACCATTGCAGACTCGGACCGTGGCGGCGTCACTCGCCCCCGCCCCCCAGGGCCGCGCCGGAGGAGTTGGAGAGGACACCCGGAGAAGTGGTGCGGTTCAGGGCTCGCCCCCCTGCATTTTACCCCACACAACCAGAAGCAGGACCTTTCATGAAGGCAGTGACCCGTGCAATTCCCCTTGGCCACCGGCGGCTGCCGGGCTCCTCTGGCCGGAGCCCCGGACAAGGTGGCTTCACTCTGATCGAATTGCTGGTGGTGGTCGCCATCATCTCGATCCTTGCGTCGATTGCAGTGCCGAACTTTCTCGAAGCGCAGACTCGCTCGAAGGTCTCCCGCGTCAAGTCGGACCAGCGCGCGCTGGCCACGGCGGTGGAGTCCTACCGCGTGGACCACCCGGCCTACCCGCCGCGGGAGCAGTGGCCGACGGGGTCGAACGTGGGGGTGGGCGACGTGAACACAAGGGTGCAGGACCTGAGCCGATTCACCACGCCGATCTCGTACATCTCCAGCATTCCGGAGGACGTCTTCGAGAATCGGATTGCGTACCCCAACAACCTCATTGATTTCTACCCCCCGGACATGGTGCAGCGAGTGCGGGCGACCCGGGCGGGCCGAGACGATAACCGCTACGGGTGGGCCCTGATGTCCGTTGGGCCTGATGGCCAGTTCGGCCGCGGGAGCTTCAATCTGGGGAACTACCCCCCCGAGAGAGACGATTTTGTCCACTTCGACCAGGAATACGACCCGACCAACGGGACCCTCAGCCTCGGGAATATCTACCGATTCCAGAACACCGGAGGAAACGGCAGCCGTGTTTTCAACCCAAACTTCCAGGACTAAGAGCCGGCCGCGTGCCGGATATGGCCTTTTGCTGGCGGTGTTGCTCGCCGGCTTTGCGCTTGTTTCCGGCCGTGCGGAGGCGGGGGCGGTGCCCCTGACCATTGAGGAGATGACCGCCATCGCCGACGAGATCGTGACCGTCGAGGTGGTGGAAACGCGCTCGCGCGTGTGGAATGGCCGGATTGTCACCGATGTGGAGTTCGAGGTGCTCGAAAACTTCAAGGGCTCGATGACGGGGCATCAGACCATCACCCATCAGGGCGGGCGCTATGCCGGCCTGGTCCAGCACGTGCCGGCCATCCCCTCGTACCGGAAGGGCGAGCAGGCGATCCTGTTTCTGAGCCGGCCCTTCGACCGGCTTTCCGAGCAGGACAAGGCGCGATTCAACCCCGAGTCGCCACTGGTGAGCAGCCCGCAGACGGTGGGTGGCAGGCAGGGCAAGCTCGGGCTGGAGCGCACGGCCGGTTACGCGACGCCGGACTGGGACAAGAACTCGGGGATCGGCGTGGACAAGGCGGCGAAGGTGAGCCCGGGGGTGGCAACCCGCTCGCCGCAGCTCCCCTCGGCGGCACCGAACTACGAGCAGTTCAGCTCCGCGCTGCGGGACCTTGCGAACGAGCAGAAGTCGCTCAAGGACAACAATGAGTCTCTGAAGCAGATCCCCGGCGTTTACGGGGTGTTCTCGGTGCCGAAGCGGACAAGCTCGGCGACCCTGCGGCACTTCGATCCGCTGCCCCAGATGGCGTACTACGACGATGAGATGCTCGACGCGCTGCGGCGCGCGGCGGAAAAGCAGCAGGTCGAGGACCTCACCGAAGAAGAGAAGGCGGCCATCGCCAGGCAATGGCACGGCATCGAGGGGGACGAGTAAGCCGTGAGTCACTTCAAACCGCACCCACCCGTTCAGTCACTTTCTCCGAGGAGCAGCGACGTGGCGCATTCCCGTTCAGCCACTTTTTTCGGAGCCGCGCTTGCGGCACTTCTCCTTCTGGCCGCCCCGTCTTTCGCGGGGCACGGCTACATGGTCACCTATACCGACGTTGGGGATGAAGCCGCCACCGAGGAGGACGTCCTTGTCCGGACGACGCTCCGGTGGCCGGAGGGCACCGGGGTGCGGTTTTACCTGTTCCGGCCGCCGTTTTCGGTGGGGGAGACGGTCCTCGATCCGGGGGTGAACGACTCGTTCGACCCGATCACCGACGACCAGATTTTCATGGCGCTCAGCCGCGCCATCGATGCGTGGGACAGCGTGGGTGCGGAGGACATCAACTTGCGCTCGCCCATGTTCTCCGAAGATGCAGCGTCCTTCGGCATTCCGTTTCTTGAGTTCGGGCCGAGCCGGGCGGCGATCGACGGGTTCAACGTGGTGACCTTCCGTGACCCGGACAACACGCTTGGGGACGGCCTGCTGTTCAATCCTGTCTATACGTATGTCGAGCGCGAGTTCGATTCGCGGGACAACGTGAACGTGGAGGAGCGCATTTCGGTCGATTTCGACGGTGAGGACCTTGAGATCATCACCCTGCGGGGGGAAGAGGACCCGGCGGGCTCGGGCGTTTCGAGCGACGAGCTGCGGCTGCTGCTGCCTTCGCGCACGTTCGAGGGTGGGGAGCTGATCGACGTCGATATTATCATGAACGGGCTGACGGAGTGGAACCAGTACCCCTCCGATCCGGATGATCTCTCCCATGATGGTCTTGATCTGGCCGACGTGGTGGGGACGATCGACATTGAGGCGGTGTTCCACAAGGCGATCGGGCGGGCGCTCGGGCTGGCGGAATCGCACCTCTTTAATGCAACGCTTTCGCGTTCGTATATCGTTGAGGGCGACGCAAACTCCGAGTTCCAGACCAACCCTTACGATCTCCGGGGCGGGCCGAAGCTCGACGACAAGATCAGCCTGTGGTCGGTTTACGGCGGCGCAGAGGGCGGCGGGCTCTCCGGCCATCTGCTCGACGGATCAATGGTCGCCGGGGCGGGGTTCACCCACGGGTTTGCCGGTAACGCGGCGATCATAAGCCATCCGATTTACGCGGGCCGGCCACTCCCCCCCGGGCGGAACATTGATCTGGATACGGTGGTTAACGTGGGGCGCTTCGAGAACATGGAGCGCAACGTCGGCCCTGTCCAGCTGGAAGCCCACACCATCACGGGAATCCCTCAGTTCATCAAGCTTGTCCACGACGGCAGTTCGTTTGGGGACTCCCTTGTTTTTGACCATTTCCGTCAGTTCCGTGATGGCTCCTGGCGTATGGAGGGCCTTCCGCCGGGCAACTGGTACGTTCTGGCGGCGCCGCGTGAGGAGGGCGTCTCAATAGGAACCGAGGAAGCGGTGGAGTTGCAACTGGTTGGCGCCGAGCCGGTGGATGATTTCCCGATCGAATGGTTCGGCGGCGTTTCGGACGCGGCGCCGATTCCCGGCAGCGGGGATATCTTTATAGACCCGACGGCCGCCCCCTCCGACAACCAGATAACGGGACGGTTCATCGAGGTTGAACTGGAAGGTGAGGCGCTTGAGGAGCCGTTCGTCGTGGAGGTGAACGGCGAGGAGTTCGAGATTTCGTTCCTGCCCAACGGCGGCTTCCGCATCGGTATTGCGCAGGGGCCTTCGCTGACCGCGCCCCAGAACATCGTGCGCACGCAGCACACCGTGGCCAAGCTGGTCCTCGACGCGGGCATTCCCGGCCAGGAGAGGACGGTGTTCCTTGACCAGCGCTCCAACGGATTCAACAACAGTTTTGCCGATTTCCTGCGCATTGAGGAAAACCACCTCATGCAGGTGTATGAAATCGAGCTTGTCCACGTGATTCAGGACAATTTCGGCGCGACCGTCGGCGAGTTGGGACAGCTCTTCGAGATAGACATGATCGACGACGCGGTGGTGCCGGGCGTGTTCGGCCCGATGGAGGAGGATCGCGGCGTCCGGATTTCGTATTTCTACCGGAACCTGACCGACAATCCGCAAAAGTTTGGCCTGGCCCATCTGCACGACCCGGCTTACGGGCAGATCGTCAACCCGATGCTGTTTGTCGGCGGCAACGTGGTGACGCGGAGCCGTGGCTGGGGCGGGCCGGGTGAGCCGTCCATACCTCCGATCGTGTACTGGGAGGACGTAAACAACGCGCCGCTCATCCGCGCAGGCATCCTCACCAACACCGGAGCCGAAGGCATCACTGTCCCCGACCGGATGATCACCGTTGATGCTCTGGAAATTCCCGACGTGGACGTCTGGGAGTACGAGCCCACCGGCGGGCTGATGGGGCATGAGTTCCTAACGGGCGAGCAGGTGTTCCACCCCACGACGATCGTCCGCTACGAGCCGCAGGAAGTCCTGCCCTACATTACCGGCGACGCGGCATTGATCACCATGGGTATCGGCTACGTGATGCTGGAGGAGGACACCAGCGACCTGCAGATGCAGCTCCGGCGGGTGGAGAACGGCTTCCCGCGCAACTTCCCCAATGAGATATACGCGGACGACCCGCTGGTGGCCTTCCCGATTCCGGTCACCGGCAGCGTCGTCCCGAACGTGAACATCATCACGAACACGGGCACACGCGCGCTCTTCTCCTTCAACGATTTCGACGGCGACGGCATCCCCAACGAGGCGGATAGCTGCCCGTTCACTCCCAACCCCGACCCCGAGGAACACGACCCGACCAGCCCGCTCTACGGCGCCTCCTGCCGCGGGGACATCGATGGCGACGGCATCCCGGACGCCTTCGACAACTGCCCGAGGGTGCCCAACCCCGATCAGGCGGACCTGGACGGCGACGGCGTGGGCGACGCCTGCGACCCGGACATCGACGGCGACGGCATCCCGAACGAGATAGACAACTGCCCGCTCGTCTATAACCCCGACCAGACCGACAGCAACGGCAACGGCATCGGCGACGCCTGCGACGGCGACTTCTCCGGCGACGGCGTGCCGGATGAAATCGACAACTGCCCGTTCCACTTCAACCCGGGACAGGAAGACCTCGATGGCGACGGCGTGGGTGACGCCTGCGACCCGGACATCGACGGCGACGGCATCCCGAATGAGCTGGACAACTGCCCGTTCGTCTATAACCCCGAGCAGGAAGACACGACCGGGAACGGCGTGGGCGACGCCAGCACCGGCGACGTGATTCAGTTCCAGGACCAGACCGAGCGGCGGCTGCCGGCGGATGCCTTCAACGTCTCGCATATCCGCGCCGGCGACCTTGACCACAGCGGCTTCCAGGACTTCGTCGTGGGCGTCCGCGGTATCGGTGGGGAGGCCCAGGCGGGTCTGCGCAACCGGCTGTACTTCAATGAAGGAAACCGCGGCGTGCCGGGTCACTTCATGGACCTGACATACGGCGCGAACGGCCGGCCGGAGAACAACGTGGGCAACCGCCCCGGCGGCGACGACCGGATGCCGAGCTTCCCGGACGTGACGTTCGCCACGGTCCTGTTCGACTTCGATCTTGATGGCGATTTGGACATTTTCTTCGCCAACGACCTGACCGTGGACGAGCAGGGCGGAGGGCAGGACCGCCTGCTGATGAACATCAGCGTCAACGACCCGACCATCAACCCCTGGCCGAACAACACGCCGTTCGGCGACGGGTTCTTCATCGACGTGACCGACCGGGCCATGCCGGGCATTCTGAACACGAAGAACGCGAACCGGGAGTACTTCTACCCCCGGTCCAGCACCACCGGCGCCGCGGCGGCGGACATCGATGGTGACGGGACCCAGGACCTGATTCTTCCCAGCAGGGCCGTTCTTGCCGTTGACCCGACAACCGGCTTTCCAACGGGAGACTTCGGATACTACGATCTGGACGGCTCGGTGGAGGCCTCCGGGCTGTTCGATACGCGGCCGGACCTGGATGGTTTCCAGCCTCAGCGCAACCGGCACAGCTTCGGCGTGCGGCTTCTTGTGAACCGCAGGGCCGAGCTGACCGACCCCAACGGCAACCGCATCCCGCGGGGGACGCCGGACCCCTTCCTGAAGTTCATCGAGGGGGCGCCGGACCAAGTGGAACAGGTTCTCAACCCCGACGTGGTGCCTGAGGATGTGGGAACGTTCGAGCGCCGGCGGGACGCGTTCTGGTTCCGGGACGAGACGCTCGGGCTGGACGGGCTGTTCGGCGGCGGTGGATCGCTGGCGACACCCAACGTGGCGTTCCTTGACCGCATGCCTCCCGGGTACCCGGACAATGCCTTTGATGCCCCTCAGCCCCCCCGCGCGTGGGACAACCGGGACGACGAGGTCTTCGACGCGTTCGGTGTGCTTGTGGCCAATTTCTTCGGTGTGTATGGACCCGACATTTACGTGATGCACAACCTCATCACGGACACCATCCCGGTTGTTCCGAACCCGCGCACCCAGTTCGAAGGGAAGGACAACCTGTTCATCAACATGGACATCCTGGACGAGAACAGGGTTCTGGGAGTGCTCACGGCAGCCTCTCCGGCTCCTCGTGGCGCCATAGTCTCGGGGGTCCCCGACGGATACTTCTACAACAAGAACTATGGGTTTGAGAACTGGGTGACGCTTCCGAACAACCCTTGGCCTGGGCTGATTGGTGCCCGCGAGGGCGATCCCCATGACTTCGACGATCCGGAGAACATGGAGGCCTTGGTCACCATTCCCTCCCAGACGTCTTACAGAGGGACACTGGCGGACACCTACGCTTCCGGTTTCGCCGATATCCTCATCACCTCTTCGGCAACGGCGAACCCCAACTTCCGTCTCTCACGCCACCCTGCCACGGGAGGACGGGCGAGCTTCAACTTCGTGAGCCGCGGGGAGAACGGCGTCCTACTTGGAGGTTTCGATCCCACCTTCAACACCGGCGAGATGATGCGCAGTGCCCCGATAGGCGGCATTCCGGACGAGCTCGACTTGGAAAGCCCTATTGACGTGGCCATAGAGGACGCGCTGGACGACGAGGTGGGTCTTGGCCAGTTCCGCAACCAGGACATTGCTGCCGGTGACCTGAACCGCTCGGGGAGCATGGACGTCGTGCTGGTCAGTGACGCGGCGGGGAATATCCCCTACAATATTGTTACAGACTCGGGCGGGACAGTGCAGGTGTTCTCGAACGAGGAGGCACTTGGAACGGTGGGTACTTGGATTGACGTGACCCAGTCGGCCATCATGCCGCCGGAATACCCGCCATTCCCCGGCACTGCGGTGGAGCTGGTGGACGTCGAGAACGACGGCGACTTGGACATGATCATCGGGACGAACGCGGAGCAGAT
>SLMS01000199.1 GCA_007133495.1 Candidatus Sumerlaeota bacterium | reverse complement strand
CGCGGCGCACGCGCTGCACGTGTTCGCGAATGCGGTCTGCTCCGCCACGCAGAACGATCGGCAGCCGGCCCTCCGCTCCATTGGCCTCCACCTCAACTCCAAGCTGCCGCAGCGCCTCCAGCAAATCCCCGTGCGGCCGCCTGCCCAGCGAATCGTGATACTCCGTTTCCCAGCGCACTTCCGGCAGCAGCGCGCTCACCGCCAGCAACATGCGGAACACGGCGCCGGCGTTGCCCGGGTTGAGCGGCTTGTCCGGGTGGAGCAGCCGCGGCCGCGAGCCGAAACCGTGGATTTCGAGCCTGTCCACAGCCGCCGCGTTGTCTATTGTATAGTCAACCGGCCGGCCCCGTGCGTCCAGCGCCGTCACCTCCGCGCCCATGTCCCGCACGCAGCGGACGAGCGCCACGGCGTCGTCCTGCACGGCAGGCCGGTGGACGACGCTGCGGCCCTCCCCCAGGCAGGCGGCCAGTACGTAACGCGTCGTGAAGTTTTTCGACGACGGCGGTTCCAGGTCGCCCGTCAGCGGCCCGGAGGGTGGGTATACAGTGGCTATCATCTCGCCGTCAGCGGGAGGCTGCCGCTTCAATCTCGTCCAGCAATCCGTCGAGTTGCTGCACGGACTGACGGAATATCCCGAAACCTTCCTCCAGAACCTTCGGGTCCGTCAGGTCCACTCCCGCGTCGCGCACGATGTCCAGCGGATCGCGGCTGCTGCCGGCGCGGAGCAGGCGGAGGTATTGCTCGCGGCCTTCCCCGCCTTCAAGGATGCGCTTGGCGAAGACCTGCGCCGCTGCAAACCCCGTGGCGTATTTATAGACATAGAAGTTGTAGTAAAAGTGCGGGATGCGGCTCCACTCGTTCGCGATGCGCTTGTCCGGCGTGATTCCCGGGCCGTAGTACTCCGAATTCAGTTTATAGTAATACTCGGAGAGCCAGTCCGCGGTGAGCGCCTGGCCCGATTCCACATGCTTGTGGATATTCCACTCGAATTCGGCGAACATCGTCTGGCGGTAGACCGTCCCCTTGAAGGAATCGCAAAGGTGATTCAGCAGGTACGCCTTGAGGCGCGGATCGTCCGTCGTCGTCAGGAGATAGTGATGCAGCAGCGCCTCGTTGGTCGTGCTCGCGATCTCGGCCAGAAAAATCGGATAGTCCGCATACCGGATCGGTTGGTTGCGGTGGCTGAAGAGCGTGTGCAGCGAATGCCCCAGCTCGTGCGCCACGGTAAACACGTCGTCCAGGGTTCCATGGTAGTTCAGCAGCATGAATGGCTTCTGCCCGTAGGCGCCCGTGGAGTACGCCCCGCTGCGCTTGCCCTTGTTTTCGAACACGTCGTACCAGCGCTCCTCGAACGAGGTGCGGGCACCCTCCAGGTACTCGTCCCCCATCGGGCCCGTGGCCTCCACGATCCACTCGCGGCACTGGTCCCAGGAAACGTCTATCTTTGCCTCGGGAACGATGGGAACGTAGAAGTCCCACATGTTGATATCCGTACCAAGGCCGAGCCGGCGTGCCCGCAGGTCCACGTATTCGTAGAAGGCCGGGAGCGCCTGGCGGGTGGCCTCGATGAGCGAGCTGTACACCTTCACGGGAATGTTGTCGTCGAAGAGCGATGCCTCGAGCGAACTGGGGAACTTGCGTACCGTCGCCATGTAGTTGTGGGACTTGACCACTCCCGACAGCAGCGTCGCCAGCGTGTTCTTGTGGTCCATATAGACCTTGTATATGGAGGAGAATGCATTGTGGCGCAGCGTCCGGTCGGTATTCAGCAGCAGCGAATAGAAAGTGCCGTTGGTGACATCGTGCTCCACGCCTTCCGAATCGGCAGCGGGGGGGAAGGTGAGATCCGCGTTGGTGAGCTTTCCGAAGACTTCATAGGGATTGCCGAGCACGTCGCTCGCCAGCCCGAGCAGCGTCTCCTCCTCGACGCTTAGGGTGTGCGGTTTCTCGCGGACCAGCACTTCCAGCGTCCGCCGGTACGGCGCCAGCGCCTCGTGATCGCGCCACTGCGAGAGCGTTTTTTCCGGCTGGAGCAGAATCTCCGGCTTGATCCATGCGAGGTCTCCGGCGATCTGCGCGTACCGTGCCCGCATCCGGGCCATCCGCGCCTGATTTTCTCCGGCGGAGGTGTCCACGTCCTCCAGCATGTGCGCGTATAGATAGAGACGGGAGAGCACCTCGCCCAGTTTGTCCTCCGCCCGCAGGGCCGCCGCCACGTTCTCCGGCGTGTTCAGTTTCCCCTTCAGCTTGCGGAGCGGCCTGATCAACTCGTCCAGCTTTCCGAACTCCGCTTCCCAGCTCTCCGTGGAGGGATAGACGGACTCGGTGTCCCACTTGTATTGTTTCTCGATCTGGTCTCGTGTTTTGAGGCTCATAAGCCGGGAAATCCTTGATGATAAAGAGTGGGGATGTCTAGACGTTCGGGTTTTCCGGAATGCCGGAGGCTGCCGCCTTGTCCAGCAGCCATGTTGTCCTGTCGTGCGGGAGGTTCTCCACCGGGTAGGCCGGTGTTCTCCCCGGGTGGGAGAAAATCTCGCTCAGCACCTGCGCCTTTCCCTGTCCCGTCACGAGCATCACGATCGACCGTGCGCCGTTCAGCACCGGGAAAGTCAGAGTCAGCCGCATTGTGTCCAGTTGGTAAACCTCATTTGCCTCATACCCCATTGTCCGGGAGTCCACCGCCCGTGTTCCGGGGAAAAGCGAGGCCGTATGTCCGTCGCTCCCCATTCCGAGGAATATGAGATCGAGGGCCGGCACGGGCCCGTCCTTCTCGCGGCAGCGCTCGTGCAGCAGGTGGGTCAAC
The DNA here is from genome assembly GCA_007133495.1 of Candidatus Sumerlaeota bacterium. Classification (GTDB taxonomy): domain Bacteria; phylum Sumerlaeota; class Sumerlaeia; order SLMS01; family SLMS01; genus SLMS01. The sequence continues at coordinate 119 of SLMS01000199.1, read as the reverse complement.
CGGTCCGCTTCGAGCCCCAGGTCGTCCGCCCCGCCTTTGGGGAGAACGAGCTGGCTTTCCGGCACGCCAATACGGTCGAGGAAATTCCGCCGCGCCAGCCGGACGTTCGAATCCGGGTG
>SLMS01000110.1 GCA_007133495.1 Candidatus Sumerlaeota bacterium | reverse complement strand
GGCGCATAAGAATCTCCAGACGCTGTTGCTTGGTGGCCTGGACAGCGCCGGGCAGGCGGCGTTGGCTCGACTCGCGTGAGTCCTGCTGAAACTGTGCCTCTGCCAGAGCGGGCGCCAACGCAAGCAGGGTGCAGAGGAGAGCGGGGAAAAGTGAAAGACGAATCATCGGGTTTTGTACTCCCTGCGCATTTCGCGCTCCATGTCGCGCCGTTTGATCGTTTCGCGTTTATCGTGTGCTTTCTTGCCCTGGCAGACGCCGAGTTTCACCTTCGCCCAGCCGCGGTCGTTGAAATAAAGCTGCAAGGGCACGAGTGTGTAGCCTTTCTGTGACGTCAGGCCGATCAGACGGCCGATTTCCCTGCGGTGGAGCAGAAGGCGGCGCTCGCGCGTCGGGTCCGGTGTTTCCAACGGCCCCTGCTCATAGGGCTTTATGTGCATGCCGCGCACGAAGAGCTGCTCTCCGCGCGGCGTGGCGTAGGTGTCCACAAGCGAGGCGGTGCCAAGCCGCAGGCTTTTCACTTCGCAGCCGGTCAGTTCAATGCCGGCTTCGTAGGTTTCCAGCACCTCGTAATCGAACCGTGCCTTGCGGTTCTGAATGCGGACCTCGTTGCTGAATTTGGGCTGCTTCTGTTTCTTCGCCATTACCGTTGTCCGGACCGGCCGGCCTAATTCCCCACCGTGTCGTTCTCGCGGGGTGCATGAACGCGGACCACAACCCCGGTGGCTCCATCGTCGGGCACCTGCATCTCCCCGAGGACATTGATGCCGTTATAGACAGCCTGCGTGGTCTTGGTTCGGGGGCGCGGGCTGAACTCAAACCGGAACGCCGTGCCTCGTGTGGGCCGGCGTGCCACGGCGTAGATGCGGGCGACGGTGCCCACTCGTCCCCGGGTCATTTCCGCGTCCTGGGTGCCCTTCTTGTAGTAAATTGTGCCGCGGCGCCTGTCCACCGTGTTATCTATATGGAACGCCCAAGGATAGTCCTCCCGGAACTTCCCGTCGAGGATGTTGGTCCCCCGGGTGATCCAGTTGTTGTGGTCCGCATCGATAATGTCGATCAGTTCCGTGTCGTAGCTGATGAGAAAGCTCAACCCGTCGAGGACGGAAAAGGCGCGGTTGTCGAGCACGACATCTATTTGGAACGGCTCGCCCGCGACGATGGGCTCTTCCTGGGGAACAAGGCGGAGATAGACACCGCCCATGCGCTCGTCCGTGCCGGTGTAGAGCCTCGGGTCGGAGAGCATCGCTTGGGCTTCGCGTTCGTCCTCGGGCAGCACGGTGACCGTCATGCCGAGTGTTCCGTCGCCGGGTACGCGGGGATTGCCGACCAGATCGCGCCCGTCGCCAACGAGGGCGGTAAAGTAGTCGTCCCTCGACCCGAACATGATGCGGCTTCCGACGGTGAGCTGGCGCGCCTCCCAGCGCACGGTCAGGATCGGCGTGTCGTGCATGGCCACCGGCTCGTCCAGCTCCGCCTCGTAGAGGAGCATCCCAAACACGTCGTCCACTTCTGCGGCCGGCTCACCGGCGATTCTGTCCGCGATTGGCCGGTCGTTGATCGCCACGGGGCGGAAGATGTTCGGGTTGTAGGAAAGGAAGATGCGGATTTGCTCGAAGGGGAGCATGGATTCGTTGCGGAACGAAATATCGGTGAGGAACTCCTCTCCGACGATGACCGTGTGGTCCTGGCGGTTGGGCAACCCGCGGGGGTGCAGCCGCAGAATGCGGGAGGTCGGATCGACGGTGAGATCGTAATCGCCGAGCGTAGTGGGGGTGGGTGCGGCCTCGTCCGGTTCCGCGTCGGGATCGACGGGCTCGTCCGGAGCTTCCTCCGGTTCGGCGGGCGGCTCTGGCTCTGGCTCCGGCTCGGGTTCGGGCTCCGGCTCGGGTTCGGGTTCGGGTTCGGGCTCTTCCCGGACGGGGGGGAGAACGTCGGGATCGGTAACATCCTGCGCAACCTCGATGCTCCAGGCGGGTTCCCAGTCATCACCGGAGGCGGGTGCATCCTGCCACGAAAAGACCGCAATCGCCCCCACCAGCGGGAGTATCCCCCACCGCATAATTTTCAATGTCCGAATCATCGCAAACTCCAGGAGAAACATCCCCTTGCCGGGCTGGCCTTCCGCCCAAGAGGGAGACCACTATGGGGAAGGCTAGGATTGGCAGCGGACGCTGGCAAGGGAACTCCCTCCGGGGGGTGGCCAGTGGTTGGCGCCCGGTGGCCAGTATCTGCGGTCAGGCCATCCGTTCTGCGGCGTTCATGTGGCAATTTCGTTGCGAAGGCAATCCCCGCTTGCCGCCACAGGCGCCGGTGGCCATCCCAACAACAGGAGTTCATCGCCAGCGGGAGCCATTCCGGTATCATGACAAGCTCACCCAAGCCACCCTCACCCAACCACGACAAGGAGGAGTGCGCGCGCCCGGACACCATCCTGGTGGTGGATGACGAGGAGGACCTGGCGGACCTTGTGGCGTTCAACCTCGAGCGCCAGGGCTTCCGCACCATCAAGGCGCTGAACGGCACCGATGCGCTGACGCTCGCGTCCGAGACTGTGCCGGACCTGATCATTCTGGACCTGATGCTCCCCGACGTGGACGGGCTGGAGGTCTTCCGCCGCCTGCGCAGGGAGCGCCGCACCGAGGCGATACCGGTCATCATGCTCACCGCGCGCGTGGACGAGGTGGACAGGGTCGTCGGTCTCGAACTCGGCGCCGATGATTACGTGACCAAGCCGTTCTCTCCGCGGGAGGTGGCCCTGCGGGCCAAGGCGATCCTGCGCCGCGCCCGCTCCCGGCGCGAAGGGCCAGAGGACGCGCTCGAATTCGGCCCCATACGCCTCGACCCCCAGCGCTTCGAAGTCTTTATCGACGGCGAGCCGGTGACGCTGACCAGCACGGAATTCCGGCTGCTCCAGGAACTCCTCCTGCGGCGGGGGAAGGTCCTGAGCCGCCGGCATCTTCTCGAGCACGTCTGGGGCTACGTCCACAACGTCACCGACCGCACCGTGGACACTCACATCAAACGCCTGCGGCAGAAGATTGGGCCAGCCGGTGCCGCCTACGTGGAGACCATCCGTGGCGCCGGATACCGGTTCGCCGACGGCCCGCGCGGCTCCCTCACCGAGTTCAGGCAGGACAACGGGGATGAGAACGGCGAGGATGTCTCCTTGATTTAGTCCGTGCTACGGCGATGCTTACCGGCAGAGCGGAAGTGCACCGCCCGCCGGGACCTGCCCATGATCGACCTCGACATGATGCTCGCTTTCCTTGCCGGCCTCCTGCTGGCCGGAGCCACTGCGTGGTGGCTCTGGACGCGGCGCTCAGCTCAGTGGAAACGGCGCCTCGCAAAATGGGAATCCCTGGCTGCCGTGACCGGAGGCGAGGGCCAGAAGGGAGGAGACGATCCGTTCCGGCGTTGCCACGAGGCGCTGGAGGAGGGCCGGGTCCGCAAAGCCCTTCTGGACGAAATGGCCGAGGGGTTGGCGCTGCTCGGGCCGGACCGGCGGGTGCTTCTGTCAAACCGCACCTTTCGCGAAATGTTCCGCGCGCGCGACGGCGGCCAGTTCGGCCCCGGGACGCTCCCCGGCCAAGCATGGCGTGAACTCCAGCAGGCCATCGAATCGGCCGCCATCCAGGCAAAGGCCGACACGGTGGAACTCCCTCTGGGTACCACGCCGCCCCGGGACATTTTGGTGACGCTGACCCCGACCCGCGAACCCGACGGGCAAACCGCCGTCATTCTTGCGGCGCTCGATGTGACCTCACGCAAGCGCGCAGAACAGGTCCGCACCGAGTTTGTCGCCAACGTCTCCCACGAATTGCGCACCCCCCTTGCCGCCATCCGCGGGTACGTGGAGACGTGCCTGGAGCCGTACCCGGACGGCCAGGAGCCGCCCTACCGGCGGTTCCTCTCTGTGGTTCATCAGCACGCCCTGCGGCTGGACGCGCTGATCGAGGACCTGCTCGTCCTCTCCCGCATCGAGTCCAAGGCCGCTGTCATGCAGTTCGAGCCGATTGCCGTCTATCCGGCAGTGGCCACAGCCATCGCCACGCTGCACAAGGAGGCGGAGAAGCGGCAAACGAGGGTCTCCAATGCCCTCCCACCGGGCCTGCCCGAGGTGCGGGCGGACAGGAACTCGCTCGAGCGCATCCTGATCAACCTGATCGAAAACGCGATCAAGTACTCCGACAGCGAGTCGCGTGTGGAGGTCTCCGGCCGGCTCCAGTCGGACAGCGTTTGCCTGATCGTTCGTGACAAGGGATTCGGCATCCCGAAGAGCGACCAGGAGAGGATTTTCGAACGATTCTACCGCGTGGACAAGGCGCGCTCCCGGGCGGCCGGGGGGACGGGTCTTGGCCTGAGCATTGTCAAGCACCTGGTTCAGGCTCACGGTGGAGAGGTGTGGGTAGACTCCCAGCCCGGGCGCGGCTCGACGTTCTACGTCACCGTGCCGCTGGCCTCACGCAAGCCGGACACCCCTCTTCCCCAAGAGACCACCACCGGCGAACGGTACACGGCACGGCGCGGCACATGAATGACTCCGGTACACGAGGGACGCGCGCAGAAGGGCCGTGAGCCGGTCAGTGGTGCGCAACCCGCCAAAATGCCGGGTTTTCCGTTGACTTGGTCCCGGGCCAAACCAAGGGTGCCGACTCCGCTGCCGCGGAACCTGCGGAGAGGTGGCCGAGTGGCTGAAGGCAGCGGTTTGCTAAACCGCCATACGGGCCAAAACCCGTATCGGGGGTTCGAATCCCCCCCTCTCCGCCAGACACCTCTTTCTGATCTCAAACCGGTTTGTGCGTGCGTGGCAGCAGCCTGCCAGGGTGATTGCCGTGCGCGGTGCAGGTGCGCCTGCCGGGGAAAAACGCCAATCGGGAGATTGGCGCTCCCGGGGTGGGCCGGCCAGCACAGTGGCAGCACACGGCCACAAAGACGCTCACTCCGTCCACAATGTCCGCTTCGTCCATCCAGTCCACCAACCACTGAAAAACGCCAATCAGGAGATTGGCGCTCCCAACATGGGCCGGTCGGAGGCCCGTTGGATGTCGTGTACTTCGGGAGAGATGGCGGACAGGGAGGGATTCGAACCCTCGAGACGGGGACTACCCGCCTACACGCTTTCCAAGCGTGCGCCTTCAGCCGCTCGGCCACCTGTCCGCGAGCGGTGTCCGGCAGACTGGCGCCAGAACTCCGCAGGTCAACGGGAAACCGAAAGGGAGCGCCTTTGCGATTGACATGCAACCAACAAGTTGCATATTTCGCCCCAAGGACGAGACCAGGCGATACCACGTGGACAGTGTCTTCAAAGCCCTCGCGGACCAGACGCGTAGACAGCTCCTCGACCGGCTGTTCGAGGAGAACGGCCAGACCCTCGGCGAATTGTGCCAGCGCATGGAGATGAGCCGGCAGGCCGTATCCAAGCATCTCGCGATTCTCGAAGCCGTCAACCTTGTGGTGACCGTCCGCCGCGGACGCAGAAAGCTCCACTACCTGAACCCCGTCCCCATCCACGACATCCAGCGGCGCTGGATGTCCAAGTACGACCGCCGCCGGCTCTCCGCCCTCGGTGAACTCAAGAAAGGACTGGAGGACCCCCACCATGAAGGCAGCCAGTAAGCCAAAGTTCGTTTATCGCAGTTACATCGCGACCACGCCGGAGAAGCTCTGGCAGGCACTCACCTCTCCTGAATTCACCAGCCGCTACTGGGGGAACCGGACCATCCACTCGGTCTGGGAGGAGGGCGCCCCGGTGGAGATGCGCAGGAAGGACGGCGGGCACGACTGGCACGGGGAGGTGCTCCGTTTCGACCCGCCGCGGACGCTGGCCTACACGTTCTGTGTCCGGCCAGGGGGCGAAGGAGCGCCTGAATTGCGCTCCCGCGTCACGTTCGAACTCAAGCCGCTGGGCGAGACGGTCATGCTGACGGTGACCCACGAGGACTTCGAGCCCGACGACAGCCTGCTCGAAAGCATCAGCCATGGCTGGCCGGCCATCCTCTCCAGCCTCAAGTCGCTTCTTGAAACCGGCTCCCCCCTCGAGTACGGCGCCTGGGAAGAAGTCTGCGACTCGGAGTAGCCGCCGGCACCTCGCCGTTGACGCCGTTGGCCCAAAACCTGCACTTTGGCCCGAGTGCGCGGGAACTGCACGACTTGCGGCCCGCAGCGAGTAACTCAGCCAGAAGGAGGCGTCCATGCCTGTTACGCAAGAGACGGAAACCCGCGTGAAGGAAATCCTGGAACAACTCCGCCCCTACCTGCAGGCCGATGGGGGCGACGTGACATTCAGCCGCATTGAGGACGATACGCTGTGGATCGAACTGCACGGCGCGTGCAGCGGCTGCGCCAGCTCGCTCATGACGCTCAAGATGGGCATCGAGCGGCGCATCATGGAGGAACTCCCCGAGATTCAGGCCGTCGAGATGGTCTGAGTGCCGGACTCTCCGGCACCCCGAACCGCCATGCACCGGCCCCTGCCCACGCGGGGGCCGTTTTCGTTGAGAGGCTATCGCTCCCCGTCCGGGATGTCCACGGTCAGCCGCTCCCCATGCTGCAGGGTGCCCTCCGCTGTATAGACAGAACTGCTGCGCCTGAGCTCCAGGCGCACTTGCTGCGGCATGCCGCCCAGGTTCTCCACCCGCACGCGTGAGCTGTCCTCCAGCGCTTCGAACACCATGTCGTGACCGCGCGCATTCATAAACCGCACCGCTTCCATTTCGACGCGCACGTTGTCTATCAGGGTGACCACTTCGCGCGGGGGTGTGGTTTCGAGATGGTCGCCCATAATGTAGAAGCCGGGCTCCGCCACGTCCGGCAGGCGGGCGATCCACTCTAGGCCGCGGTCGTGCGGATTCCCGGTTCCGCTGCTGAGCAGCCACCACCACATCTCGCCGCTATCCCGGACGAGGTAGTAGGTCGGGTATTCGTGAAGGACAGCCGCCTTGAACGTCTGCTCGAAGCTGTGGCGCTGATACATTGTATTGAGAAAGAACTGCGGGGCGAATGGCCCATCGGTGTGGATGATGGGGAAGTTGCGGCCGAGGTTTTCCTCAATCCACTCGGCGGCGATGCGCGCTTCGGCGGTCTGCCGGGCATCGCGCGAGTTGCCGTAGCCGAACTGCAGAAAGGCCGCCACGCCGATCAGCACAACTGCCAGCACCGCGGGATAGTACCGGAAGGCCGTGCGCAGCCGCTGCGCGTCGAGCCACTGGGCCACTTCCACTCCGGCAAGGATGGCCCCCGCGGGAAGCAACGGCAGAAGGTGGTCCGCCCGCTGGTGGGGCGCGACGGAGAAGACCGTCAGGCCGAGCAGGAAATAGAGTGCCATGAACCGGTGAAAAAGCCGCACGCGCGGGTCCCCCGCCGGACGGAAGAACACACGCCAAAGGGCGTAGTACGTCACCACTGACCAGGGAAGGAAGCGGCTGAGGAAGTAGAGCGGCTGCTTCCAGAAGCCCTCGAAGGGGCGCTGGCCGCCGGAACTCTCCACCGCATGGCCGACGAGTTCCTGCCCGATCACCTTGTCGATGAAGGCCTGCCCCGCGTCCAGCCATGCGAGCAGGAACCACCCGCCGCAGAGCACCGTATAGACAGCAAACCCGGCGGCGTGGCTCGCAAGCGGGTAGCGCGCGAGGCCCGATGGTTCCGGCAGTTCCGGCAGGTCCTTTCGCCACAGGAAAGCCACGAGCCCGCCGAGCGCCAAAAGCAGCCCGAGCGGCCCTTTCGTGAGAGTGGCCAGCGCCGCCATCACCCAGAACCAGAACCAGGAGCACTGGCGCGTGGCAGCCATCCACACCAACAGGGCCGCGGCGAATACCGTCAGCGAGAAGAGCGCGTCGGTCCGCGCCAGGTACACCTGCCGGAACGCTGTCCATGCCAGCAGGTACGCCAGTGCGGCGATCAGGCCTGCTCCCCTGCCGGAAAAGTGCGTCGTCACGAAGAGCACAATCAGCGCAAGGGCCAGCACCGACAGCGCCCCGGGCAGGTAGAGCGTCAGCTCGTTGAGTTCCCCTCCGAGCGCCATCACGCCCAGTGCCATGACCCAGGTGTAGAGCGGCGGCTTGGAGGCGACGTCGCCCGTATCGTCGCGCTGGACGGTCCAGTTGCCGTTTACGATCACGTCGAGCGTGTAGGCGGCCGGGCGCTGCTGGTCGCTGTCGGTGATCATGAATGGCCCGGCCATGCGGACGGCGAAGATGGCGAGCCACGTCAGCGCCACGACAGCGGCGAGGACTGTCAGCCGGGGCAGAAAGCGGTCGCGCTCTTCCGAGGGAAGAGCCACGCGTTGGAGCATCCGGCTCTCCGGAGGTGGATGAAATCGGTGCGGAGGGGGGGACCCCCCCGGGCCGGGGAAAGCTCCGGACCGCGGCGGATCAAGCGCAACGGGAAACCGGAGGGTCAGGCCGGGCGGGTGTGTGGTGGACGAGGTGGACTCGGTGGACGGTGTGGACGATCGAGCGGTGTCCATCGTCCACAGCGTCCATGCCGTCCAATCGGTGCATTGCCATCCACGTAGCCCTTGCACTGCGGGGCTTGGGGGGAGAAGAGTCCTGTCTGGCAGCGGGACGGGGCCACAGGCCCGCAGTCCCCGCCGGAACCTCCTTACTCACCGGGACGGAGCCCCACTTGACCGCTTTCACGGCTGAGGACTTTGCGCGCCGCGGGCCGGAAGGCTGCGGTGTGGTCGGCATTTACAACCATCCCGAAGCGGCAAAACTCTGCTACCTTGCCCTTTACGCGCTTCAGCACCGGGGTCAGGAAAGCGCCGGAGTTGCAGCTTTCGACGGAAATCGCATCAACGTTCACAAGGGCCAGGGCCTGGTGGCGGACGTCTTTGACGAGCACGCCCTCAACCGCCTGCAGGGCAGAAGCGCCATCGGGCACGTGCGCTACTCCACCGCCGGCACCAGCGCCATGCACAATGCCCAGCCGCTGCGCGCCAACTACCGCGGTGGGCACCTGGCCATCGCGCACAACGGCAACCTGACCAACGCCGACGAGCTGGCCCGCGTCCTGGAGGCCAACGGCGCCATCTTCCAGAGTACCACCGACAGCGAACTGCTCATTCACCTGATCGCACAGCACCGCAAGGCAGGCTTCCGCGAGGGGCTGGCCGCCGGGCTCAAGCGCCTGCGTGGCGCCTACTCCATGACGATGCTCCACGACGAGGACCTGTACGCGATCAAGGACCCGCATGGATTCCGCCCGCTGTGCGTGGGAAGCCTCGGCAACGATGCATGGGTGGTGGCCTCGGAGTCCTGCGCGCTGGACATTCTCGGGGCGACGTACCTGCGCGAGATGCAGCCGGGCGAGGTGATGGACTTCCGCAAGGGGGAGGTGGACACGCGCCAGGTGCTGGAGCCCGCCAACCAGTCATTCTGTGTTTTCGAGTTCATTTACTACTCCCGGCCGGACAGTCAGGCGGCGGGCGGAAGCGTGTACCACTTCCGCAAGCGCCTCGGCGAGGAACTGGCCCGCGAGCATCCAGCCGAGGCGGACGTGGTCATCGCCGTGCCGGACTCCTCGAACGCGGCAGCGCTGGGCTATGCCGTGGGTTCGGGCCTGCCGCTGGAGGTGGGTCTCGTCCGGTCGCACTACGTGGGGCGGACGTTCATCGAGCCGGAACAGAAGATGCGCGATTTCGGCGCCAAAATGAAGTACAACACCGTGCGGGAGGTGCTGGCCGGCCGGCGCGTGGTGGTGGTGGACGATTCGATCGTGCGGGGGACCACCGCGCGGAAGATCGTCCGCATGATCCGCGATTCTGGCGCCGCGGAGATTCACTTCCGCGTGAGCGCCCCGCCATGGCGCCACCCCTGCTACTATGGCATCGACACGCCGGACGAGGATCGCCTGCTCGCCAACATCATGGACGTGGAGGGCATCCGCGACTACCTCGACGTCGAGTCGATCGGATTCATCAGCATGGAGGGCCTGATGCGCTCGATGCCCAAGACGGTGCAGTACTGCACAAGTTGCTTCACCGGACGATACCCCGAAGGCCGGCCACGCCGGAACGGCAGATTCATGGAGTTCAGCACCCGCGACCCCAGTGAGAGAAACTCGCCGTCCGGGTCCCAACACAAGGAGGCCCACACCGGTCAATGAAGACAGCTCCGCCCGCCACCTTCCACCACCGGCACTTGCTGGGCATTGAGGACCTGACGCGCGAGGACCTGCTTCTCATTCTCGACAACGCCGTGGGCTTCAAGGACGTGGTGACCCGCACGATCAAGAAGGTGCCAACCCTGCGCGGCAAGACAGTGGTAAACCTCTTCTTTGAGAATTCCACCCGCACGCGCACTTCGTTCGAACTGGCCGCCCGCCGGCTGAGCGCCGACGTGATCAACTTCGACGTCGCAACGAGCAGCGTGAACAAGGGCGAGGCGCTGCTCGATACGGTGGAGACGATCGAGGCGCTCGGTGCAGACTACGTTGTGATGCGGCACGGCAGCTCCGGGGCGCCGCACTTCCTCGGCCGGGCGGTCAAGGCCTCGGTCGTGAACGCGGGGGACGGGGCGCACGAGCATCCGACCCAGGCGCTACTCGACGCCTTCACCGCGCGCGAGGCGCTCGGCGCGCTCAAGGGCAAGCGCATCGCCATCGTGGGCGATATTCTCCACAGCCGCGTGGCCCGGTCGAACATCCTCATTTTCAACAAGCTGGGCGCCTCGGTGGTGCTGGTTGGCCCGCCGACGCTCGTGCCGGACCGGTTCCGGGAGCTCGGCGTGGAAATCGTCCATACCCTCCGCGAGGGGCTGGAGGACGCGGACATTGTCTATCTGCTGCGCATTCAGCTCGAACGCCAGCGGAGGAACCTCTTCCCCTCGCTCGAAGAGTATAGAATGCTGTACGGTCTTGGCGCAGCCGAACTGCGCCATGCCCCTCCGGAGGCAATTGTCATGCACCCGGGGCCGGTAAACCAGGGCGTGGAGGTGTCCCGGGACGTGCTCCGCATGCCCCAGGCCCTGGTCAATACGCAGGTCACCAACGGAGTCGCCGTGCGGATGGCGGTCTTCTACGTCTTGCAGGGAGCAAAAGGGCATGAGCAGAACGGTAATCCGTAACGGCACCATCGTCGATCCATCGCAGGGGCTTCACGGGAAGATGGACCTTGCCATCCGTAACGGGATGCTGGAGGACCTCGGTCCGGACCTGCGTATAGACAAGGACGACCGTGTGTTCGATGCCGAAGGGCTGCATCTTGTCCCCGGCTTCATCGATCTGCACACGCACCTGCGCGAACCGGGTGGCGAGGCGGCGGAAACCATCGAGACCGGCTGCCGGGCCGCGGCGGCGGGCGGATTCACGACCATCTACTGCATGCCGAACACAAGCCCTGTGTGCGATACGGAAACGGGCGTGCACTATGTGGTCTCGCGCGCGGCGAAGGTCGGCTGCGTGCGGGTGATCCCCGTGGCGGCGGTGACTCACGGGCAGCAGGGCGAGGCGATGACCAACATGGGGAAGCTTTTGC
>SLMS01000231.1 GCA_007133495.1 Candidatus Sumerlaeota bacterium | reverse complement strand
GTCAAGCTGTTCGAGCCGCTCAAGGCCCAGGCCCAAGCCATCGTGAACGGCCTGTTCGACACGCTGAACAACCAGTTGAAGGCCTACCTCGACGAGATCGGCGGCTTCCTCGACACAGCCACCCAGGAGTTCAACGACGTGGTCGGCGTGAAGGCCGCAGAAATAGCCGGATACGCCGTCTTCGGACAGACGACGATGGACCGGCTCCGGCTGGACGCGGCGTTCGAACTGGCGGCGCCGGACGAGTTCGGCTTCCGCGGCGCCCTGGACATGGAGCGGTTCGTCAACAACAGCACAGGTGCCGTCTGCGGGACGCCCGCCGGCCAGGAATCCATCCGCGTCAAGATATCCGTCTTCGACATACCGATCCGGGTGCCGCGAGGAAAACTCACCGCAAAGGAAATTTCCCTGCTCCTGCGCCTGAACCAGTTGGAGGGGCAGGAGACCTTCTATCTCTCGGACATCGGCGGCGCGATAGACACGCAGGGGTCCATCAACTTCGAAGCGGCGCAGGTGCTTTCCCCCTACTTCGCCACCGGCGTGGGCCTGAACGAGGTATATATCGCCTTCCGGGGCGGCATCGTGTTCGACGACGTGGCCATGCGCGGCGGCATCTTCCTCGGCCGCACCTGCAACGCGATCGAGCTTCTCTCCAGCATCGACCCGGAGATAGACGGCGTCATCACGCAGGACGTGGTGACGGGCATCTACGCCTTCGGAGAGGCGGCGATCCCGATCCTCGACTATTCCTGCATGCTGAAAATCGGCGCCACGGCCGGAGCGGGCTTCTGGCTCTTCCTGGAGGGCCCCTCCGTGGGCGGCAAGCTGACTGCCGGCGTGTGGGGCAAGGCGCTCTGCCTGATCTCCGTCCGCGGCAAACTGATATTGATCGGGGCAAAGGACCCGAGCGGCTTCAAGTTCAAGGGAACCGGATGGCTGGCCGGGGGCATTGGCTGGTGCAAGCCGGAGACGTGGTTCACCGTGGATGATGTCTGGTCCGACAAGGGATGCTGGGCGTGCGTGCTATACGCTTCGGTCCTCTATCACAACTCCTGGAGCGTGGATTACGATGCGAAATGCAAGCCGTGATATGATAACTGGCACCCGCCTGATGGTGCTCGTGGCGGTCTGCGGCGGGCTGCTCGCCGCCGCGGGAGGATTCCTTGGCGCGCCGCTCTCCCCCGCCGCCCCGGCACCTGCTCAGGAACAGCCCATGATCACGCCTCTTTTCTTTACCGGCGTGATCGGAGGCGACGCGGCGCAGGGACGCCGCGTCCTCCTGCGATGGTATTCCGTGGATGACCTCGTCCCACTTGAAACCGCCGTCATCTACCGTACCGACAACGAGGGCACGCGTGAGCGCATCACCGCGGTCCGCAAGAGCCGCAGTCCCGCGCTCATCCACTCCATTTTCTACGCTCCAGGTGCGGATGCCGCCCGCGCAGACATGCAGAACATCCTGGAGGGAGTTTACGGCACGTGGGGCAACTCTCCGCAGGAGTTCGCGCACTACCTGGTGGACTTCCTCGACTCCGCCGGCCCGGGCGATTCCGCCCGGGCGCGCCGTCAGTTTGCGGCGCAATACAACTACTGCGTTGCCATGATCGAGGGCCAGGCCTACCTGGACCACGTGGACCCGGCCATGGGGCCGTTCACCTACGAGCTGTGGCAGGGTGACTCCGTCGGTAACCCGGTGGACCCGCTCGGCTTCATTACCATTGACGCGAGCGAGATAGACGTCCTGCCCGCACCGCAGGAACTAGTGGAAGTCTTCCTTCTCGGGCGCGACGGCGTCACCCCGGCCCGCGGCAACCACCGCAAGATATTCCTGAACTGGGATCCCATCGAGGACCCGACAGACCGCCACATTGTCTTCGGCTACAATGTTTACCGCCTCCCACGCTTCCTTGAGGCGGGTGAGACCTTCGATTCGGTACGGAATGAGTTGGTCCGCATCAACGATGTGCCGGTTCTCGCCCCCTCGCCAATCGAGGGGGAGCAAGCCGGACAGAGTTATCTCTACGCGGACTCCGGCGATTGGCTCGACACCGGCTCGGATGATGACCTGCTGACCGTCGGCGACGTCATGACCTACTTCGCCGTCGCGCGCGATCTTCTCGGGCAGGAGGGCGAACCGAGCGACCCTCTCATCGCCGTGGTGCGCGACACCTTCGAGCCCGACATGCCCCGGGGCGTGAACGTCCACGTTGTCACGCACAACGGCCAACCCGCACTTGAGGTTTCCTGGCTGCCCGTGGAGGACGTGGATGACGACCTCGGGTTCTACCGTGTGTATCGCTATCAGGAGTACGGCAACGCCGGCTGGACAGGGCCGTTCCCCCCGATAGACGGCCTGACCGAAGGCAGGATCGCCCAGATTCCCGTGGGAGACTTCCCCACCGGCGCAGAACGCCTGCGATATATAGACACCGATATCGGCGCAGGATACCACGAGCGCATCTTCTGGTACTCGATCTCCGCCGTGGACGTGCACGGCAACGAGAGCGCGCTCAGTCCGGGAGTCTTCGGCGTCATTGACGACTGGGAGGGGCCGTTCGTGACGGGTATTTCCCGCGTCTGCCGCATCATTTCCAACCCGCGCATCACCGGCAGCGTCGCGGTCTCGCCCGAACGCACGACCAGGCCATGGGAGCCGCTCTTCGTCTTCAACCGCCTCCATCACCTCGCCAGCCATGTCCGTGTTTATCGTGTCTATCCGGCGTCTCCAAGAACCGGCGGAGAGGAGCTTTCCGTCTTCATCGGCCAGTACAACCTCGACGCGAGGGGGCCGGTGTACGGTACGGACGGGCCCTTGGCACTCGACTTCAGCGAGGGCGTGCCGCCGGTCTACCGTTTCGAGCTGTCCACCGCGGACGAGCATACCGCAGTGGTGGACATTCCCCCCCCCGACGGCTGGACGCCCGCTGGCTCCTCAAGGCCCGTCTATACGCTTGACGCGGACATCGACTTCGTCCGCCAGGAATGCATCAATATCACCACTCTCGATCCGGTCACCGGCACCACGATCCCCGGCATGAACCAGCCACCCATCCAGTTCGAGGCCGAATGCCCCGGCGACGCCACCTCGATGCGCCTCCTTCGCAGCGTCAACGGCGGGCGGACTTGGACCCTTGTGCGCGAGTTCGACTGCGTCGGGACGACCGTCCAGCTCCAGGACGACTATCACCCCGAGTCCCTCGCGCGGGTGCGCTACTCACTCGTCGCGCTCGACGTCCACGGCAACCCGGGCATTCCACACTACCTCCCGGTGGACGTGATTTTCCTTGGACAGGTCACCCCTCCGGCCCCGATCGACGCCGAGGCCCTCGGCGCCAACATTCCAAGCCAGCGCCGCATCCGCGTCCGCTGGCAGGGCCCCGCCGACGCGATCGAATTCTACCGTGTGCACATCCGCCCCAAGGCACCACCAAACCCACAGGCCCTCGCGGTGGAGACTTTCCCGCTGGAGTTCTCCGTTGCGGAGGCCCGCTCCGCATCTCCCAATCCGGACTTCCTCTACGATGAGGTCACCAGCATCTTCGAGATGACCACCGGCACGATTGACCGGCTCGGCGGATTCATTGACGGCAATGTGGAATACGAAATCCAGATCGAGGCGGTCCCCCATGCCGGATCGAGTGTCTATGGCACGCGAAAGCTGAGCGTGCATTGGGAGAACATGGACATCGGCGCCCCCCCGCACGGAGTCCTACGCTGGGCCCCGCGTCCCCTGCCTCCCGTGATAGACAAGGTCTATATGGGCGACCTGGTGCATTACGATCCGTTCCTCCGCGACGGCAGCGTCCTGGTACCTGTGACGAACAATTCGCAGGAGTTCAGCTGGGAGTACGGCGAACCGCCGCTGATGCTCTGGCGCCAACGGACCGACAAGCCCGGCCAGCCGTGGGTCGCCGTCACACCGTTCCTCGAGACCATCAATATGACCAACGGCCTTGTGGACGACCCCTTCTTCACTGTCCGCCAGCACAACATCTGGGTGCTCGACACCACCGGTGTCGTCCAGGCGGCGCAGTACCGCTACTACGTCATGACATTCGACCCGCTGGACAGGGAGATACTGGGCCTCTGGGGGCCGTATGACTTCCTCGCCCTGATTCCCCAGTGACAAACAGGAAGACTACGGGAAAAGCCAAACCGACAGGAGCTGCCTGAGATGATGACGAGAGAAATGAGATCGCGCGCCTCCCTCGGCGCCCTCCTGGCTGGCTCATGGCTCATGCTCGGCGCAGCGCCCCCCGTTGCGAACATCATCTTCTACGACGGTGACTTCCCCGACGATCCGGACAGCCACGTCCTGGCAACGCACCAGGTGACCGGCTATACAAGCGGCATCGTGCAGCCCTACAACGGCGCCACTGTCGGCGTCTCGCGCCT
Organism: Candidatus Sumerlaeota bacterium; assembly: GCA_007133495.1. Lineage (GTDB taxonomy): Bacteria > Sumerlaeota > Sumerlaeia > SLMS01 > SLMS01 > SLMS01. The sequence goes on along the minus strand of SLMS01000231.1, from coordinate 7,115 downwards.
GCTCCCCAACCAGGAGACGGGCTTCGGGCCGTTCACCAATACCACCGTGAACCAGAGCCTGAACATTCCAGCCACCGTGGCCATCAACCAGCTCGGACCCCGCCTGGCCGCGAGCTACTTCGGCACCTCGGGCGCCTTCGACCCCGTCCGCGTTTCCATTGATCCTCCAGGCGGCATCCACGCAATGACGCGCGCCATCAGCTTCCATTCACCCTATCCCGATGCCGTCATACACTTTTCGATAGACGGCGGTCCACAGACCGAGTGGACGGGCCAGCGCATCTTCATCCGCGATGGCATGTCCGTCACCTTCAGCGGCTCCTCGGTCATGGCGGGAGGCGATGGTCTCCCGAAGACGGCCGTCTATCAGGTGACGCTCCCCCCATGCTATGACACGGACGGAGACCTCCTGCCGGACCTGATCGAGATCGAGCTTGGGCGTGATCCCCTCGAGGCCGAGCGCGATCTCAATAACAATATGCTCGACGACGTGGACGAGGTCGTCCGCGGCATCACCGGCTTCGGCCCGGCGGACGTGGCGCCTCTCTTCCATGATTCCGACGGCGACGGATGGAGCGACTACGACGAGAACCTGCGCCAGACCAATCCGAACGACCCGGACGACACCCCCGTCGCGCCGAACCTGACCACGGTCGAAAAGCTGATCAGCGGGGAAACCGTCAACATCTCCGAGGGCAGCTCCCCACCTACCGGCCTCCCTGAACGCCCTTACCCCGATGAATGGCGGGTGGACTCCGTCGATCCAGGCGGCCAGCCATTCTCCGCTCCCCAGGATGGAGACGGCAACTACGTGATGCGCCTGCCGGCGGATCAGTTCCGCTATGTTCGCGCCCGCGCCAGCGACGCCAGCGGCCGCATGTTGCTCCGCCTCGTGCCGCCCCAGCCCCTCTGTATAGACTTTGCCAACCTCTGTGCGGATGGCTCGACCGTCGCCGACTGGCGCGACGCCTACCGCGCCGCCTACGAGCCCCAGATATTCCAGGTCCGGCCCGGCATGGACCTCACCCCGGCGAGCACCGTCGAGGCGCTCCTTCTCAACCGGCATTACGAGGCGGCCCTCGGCGCGGCGTTCGCCCCGGGCGTCTCCGGTACCGGGCCCTCCGACGCGCAGATACAGAGTCTCCGGGGCCTTCGCAGCGAGGTCCAACTCCACCAGCAGCTCGTCCAAGGCGTCACACCCGCCATGGTGGACCTTGTGAACGATTATCACCGCTTCTGGACGTTCCCCCGCAGCCGCCACATGATGGAAGTGCTGGCCGATATTTTCGCCGGACGCGAGGTGGACGAGGACGAAATCCCCGACAACGTCCGGACCGACCTGATCGAGATCGTCGCCCAGCAGACCGCCATGTTCATAGACTCACTGGGTGACGGGACCACCAACCTCTCCGGCCAGATATACAACGATCCGGCAGGCTACCTGCTCGCCGCGGGAGGACAGGTGTACCGCCTCTCCGGCATTTCCGAAGGATTCGCGGATGGTATTGACGTGACCTTGCGCGTGATCGTCGATCCCGATGGATGCGGATTCGACCCCCTTCCCGCCCGCGTTCTCGGCTTCATCTCACGCGGCCTTGCCCCCCTCCCACCAATGACGGACACGGACGGCGACGGCCTCGACGACGACTGGGAGCTCTTCCACTTCGGACACCTCGACGAGGACGGCGACGGGGACCCCGATGGAGACGGCCACACAAACAGCCAGGAGTTCGAAGACGGCACCGATCCAAACCTGCCGCAGAATGACCCGTTTATCGGCTACCAGGGCGATGCCAACTTCGACATGGTCGTCAATGCCCTGGACATGGTCATCGTCCACAATCGTCTCGGTGCTGACTATACATGTCACGACTGCAGGGGACTTGGCGACGCGAATGGCGACGGAATCGTCACCCAGGACGACCTGCTCACCGTCGGTGCGAATCTCGGACTCGTGTACGGCGGTGGCCCGCCCTGCCCCATCATGGACGAGAGCTGTACAAAGGACTCTCCCGGACCTGGCCTGTTCGACAAGGGCACCGGCAACGGCCTCGTAACGCTGATTCCCACCAAAACAGAAGCGCGCGTCGGCGAGATCATTGACGTCGCCGTTGTCGTGGAAGGACTGGATGCAAGCCTGCTCGCGGCCAGCGTCCTCGTGGAACTCGACGGCCTCTCGGTCGGCCGGCTCACCACCTCCTACGTCAACAACACCGACTTCCCCGTGCTGGCGGCGCTCCGCGCCCGCAGCAACGGCATGGGCGTCACGTTGGGCGGCCTCGCCTCCACGGCCACGACCGAACCGGCCATCCTGGGTGTCCTGGGCATCTACACTGTGGGGCCCGGCGAGCTCGTGCTGACGCCCGCTGTCAACAGCCCCCAGACCAGCTTCGTGGATGCCGCCCTCGGCGAGTTCGCCACCCTCACCGGCGAACCCGTCACCATCACCGTCGAGGGTGTCCAGGACGCGTGGCTCTTCTATTGAAATGCCTCCCCATCGTCGCTTTCGCCCTCAAGGAGGCTTCGATAGACACAATTTCCCTCACCGCAGACTGACCCGCGCCGTCACCACCAACGTTCTACAACGCCGAAGGGCTGCCGGCCTGGATGACTACTCCGGCGGCCATGTGCCTGACACGAGGCCAGCGGAGTCATAGCTTCCCGCCTTCCGGGTATCACGACTCAATTTGGCAATACTGCTCGGGGAAGGGCCGGGCCCGGAACGCTGTCAGTGGTGCTCCGCCGCACTGGTTTCTGTGGGAGTGAGGTCACTGACTACAAGCTCCACGGCAAGATCGATGGGAATGGCATACAATCCTTCTTCCTCATCGATAACGCGGTATGTGGATATCCGCTCCATCTGGCGGTCCCGCAATTCGACGTAGCCCGGGTATGCCTGGCCGGGGGTGTCTTCCATGATTGTGCGCTGACGCTCCCGCTCAGCGGCGGCAAAAAAAACCGTCAGCGTGAGTGTGGTCAGAAGCAACAGGTTGACGGCGCCGAGCACGATGGCCGTCTGGAATACCCATGCGGGCTGGGGCCGGTCAGGTCGTGGCATGAGTCAGGGCCTCCGGTAGTCTGGGGTCACGTTCGGCCACCAGCGGCACCTGCCGGGCGGCGTAGCCGAAGCCAGCAGACAGCAACCCTATAAAGGTAATCGTCCATCCCAGGTCTGTGAAGGAGAAACTGATCTGCCCGGGACTCAGTGGCGGCACGATCAGCCACCACGTGTCTATAAGGTGCATGACGAGCAGCCAGACTGACCAGAAAACAAGCAGTCCGGGCCTCCGTTTGGCACCGCGGGACATGAGGCCAAGGAACGGGATGAGAAAATGACCCACCAACAGCAGCAGGCCTGCCCATTGCCAGGAGCCGTGCAGGCGTACGGCATACCAGCTCGTCTCACTCGGGATGTTCGCGTACCAGACCAGCATGTACTGCGAGAATGCGATATAGGCCCAGAACATGTTGAACGCGAACAGGAGTTTGCCCAGGTCGTGGTAATGATGCACGTTCACCGCACCCCGAATGCGCCCTGACCGCTCAAGGAACCAGGTGAGAAGCACTATCACCGCCAGGGCGCCAACCATGCAGCCGGAAAAGAAGTAGATTCCAAAGATCGTACTGTGCCAGTGCGCATCGAGCGACATGATTGCGTCGAAGCTGAAAAACGAAACACTGAGAGCCCACACGATGGTGGCAACCGGACTGAGCCGCTGCAGGTGAAGCGTCGTTTCGACGCTCCCGGTCTTGTCCTGCTCAACGCTCTTTCGCAGGTAGTAGTACCCGAAGAAGCTCCATACAGCGAAGTAAAGAATCAGCCGGAGGCCGAAAGCGAAAGGCGTCATCATGGCCGCCTTGAATCCTTCGGCGGGTCCGTGGGCGCCAACCGGCCCCTCGGGTGACGCCCACGGGTAAAGGTGTCCAAGAAAGAAGAGCAGCGGCAGCCCGAGGAGGCACCATACGGGAAGCAACCCCGACAGTATTTCCGGAATGCGGCGTATAGACGTGGCCCAGCCGGCGCCGGTGAGGTATTGAATCAGAACGAAGAGCTGGGCACCGAGGAGGAGGCTCAGGGAAAACGTATAGGCAAGCAGGTAGGAGTGAGCAAAACGAACAAGTTGATCTCCGGCCATGAGCCCCGCAACAATGGCGAGCAGGAGCCCCACGCCAGCGGTGATGCCTCCGGCCTTCACGAGAACCGGAAAGAGGGGGCCGAGACGGAGGCCTGCCGGAGATTGTGGGGCGGACGAGGCATGGGCGGTCATGAATCTACCTCCGCAACGGCCTGCCGCAGGCGCTCACGTTCCTCCGCCGGGATGTCCCCGGCGGTGGCATTCTGGCTCCTCTGCAGGCCCCGTATATACGCCACGATCGCCCAGCGGTCCTCCGGCGGAATCTTGTAGCCGTACCCCGGCATGGTACGAACGCCGCGGGAAATACTGTTATAGAGGGACCCGGCCGGTTCGGCGCGGACAGAGTCGGTGTGAAGGGAGGTGGGGTCAGTCCACATTTCCTCGCCGAGTTCACGGGCGCGTTCGGCTACGGTGCCATCACCGTGGCCGGAGTAGCCGTGGCAGGGCGCACAGTATATTTGATAGCGTTCCTTACCGCGCTCCACAAACCAGGCCGTAACAGCGACGGGAATCTCCTCCGCCCAGGAATCCCCTTCAATGCCAAGGTGGAAGTGGTCATCCTCGACGGCGTCCTGGCGGGCGACGGTACCCTCGACGCCGGGCCGCATCGCACGGCCGTCGGCAAAGAAGTCGCTGCGTGCTTGGGGGTTGTAGCGTGCCTGATGATCCATATCGTGGACTAGATGAATCGGCGGCGTCCCGGAGGGATAAGAGCGCGCCCGGTACGCCAGAACAAAAGGCACGGCAGCCAGTAGCGCCAAGGTCATCAGGATCATGATGGCGAGGAATCTCATGTCGTGTCCTCTATACACTCCACGGCGGAGGGTTTTGTAGATTCGAGGAGTTTGCGGGTGGCAACTTCGTCAAACAGTGGATCGCTTGCCTCTATGGCGAGAAAGAACCGGTCAGTCGTGGCACGCCGGAACCGCTCGCTTCGGAACAGAGGATGATGAAGCCGGGGGAGATTGTTCAGCCAAAGCATGCCAACAACGGCCACAATCGCTGCGCACAAGATCGTGACCTCGAACGCAACAGGGATGTTGGCGGGAAGGCTCCATTCCGGCTTTCCACTGATAAGAAACGGATAATCCACGGCGTTGGTCCACCACTGGAAAAGGATGGCAATGCCGCAACCGAAAGCCCCGGCACCGAACACAAGCCATGGAAGAATGGTGCGGCGCACACCCATGGCGTCGTCCAGTCCGTGAACCTGGAATGGGGTGAAGGTGTCCCAGGACGAATATCCAGCGAGCCTTACCTTCTCCGCAGCGTGGAGCAGGTCCTCGGGGTGTTCGAACTCGGCAAGCAGGCCGTAAACTGAGTGCACGGAGTTGCTGGCGTCAGCCATGACGTCTCTCCCTTGCCGCTGCAGCTTCTCGCGGACTCGGCATTTCAGCCTTCAGTTCAGCCACGGAAACGATCGGACCGTAGCGCAGGAAAAGCAGGAACAGGAAGAAGAACAGTCCGAAACTTCCCACCAGCATCGAGATATCCACCCAGGTCGGAACAAACATGTGCCAGCTCGTGGGGACGAAGTCGCGGTGGAGCGAGGTGACGATGATGACAAACCGTTCAAACCACATGCCAACGTTCACGAGAATGGAAATGATAAACATGATGACGAGGTTGCGCCGCATGGAGCGGAACCAGAATATGTGCGGGATCACCACGTTACAAATAAGCATCGTCCAGAAAGCCCAGGCGTATGGGCCGACCTTCCTGTTGTCCATGGCGAAGATTTCGTAACGGTCTTCAGAGTACCACGCCAGGATTGTTTCGGTAAGATAGGCAAGACCAACCATGAGGCTTGTGGCAAGGATCACCTTGTTCATGTTCTCAAGGTGCCGGAGCGTAATGAAATCCTCCAGGCCGAACCACTTCCGGCACGGCACAAGCAATGTCACCACCATGGCGAACCCGCTGAAGATGGCCCCCGCCACGAAATACGGAGGAAATATGGACAAGTGCCAGCCGGGAACCTGCGAGGTGGCAAAGTCGAACGACACGACGGAGTGCACGCTCAGCACAAGCGGCGTTGCCAGTGCCGCCAAGAGCAAGTAGGCGACCTCGTAGCGGTGCCAGTGCCTGCCCGACCCATTCCAGCCGAGGGCCAGCACGCCATAGATGAAACTCCGGATGCGTGTCTTTGCCCGGTCCCGCAACGTGGCCAGATCGGGTATCATTCCAACATACCAGAACATCAGAGAAACCAGGAAATATGTACTGACCGCAAAGACGTCCCAAAGCAGAGGGCTTCTGAAGTTCGGCCACATGTCCATCTGGTTGGGGAAGGGAGCCAGCCAATATATCACCCAGGGCCGGCCTATATGGATTGCAGGAAACAGGCCGGCACAGATCACGGCAAAGATGGTCATCGCCTCCGCGAACCGGTTGATCGCCGTGCGCCAGTGTTGCCGCAGCAGGAACAGGATTGCTGAAATCAGAGTGCCGGCATGTCCGATACCGACCCAAAAAACAAAATTAATAATGTCGAACCCCCACCCCACAGGCTGATTGTTTCCCCAGATGCCGATGCCTTCCCAAAACAGGTAGGCAATGAGAACCATGAGGAATCCGGTAAGGACAGCGGACGTCCAGAAGGCTATATGCCACCCGAGAGGAGCTCGGTCGCGTTCCGCCAGCCCGCACACCTTGTCGGTAACGGACTGATAGTCATGGTTACCCATGATGAGTGCAGGCTGGCGGCGCGGGTCCTCGGTGAGGTTGTCCTCCAGTATGGGAGGCTGGACCGTTGCTGGGGCTGTGGCGGTGCTCATCCTTCGGCCTCGTTCAGTTCAGGGTTCAGATTGCGTACCCGGGCAAGGTAGCGCGTCCGTGGCTTGTTGCCCAGGTGTTCGAGTGTTGCGTAGTCCCGCCTGTCCTTGTATTGTATCGATGCGACGCGGCTGTCCGAGTCCGCCAGGTCCCCGAAAATAATCGCCTTTGTGGGGCAGCTCTGCGCACAGGCGGGTTCCACTT
>SLMS01000070.1 GCA_007133495.1 Candidatus Sumerlaeota bacterium | reverse complement strand
GGGGAGTAGAACTCAAGCCGCAGCGTGATGCCAAAGCGCGTGCGCAGCGGGCCGCTCAGCATCCCGGCGCGCGTGGTGGCGCCGACAAGGGTGAAGGGCTGAAGATCGAGTTTGATGGACTTGGCGTGGGGTCCCTCGCCGATGAGGATGTCGATGTTCCGGTCTTCCAGCGCGGGATAGAGGCACTCCTCGACGACACGGTTGAGGCGGTGAATCTCGTCGATGAAGAGCACGTCGCCGGGCTTGAGTTCGGTCAGGATGGCGGCCAGGTCGTCCTTGCGCTCGATGACGGGCCCGCTCGTGGCGCGGAGCGTGGTGCCCATTTCCTCGGCGATGATGTGGGCGAGCGTGGTCTTGCCGAGGCCCGGGGGGCCGTAGAGCAGGACGTGGTCGAGCGCCTCGCCGCGTGCTCGGGCGGCTTGGATGAAGATGCGCAGCTTTTCCATGGTGCCGCGCTGGCCGACGAACTCGGCGGTGTTGCGGGGGCGGAGCGATTTTTCGACCTCGCGCTCGCGGAGGTCGGCGGGCAGGGCGCTCAGGGGGCGTGCGGGCTGTTCTTGGGGTGGCATGGCGGCGGGGTCGGGTGGCTCCGGGGGTGAATTCTTTCACTTTTCTTTCGTGACCGGGCCCGTGCGAGGCAACCCGGATTTGCAGGGGCGGGGAAGCCCTGATGGAAGAAGTGCCAGGGGAGGAGGCGGGAGAAAAAAAGTTTAGGCTGGCGGAGGGTTGATTTTCCTTGCGCTTGCAAGCCGCGGGTAGATTGTAGCGCCAGATCAGCAAGTAGGCGGCTGCAAATCCAGCGCACAAGGTGCCGTAAAGATCAGGCGACGTCCTTCGAGCGAAGATGAGGTACTGAGTTGCACTTGACCGGGTTGCAGCAGCCACTTTGCATTTCCCCGCTTGCGCCGCAGGTGGGACATTGCAGTTATGAAGGTCCGAAAGGCTGGCACTCCCAAGCGCAGGAAAGCCCCGGGAGCGGCCGAAAATTTCACTCCAAAAAGGAGGTGGGAGCGTGAAGAATCATCATCCCCAAATTAGGGGGGGGGAGAAGTCTCCCGGAAGACGGCTCCGAGGGCTTTTGGCCTCGGCAGCCGCACTTGCGGTTTTTGCCCCTCTGACGTTCTCGTCCGCTCACGCCGGCGAGCCCGATCCACAGGCGGCCTTCTCGCTGACGCCGGCCTCGGGAACGTACGAAGTCGGTGATGTCATCGACTTCACCATCAACTTGGACACACTGGGCAACACGACCAACGGCGGGACGGCAGCCATCGTCTGGGACAGCAGCAAGCTGGCCCTTATCGCCGATATCGGAGGGGATGGCATTATCACCGACGGTGTCAGCGCGGCTGCTGGAAGTCCATGGCCGTCCGTGACCCAGCCCACATCCGATGCCGCCGATCCGAGCTGGTTGGAGACAGGCTTCATGAACGTGGGCAACATCGGTGCCCAAGTTACGCACGATGGCCCGATCATCGCCTTCCAGTTCGAAGCCTTGGAGGCGACGAACTCTACCACCACCATTCAGGTGATACTAGAGGAAGACGCCGGTGATTTCGATCAGATCGTGACCGGCTCGGTCGCCTCGAACCTGCCGAACACGACCGCATCGAACTCAGAACTCGAGATTATCGAGGGCGTGGACCCGACTCCAACACCGACGCCGACACCAACCCCGACGCCGGACCCGACTCCGACGCCGACTCCGGATCCGACACCAACCCCGACGCCGGACCCGACCCCGACACCAACCCCGGATCCAACGCCGACTCCGACGCCGGATCCGACTCCGACACCAACCCCGGATCCAACGCCGACTCCGACGCCGGATCCGACCCCGACGCCAACTCCGGATCCGACCCCAACCCCGACGCCGGATCCGACTCCGACACCAACCCCGGATCCAACGCCGACGCCGACTCCGACGCCGGACCCTACTCCGACTCCAACACCGACTCCGACTCCGGGCCCGGATCAGCCGATCTTCTCGCTTGAGCCGGCCACGGGAACCTTCGAGATCGGCGACACGATCACCATGACGGTCAACTTGGAGATGCTGGAAGGCCAGACCTCCAATGGTGGAACGGTCGCGCTCGAATGGGACAGCTCGAGGCTGGGCCTGATCGCTGATATCGAACCGGATGGCATTATGACCTCCGGCGTTGAGGCGGCTGCGGGAAGCCCTTGGCCAAACCTGATTCAGCCCACGTCCGACCCGGACGATCCGAGCTGGATGGAGGTCGGCTTTACGAACACCGGAAACATCGGTGCACAGGTGAACTACAGCGGCCCGCTGATGACCTTCGAGTTCGAAGCGCTCGATGAGGTGGTTGCGTCGGAAGTGCGTCACGTTTCGCAGGCAGAGGCTGCGGCCCACCCCGGTGTTGATCAGGGGGCGACGTTGGCTGGCAACGCGGCGCCGTTCACCGTGTCCGCCTTCCTGACGATCGTGGACGAGATTCCCGATCCGGCCGAATCGCAGCTTCGGGCCATTCACCTCTCGCCTGGGACCGAGAACGTCGACGTGGTGGTGAACGAGAACGAGGCCGCTCGCCCGATCATCGACCTTGGGTTCCCGGACAGCTCGGACTTCCTGACGCTGCTGTCGGATACGTACATCTTCGATCTCGTCCCGACCGGCGGAGGGCTCGAGGAGAGCGTACTGAAGCTCGAGGACGTGGTACTCGAAGAGGACGTCAGCTACACGATGGCCGCTTACGGCGCGAGCACAGTGGCAGGCATCATCCTGGAAGAAGACTTCGAAGGAATCGATCCCAACCAGCTTCGCCTTCGTGCGATCCACGTGGCAGAGGGCATCCCCGGAGTGGACGTCTATGAGCTGAGCGAGCCGACCAACCCCGTCCTGCTGTTCGAGGAACTGGAGTACGGCAATGCAAGCGACACGCTCGACTTCCTGTCGCTGACCTACACCATCGGCTTGGACGTTGGCCGCGACGGCACCGTCAACCTCGAATACGAGGTGGACCCGGACGAGCTGCCTGATGGTGCACAGGCGCTGAACATCTTCGTGGTCAACATCCCCGGGACAATTGGCGAAGAAGGTAAGGGCGGAGTCGCCGAGGACTTGGTGGTGCTCGCGATCCAGGTGGATAACTCGGACGAGGTGACGATCATCGAGCCGGTGGACGAACCGGACCCGACACCGACACCAACTCCGACCCCGACACCAACTCCGACGCCAACTCCGACGCCGGACCCAACTCCGACGCCGACTCCGACTCCGGAGCCGACCCCGACGCCAACTCCGACTCCGGCACCGTCGGTGAGCTTCGAGTTCGAAGAGCACCCAGAAGGCTGGGAGTTCTTCAACCCGATGCCGCCGTTCTCCGAGGTCGAGGGCAGCTACAACGATGAGGCATCCGCGCTTCGGATGGTCCCGTCGGACAGCAACAACTCCTTCGGCTACTGGCAGTCCCCGATCATCGGGCTGCACACGCCACAGCCGGCCAACTTGGTGAAGGACGGACACGAAGGGCCGATGATCACCGGTGGTACAGGTGCAGATCAGCTCTACGTGGTGCAGTACCTCATCGCCGGCGGCGCGGAGGACATCGCCAGGACGCCGGACACGCGCGTGAGGTCCTCCTCGGAGAACTTCGAGCGCAGCGACGTGACGATCATCAACTCTCAGGACAGGGGCGATGTGTCGCCGCCGGCCGAGGGACGCGAGTACACCCACGTATTCCGTCTCCCGCAGGGGGCGAGCGGCATCCGCCTGAACTGGGACCTGTTGAACTTCCTCGACGACCAGAACGATGCGGACATCCCGCTGGAGCTTGACTACGCCTCGGTAACGGCGACGCAGGAGTTCCAGTTCGGCACTCCGGTCGAAGTCTCGTCGCTCAACTTCGAGGGTGGTGCGGACCACGGCTTCACGCCGCGTGACGCCGAGCCGTTCATCAACGCTCCTGCCGAGTTCTCGGTGGATGAGCGGGGTCTCCTGATCCGCGGCATGGACCAGGAGGAGATGGCACGGATGCTGAGCATCGACGGCAACTACCAGGCACCGACGATCTTCGGCTACTGGGGCCTTGAGAGCAACGTGCAGGTCGTCGGCAACAGACTCTATCGGATCACCGCTACGGTGGAGGCCGATGGTGTCCCAGAGGACGTGTTCATCGACGAGAAGGGCGGTATCATACCTGAGCCGATGCGCGAGGAAGTACCGGTAGTGCGTATCCGCGTGAACGACTGGACGCTGCAGACCTCCGCGTACGTCAACATCGACTCGCGCGACAGGCAGAGCAACGTTCCCGCGGACGGCGAACCGGTCACCTATGTGTCCTACTTCTTCGCTCCACCGGAAATCAACGGGGAGAACCTGATCCTCTCCTTCGACTACCTGTACTCCGAAACGTCGGACGACAACCCGACCATCGCGTTGATCCTGAAGGACCTCACGGTTGAGGAGTTCTTCCCCGAATAAGCCCGAACCCGGGGCTTGGGAGGTCGCCGCCGGTGGCCTCCCAAGCACCCGCACCAGATCACCCGCCGGCATTTGACCGGCAATCCAATCCGCCCCCTCCCGGTTCGCCGGGAGGGGACGTTTTGTTTGGGGGCAGCGTGAGGAGAAGCCCCTGGGAGCCGATTCGGAGAGCACAAGAGGGTTGCGGCTGGTTTTTCGATCAGGTTGGCTTCCCCAAGCTACGGGCTTTGAGCCCGCAAGAGGAGACGACTCATGGCCGATGAAGTACGCGCCAGCCACATCCTGGTGCCGAGCAAGGAAGAGGCGGACCGCCTGAAGGGCGAGATCACAAGCGGGAACAAGACTTTCGAGGACGCGGCGCGCGAGCACAGCCAATGCCCCTCGGGCAAGGGCGGGGGCGATCTCGGCTGGTTCCGCAAGGGCATGATGGTCAAGCCGTTCGAGGACGCGTGCTTTACCCTCGCGGAGGGTGACGTGTCGGACCCGGTGGAGACGCAGTTCGGGCACCACCTGATCAAGGTGACCGGGACGAAGTAGGTGGCGGCCCCGCCCTGCGGTGCGGGAAGCCCCCGAAGCCTGCCGATCAGGAGATCGGCGCTCCCATGTGGTGGCTCCGCGGAGCACGCGCGGGTGCCGGCTTGGCCCGAATTCGATAGGGGTGGCGTTCCGGGATTGCGCATACTGATCACGTCCGACCTGCATTTCGAAGCAACAGGCCCCGAGGCGATCCGGCGGTTTGTGGCCGGGATCGACCGGGAGGCGCCGGACCTTGTGGTCGTGGGCGGAGACCTCGGCTATCCGCTCCATCTATACGAGCAATGCCTGGCGCTTTTCCTTGTGCTGGATTGCCCGGTGGCCGTGCTGCCGGGTAATCAGGATATCTGGACGTCGCCGGGCACGTCGAGTATTGCACTCTTGGAGGAGCAACTCCCGGCCATCGTGCGGGAGCTCGATTTCCACTGGCTGGAGAACGATCCGCTTGTGTTGCCGGGCGGTATAGCGATCTGCGGTTCGTTGGGATGGTACGACTACAGTGCGCGGGTGGCCGATGACGGCGACCTTCAGCGGATCGTGGCGCGCAAGGACGGGTTCTGCCTCGACGCGGAGTACATCGACTGGGAGTACACCGACCCGCAGTTTTCGGACATCTGCCGGGAGCGGCTGCTCCGGCAGATGCGCGCGCTGGAGGACAATCCTCGGGTGAGCTGCGTGGCGTGCGTGACGCACGTGCCGGTGTTCGCGGACCAGTACGAGCCGAATCCGGAGGACGAACGCTGGTGCCGGTCCCTGCCGTATCTTGCGAACCTGACACTCGGGGAGGCACTGCGGACGTTTCCCAAGCTGCGCTACCTGATCAGCGGGCACATGCACTCGGGCCTGCAGGGCGTGGTGGAGCGCGACGGACTCGATCCGATCGCGACGGCGGTGGTGGGCAGCGGTTATGGCCGGCCGAGGTGGCTGGTGCTGGAGTTGTAGCGCGGCTCGCGAGCTTTTCCTTTTGGCTGGCCGGGCCGCGGCGGTAAGAGTGGCACCATGACGACCGGCACGTGGAACTCCGACCCAACAGACTCACTCGAAGAGATTCTCACCCGCGCGGAGGAGTTGCTGCGGGGCGGACGGGAGGAGCGGCGCGCGGCGCGCCGGCTGCTCGAGGAACGGCTGCGCGACCACCCCGAGGAGTATGCTCCGCTCGATCTTGAGGCGCAGCTCCTGGTGGAGGAGGGGGAGGAGGCGCTGGCGCAGCGGCTCCTTGAGGAGTTCATCCGCTACTATCCGGAGAGGGGCGAAGCGGCCGAACGGCTGGCGTGGGTCTTCTGGAAGACGCGCCGGCGGGAGGAGGCGCTGGCGGAGGTGCGGGCGGCGCTGGCGCGGGAGCCCGGCTTGCGGCGGGCGCGGCGCTGGTTGGTGGAATGGGCGCCCGAGTGTGGCAAGCCCGAGCTGGCACTGGAGGCGGCGCGCACCGGGCTGGAGGCCGATCCGGACGATCAGGAATTGCTGCTGCTGAACGCGCGTGCGGCCGAAGGCTGCCTTCAGTTCAAGGAAGCGGAGGATTCCCTGCGCAAAGCGGTTCGCGCGGAACCGGAGAATGAGCAGGTCAACCGCGCGCTCGGGCGGTTTCTGCTCCACCGAGGGCGCGCGGAGGAGGCGGTCAAGCTGCTCGACCCGCTCGCCAGGCAGGGCGAAGCGGGGCTCTACCTGCGGTTGCTCTATGCGGAAGCACTGCTGAAGGCCCCCGGCAGGGAGGCCGAAGGGATGGCGCTGTTGCAGCAATTGGTCTTCTCACCCGACGCGGACGCGGATTTCCACCGCGAGCTGCTGCGCGTGCTATACACCGCGCGCGACCCGCACAAGGCGGACAAGGAGATGCTGGAGCTGGTGCGGGCGCACCCGGTGCCGGACGAGTTTCTCTTGGAACTGACCGAGCGGTTCGGCGCCCGGCACCTGCACGGGCCGCTGCGCAAGCTTTGGCAGATGGTCTCGGCCGAGCCGCTGCGGTATCCGCGCACGGTGGCGCGATTCCTTTCGACGTATTACCACGAAGCGGGGCGCAGCGGCCAGGTCCGCCGCTGGATCACCGACCACTGGGGCGAGATAGACAGCCATGCGGTCCTGTGGGGAGGTGTGGGCGCGTGGTACGTGGCGCGGGGCAAGTGGCGCGATGCGGTCTCGCACCTGCAGACGTACCCCCAGCGCGCCGGCGTGAAGCCGTGGATGATTCTGCTGCTGGCGCGCTCGTGCGAGGCGACGGGACGGCGTGAGGAGGCAAACCGGCATTTGCGCTATGCCGTGGCGCTGGAGCCCGACCACTCGGAAGTGGCCGTGCGCAGCCGTCTGGCGTTCAACCTGGCGATGGAAGGGATGGCCGGGGCGGGGCAGTTGATCTTGCTCGATTGCAGCGAGAGGGGGCGGGAGCTGGCAACGCCGGCGGACTTTGTGCGGATTTTCGCCGTGGAATCGCTGTCCGGGGCGAAAAAACGTCCCTCGCTGCTGGAACAGAAGGCGCTCTTCGACGATACGCTCTCGCGGATGGACGGCATGGCGTCGAGCGACCGGGACGGAGAAGCGCAGGAGGTGGTGCGCCTCTTCCGGCGGAAGGTCAGGGAGGTGCTGGGACGGGGAGGCGTCTGAGTGGCCAGTGGCGTTCCGGGGAGACACGCCAATCGGCAAATTGGCCGTCCCGGGAGGAGGGGTGTCCGTGCATCCACAGTGCAGACAATCCACGCCGCCCGTGGTACCTAAAGTGTCCATGCCCTCCACGCTGTCCATTCCTCCCGGAATCGGCGCTCCCGGAGATCGGCGCGTGCAAGCATGACGGCTGGCCGGGCGGAGCGGAAGATGGAGGAGTTGCTGGCCCGCGTACGGGCCTGCCGGGTGTGCGAGGAGCACCTTCCGTTGGGCCCGCGCCCGGTGCTTCGGGCGAGTTCATCGGCGCGGGTGCTGATTGCCGGGCAGGCCCCGGGAACGCGGGTTCACGAGACGGGCATCCCCTGGAACGACCCTTCCGGTGACCGGCTGCGGGAGTGGCTGGGGATCGGCCGGGAGGAGTTCTACGACGTTTCACGCATCGCCATCATCCCGACAGGGCTGTGCTATCCGGGGAAGGGCACGCGGGGGGACCTGCCTCCGCGGCCGGAGTGTGCCCCGCTCTGGATGCCACCGTTGCTGGAGCTGATGCCACGGTTGCGGCTGGCGATTCTGGCGGGGACGCACGCGCAGGCGTGGCACCTTGGGCCGCGGCGCAAACGGACGATGGCGGAGACGGTGGCGGCATGGCGGGAGTACCTGCCCGAGTTTTTCCCACTGCCGCATCCCTCGCCGCGGAACATCCTGTGGTTCCGGCGGCATCCATGGTTCGAGCGGGAAGTGGTGCCGGCGCTGCGGCGGGAGTTCCGGGCGGCGCTGGAGGATGCACAGGGCTGAGGATGCCGGCCGGTCTGTCCATGCTGTCCACGGCGGGAGAATGCGTCAAAATCCGGCACAGTTTGGAAGTTCCGCTTGTGCCCTTCTTCGCCGTGCAAGGTATGGTCGCAACCACCCTGAAAGACGGTTCTTTCCCTTTTGCAACCACTTCAATGACAAGGGTTTTCGGGCGATGATGCATCGTGTTTTTCGGCCTATACGAGGACTTCGGTCACTTGTTCTTGGAACGCTGGCGGTCTGGCTTGCTGCTGCGGCGCCGCTGTTTGGCGATCCCCGGCTGGCGGAGTACACCGCCTTCGATGGCTACGAGAAGGTCGGAATGGCTCTGCTGGACCTGCACGAGGAGGTGGAGGTCCGCAAGAGCCTGGGGCTGAAGGAAGCCCTGGCGCCGACGATACTCCACCGCACCGAGCGCGGCGTCATCGTGGAGGTGATCCTCGAGGAGGGTGCCTCGGTCACCGATCCGGAGTTCGACCTGCCGGGGCTGCGGGTGATTCACCGCAGCGAGCAGTGGAACCGGCTGTCGGTGGAGGTTGAGGACGTTGCGGGGCTGCGGGAGCTGGCGGCGCTGGACAGTGTGCGGCGGGTCCGGGCTTCGTTCCAGCCCTCCGCAGCGCGCGGCCTGACGACGAGTCAGGCGGTGCCGGCCCACGAGGTGGACCTCGGGCGCAACCGCTACGGTTTGGACGGCTCGGGGCAGCGTGTGGGGATTCTTTCGGACAGTTTTGCGGTTACCCCCGGCGTCCGGCAGGCCACCACCACCCCGGGGCCGGGCCAGTCCGGTATCCTGCGCAACGCCCGCAATCAGGACTCGGGGGACCTGCCCGCAGAAGTGCAGATTCTGCAGGAGATACTAGAGGATGACTTCGAGATCGCTTCGGACGAAGGCGCCGGCATGGGCGAGCTGGTCCACGACATTGCCCCCGGGGCCGCGATGTCCTTCTACACGGCGTTCATCTCTGAATCGTCCTTTGCGGACGGGATTCTGGCGCTGCGCGATGCCGGGTCCACGGTGATTGTGGACGACGTGATCTGGCTGGTGGAGCCGATGTACCAGGACGGGCCGGTGGCTCAGGCGGCGCAGGCCGTGGTGGACTCCGGCGTGCCGTTCTTCAGCGCCGCCGGCAACCAGGCCAACCGCGGGTTCAAGGTGCATTACGAGGACAACAATCCGCAGGTGGACGAGCCGGGTGTGGTGCCGCCAACGGGCAACGACCTGATGGTGTGGCCGACCGGGAGCGCCTTCCTGCCCATCACGCTGGCGGCCGGACAGAGCATTCGGATCGTCGTGCAGTGGAATCAGCCATGGGACAGCATCAGCCCGGGGCGCGGCTCGCAGGTCGATCTGGACGCGTACCTTTACAGAGGCCCGAGCGCGCAGGCGAGCGTGCTGGCCTCGTCCACCGATATTCAGGGCTCGACCGGCAACCCACAGGGTGATCCGCTGGAGTTCCTGTTCTATTGGAACACGACGAGCAGATCGAAGACTGTCTATCTGGCGGTGGACCACGTCCGCGGGCGCAAGTCCTTCATCCCGCAGAACCCGCAGACGCCGCTTGAAGTGCGCGTGGTGTTTTTCGACACGCTGGCGGAGATCAAGGGGATCAACACGGACCTGAGCACGACAGGCGGCCCAACCATCTGGGGCCACGCGGCCGCGGCGGGAGCCCTGGCGGTTGGTGCCGTGCCATGGTACGGCACGCCGAACTTCGACACGAACTTCGGCCCGACGAACCGGATCGACCCCGAACCGTTCAGCTCGCTTGGTGGCGAGATTCCCGTCTCGTTCGACACGGCGGGCAACTATACGGGTAGTGTGCGCTTCAAGCCGGAGATTTCGGCGGTGGACGGGGTGAACACGACCTTCTTCGGCCGGCCGCTCGACCTGAACGGCTTTGCCGGCCAGCCGGACGGCTTCCCGAACTTCTTCGGCACGTCGGCGGCGGCGCCGAACGCGGCGGCCATCGCCGCGCTGATGAAGGAGATGGTGCCCTCTCTCTCTCCGGCGGAAATCCGGGAGATTCTGATGGAAACGGCGATCGACGTGGACGGCCGGCGAGCTGCTCCGGGCCTGGACCCGGTGTCCGGGCATGGGCTGATCATGGCGTCCGCGGCGCTGGACGAGGTGGCGGAACGCTACGGCATCTCGCCGGTTCCCCAGCCAACGCCGACTCCTTCGGCGCTCAACCGGCACAACTTCGGTTTCCAGACCACGGCCGAGGGGTGGACCTTCTCCCCCGTCCCCGGCTTCGAATCGCCCACCTTCTCCACGGATGCCGGAGCCCTGCTGATCGGCACGCGCGAGAACCAGAACACCTTCGGCTTCATCCAGTCGCCCGAATTCGTGGTGGGCGCCTGGGAGCGGATGGGCGACCGGCCGATGGTGGGGGTGACCGGCCCCGATTCGTTCTTCCGGGCACGGGCGCAGGTGCGCTCCG
This sequence comes from Candidatus Sumerlaeota bacterium, assembly GCA_007133495.1. Taxonomy (GTDB): domain Bacteria; phylum Sumerlaeota; class Sumerlaeia; order SLMS01; family SLMS01; genus SLMS01. The sequence continues at coordinate 733 of SLMS01000070.1, read as the reverse complement.
ATCAGCTTGATGCGGCCGTGATGCCCACATTCCGCCTGCGGATGAACTCCGGGGACAACGAACGGGCGGAGGTGCTGGTGGTGAACTCCGGCGATGCGGGAAGCGTCGCCCCACCCAACACCGGCAAGACGTACGACCATTACTTCACGCTGCCGCAGGGACAGCCGCGCTTCCGCCTGTTCTTCGACGTGCTGAACACCGGCGGGCTGAACGCGGACCAGGCGGTGTTCATCCTCGATTCGGTGGTGGTGGATTCGCTGACCGGTGGCCTGACGGACCAGCGGCACGAGCGGACATGGAACTTCCGCAATTCGACGGTGGGCTGGTCTGCGCGCACGGTGCCGGACTTCCCCGCGCCGCAGATGCTGCAGGACAGGGGATTGCGCTCCGGCCCGTCGGTGGGTCCGGACCCGGCCACGAACACCTACTTCTCTTTCTGGGGCTCGCCGGAGGACGACGCGGGCGCCGTGCGGATCGAGGAGGACCGGCTCTACAGGGTGACAGGCCGGGTGGCCTCCAATGCCACCTTCGCGGAGCGGCCCGATACGCCCGCCTTCCGCCTGCGCATGAACGACGCGACGCTCAACATGGGCGCCTACGTGAATGTTGAATCGACGGGCACGGGTGACCACCTGCCGGTTGGCGGCACGCCGCGGGAGTACTCGTTCTTCTTCGAAGGCCGGCCCGAGCTGCACGATGTGCCGATACTCTTCTCGTTCGACTACCTGCTGGT